>JAYVHE010000063.1:0-11726 GCA_043771495.1 Bdellovibrio sp. | reverse complement strand
CTAAATAATTTAATGCCTTCATCGCCGGTGTTGCCTGGAATTTCAAACTTTGATCCTTTAAATTCGCCGCTGAATTCCGGTTTGATTTCACCACGGATTGTTTTTGTTGTTTGATTAAAAACAACTTTGCCACTATTTACTTTATTTTCTTGAAGGGCTTTTATAAATCTTTGGTAGTCAAAGTCAGCAATGTAAACCGACTTTTTATTGTTCCAGGCTTGTAAAAACACCACTAAAACAATAACGATAAAAAACCACAACAATAACGATTTTTGATTTGTCTTCATTGATCATCCTCACACTTTTAAAGTCAATTAGCCTCTTGCTAAAGCGACATTGTAACACCCGAGCCGCTACATCTTAAATTGTAGCATGATCTTTTTAGATGATGTAAGCGCTTTTAGTGGACCGATGATAAATTTGAGTTCTTTTTGATTTTTGTCGAGCCGTTTTATAATTTCTTTTACTCGACCTTTTGTAATGTCCCAAAAAGAAGACTTTTTTTCCATTTTTGAGAGGCCGCCTTCATGTTTTAACTCGAAATAATAGTTTTGTGCTTGTTTAAGGGCCAAAAATAGGACCTTTTCCTTGTTCGTACGATCCAAATGAGCGTACCAAATTCGATCCAATTCGATGACGCAACTTTTCTTTGATTTTTTGAAAATTAATTTTTTAGAGTTTTGTCGATGGACCGATCGAAAAAATTGATCAGGGTCAGCCCCTGGTCCAGATTCCCTCAGCAGTCGATCCATACTGCTAAACAAATTGCGCAGGGCGCCGCTATGACGAAACTCGAGTTGAGGAAACAAATCTTGGCGCAGCCAATTTCTTAAAAACTGCGTGTCTTGATTACTCGGATCATCAACCCACTGCACTTTACGCTCTTGCGCGTAAGTACGAAGTTGCGCTTTTTGATTTTGCAAAAAAGGTCGAAACACGTTGCCGTTGAATTCTTTAAAATTCTTAAGTCCGGCGACTCCTGAGCCTCGCATCATTTTTAAAACGAAGGTTTCCAATAAATCATTTTGATGATGACCTGTAACGACCACCACTTTGGGATATTTTTTAATTAATCCGGCCATAAAATGCTGCCTGGCTTGTCTGAAGTCAGCTTCTGATTTTAAAAGTACTAATGATTTTGCATATTCGAAAACAATTTTTTGCCGATGCGGTTTCATTTTAAATTCATTGTTTTCACACGCGTTTTGGACCGCCGTTAAAGCATAATCCCGAAAAACAGTCTGCGCCGAATCCGCACTTTTGCCGTGATGAAAATGCGCCACAATTAAGGTATTTTTTAAATTGAGCCGTTGCAGGACTTGCAAAAGCACCATTGAATCCAATCCACCCGACACCGCTAAAATTAAACGTTCATTTTGAATATCGTGAATTTTGAGTTGATTCCAAACTTGATGTTCAAGGCGATTCCAGCTCATAGCTGACCACCTTTGTCTGACAAAATTCTAAAAAGCCATCTTCACCGAGTTCGCGTCCAAGGCCTGATTGTTTTTGGCCGCCAAAAGGCAGTTTTACGTCGGAACTGACAAAATTATTTACGGAAATCTGCCCCGACTCAATATCGCGAGTTAAATTCTCAATTCGAGTATTGTTAGTTGTGTAAATGCTGGCGCCCAGTCCAAAAATCGTGGAGTTTGCCATTTTTAGCGCGTCGTTTTCAGAATCAAACGGAATCACGCACAAAGCGGGTCCAAAAATTTCGTTGGTTTTAAAAAACTCAACGTGACGGTCAAATAGCAATATTTTTGGACTGACGAATGCCGACTCAAACGGAGCAATATCAAGTTTATTCTCGGCGATGATCTGACTATAAAGGCCAACGGCCTGCATCTGTTGTAAAAATTCATTTTTAAATTTTAAATGCGCCAGTGGACCAATTTTAGTCGTGGATTTAGTGGGATCATCGGCCTTGTAGGTTCGAAATTGCGTTAAAGTCTGATCTAAAAATTTCTGCAGGATCGTGCGTTCAACAAAAACACGCTTTGTCGCAATACAAACCTGACCTGAATTCAAAAAACGTGAGCGCAAAATAGCCTTAACTGATGACTCTAAATGGCAATCCGAAAACACCAAACTAGGGTCACTGCCACCAAGTTCAAGCACGGCTTTTTTTAATTGGCGGCCGGCGATTTCACCAATAGCTCGGCCGGCACGGATTGAACCGGTTATACTAATTCCCCCCACGCGCGCATCGGCAACAATTCTTTCGGTCAGTATGTGCGAAAACATCACATGTTGAAAAACCGTTACATCACGATTTAAATCCTGAAACAGACGAGCCAAAAGCTCTCCGACTGGCGCGGTCAGTTCAGCATGTTTTAATAAAACTGTATTACCGCCAATCAAACTTGGGAAAATCATCCGCATGGCTTGCCAGATTGGGTAATTCCACGGCATCACTCCCACGATGATCCCAATTGGTTCCCGGCGAATTTCGTGGCGCCTTTTTGTATCGGCCACTGAACGCGTTTTTAAAACGGACCAATCTTGGCTGCAAAGGTATTCGGCGGCGTCGACCGTTTTATCAAACTCGGCTTCACTTTGAGCAATTGGTTTTCCCATGGTTTGCGTAATCAATTGTGCAAATTCAGCTTTAGATTTTTTTAAAGCTTCAATGACGATCGATAATTTTTGCTGACGTTCTTTGACCGAAAACTTTTTCCATTTTTTAAAACCGGTGTGTAAGTTTTCAAGGGTGTTATCAATTTCAGTTTCACTGGCAAAAGCAACTTCACCAATTGGCGCGCCGGTAGCTGGGTTAATGATTTTAAAAGAAGGCTCTAAATTTTCAATCATCTTTAGCTGGTTTATCTTTTTTTAGAACTTCAATTTCGGCACTGACTTTAAATTTATGTTCTTGCGCAAATTTTGAAAATTCTTTTACAAAATCGATACGGCGAATGAGCGCAATCATTTCACTGGTCGCTTTGGCCGTGATGTCATCTTTGGTTTTGTTCATATTGCTGACGACTGTATGCACGAGTTCCTTAGAAATATCCGCTGGACTTCCAGCAGTTATAATTTTTTTAATTGCGTCGGAAAGACCTTGCGCAGAGCTTTTATCACTGCTTTTACTAGGGTCTTTTTTAGCATTGTGATCATCATTATTTGCCATAAACTTTTTTAATCCTTGTTTTAAAACTAGCGATCATCATCGGCAAATTAACACTAACAAGTGTTTTTGCAATTGCTCCCGGCACCAGCAATCCGAAATTGGCTTCGACCTTGTAATTCACTTTACATTTATCTTTGCCTTCAGGTTGGATATCCCATGCACCATTCATCGATTTAAACACGTCGCCCTCGGTGTATTGAAAGCGGACTGAATTAGGTTCTTTCAATTGAGCTTTTAATTTGTAGCTAAATGTTTTTAACACAGAAACTGTGTATTCCATTTCGATGTTAGTTCCAGATTTTTTCAAGATTTTAACTTTTTTAACTTCGTTTAAAAATTCAGGGTACTTTTCAAAGTCAGACACAAGGTCGTAAAATTCCTTGGGTGTACAATTAAACGTTTCAGTTGTTTCAGCGCTGGCCATGTTTGATTCCTTTCAATCTTCGTCTTTTAACTTTTTTTAAATAATGCATCCGCAGCGGCCTTGAGTTTGTCTTTTTCAGACTCAAGATGGCCACTGCCTTTAGGTCTATAGTAATCGCAAAAATTAGAGCGCTCTCGGTCGCGTTGAACATCAGCTTGCGGCTCTTCGCACTCGTTGTAAACTTTGGGATCATAGAGATCACAATTTTTACATACATGCAGATCCGCTTTACAAAACTGGCATTCGTCTTTGCGCCCAATCGCGAGCAACCCCGCATTGATTTTTTTGCATGAAAAACAAAAAACACTGATCGTTGCCATCGACGACCAAAACCTAGACGTTTTTCTTGAGTGAAAAATTATGAAACGTCTCAACTTGGCGAATGGTCCCGGTTTGCGACCGCATCACGATTGATTGCGTGCGGGCGCGGTTTCCTGCATAAAGTTTTACACCTTTTAAAAGTGGTCCGTCGGTCACACCGGTGGCGCAGAACATCACATTGCCACGAGCTAATTCGTGCAAGTTAAATTTTTTATTTAAATCAACGATTCCCATTTTTTTAGCGCGTTCTTTTTCGTCGTCGTTACGAAATTTAAGGCGGCCTTGAAAATCTCCGCCGAGGCAGCGCATAGCGGCCGCAGAGATGACTCCTTCAGGGGCGCCACCAATACCAAATAACAAATCAATTCCTGAGTCCGGCCAGGCCGTCGCTACCGCTGCAGAAACATCACCGTCGCCGATTAAGTGAATGCGAGCACCTGTTTTGCGAACTTCGCTGATCAAATCGGCATGACGAGGACGATCTAAAATAACGACCGTCATGTCGCCAACTGGTTTTTTTAAGGCCTCGGAAACGCGGCCAATATTTTCCTTAGCCGACAAATCAATATCAATCACACCAACAGCGCCAGGACCAACCGCAATTTTATCCATGTAAGTATCTGGCGCGTGGATGAAACCACCTTTTTCTGCGACAGCGATCACTGAAATTGCACCGACACCGCCATTGGCACAAATCGTCGTTCCTTCAAGAGGATCAAGCGCAATATCAACGGCAATAGAGTCTTCTGTTTTGCGACCGACTTTTTCACCAATAAATAACATCGGGGCCTCATCACGCTCGCCCTCACCAATGACAACAGTTCCATCAATGCGAACGGAATCAAAGGCTTTCCTCATGGCATCAACGGCCGCTTGATCGGCGGCTTTTTCATCTCCACGGCCCATTAATTTTGCGCAAGAAAGCGCGGCTGCTTCGGTAATACGAACAAATTCTAAAGCCAGGTTGCGGTCCACGGGATCTCCTTCGTTTTCAATAAATAGTCTTGCGTTGGGCGTTGCACTTTTAAGTCTTTACTTAAAGAACAATGTTGAGTTTCAGCCACCAGACAAAGTTCGGGTTGTGTTTTCGTCGTTTTAAAAATTTTGTATTGTAAAATCAATTTGATGCCGTCTTGTCGTCCTTGAATCTGGACAAAAAATTCATCGTGAAATCGCATCGGCTTTTTATAAAGAAATTGCAAACCAATAACGGTTAATCCGTGAACAGCCTCTTCGTTATTTTCATAGCTTAAGCCTAAGAGACCGAACTTTTCGCAGAAAAGCACTCGGGCTTCTTCACAGTAGCGAACATAATTTGAGTGGTGGACGATTCCCATGACATCTGTCTCGTAGACATGCACCCGCCGAGTCATTATTTGCATTCAGCTATATTGACAGATGGGGGTGCGGGATTCAACAATTGACTCAAGCATGACAAAAAAACAATGGCCACTCTTACTGACCCTGTCTCGCATCTTCATCGCAATTCCCATTGCATTTTTGATTTACATCCAAGAACCTTGGGCTTTGTATTTAGCAACTGTGGTTTTTATTTTAGCGTCGATCACCGATTATCTTGATGGCTACTACGCCCGCAAATTCGAGGCAGTCACACAACTGGGAAAATTTTTAGATCCTGTGGCCGATAAAGTTTTAGTGACGAGTGTCCTTGCCATGCTTTTGCAATTTTCCGTCGTCAACTCATGGATCCTGATTTTGTTTGTTGGTCGCGATACCATAATTGGTGGCATTCGCGCGGCGGCGGCGGCCGAGGGTTTGGTCATCGATGCTAAGGCAACGGGCAAATGGAAAGCCGCTTTACAGATGATTTCCATTCCACTTTTGATCTTGCCTGCGTTTAATTTAAGCCTTGGAACAGCGATCGTCTCTAATCATACATTTGGCCTTGGGCTTTTATGGGTAAGTGTTGTATTAAGTCTGTTCAGTGGCTGGCAGTATTTACAACTTTACCGAGGTGCAGTTGATGGCAAAGCAAAATAGCGGTAGGATCATCACACACTTTAAAAGACAAACACACTTTATAACCGATTAGGACTTGTTATGTTGTTTTACATGCAATTAAGAAATTGGTTTCTAATTTTCGTCATCGCCGTGATGATTTTATTAATCCAACATAAATCGCAGCAACAAAATTTAAATCCCGTCCGGGCCCTGACTAAACTGACGTTATCAATGGCGTCTCGCTAATCATCCTTCAATGAAAATCTTGCTCCGATTTACCCAGTTTTTACCGCTCTCACTATTTTTATACATAGCCACTCGCCATCAACCGGGAAACTGGGCCATGGCCTTTCAGCTGGGGGCGCTCGCCGCCGTCATTGAGTTTGCGATATTGATTCCTATACTTAAAACAAAATTGAGTCGATTGATTACGGGTGTAAATCTGTTTTTGATTTTTGGAGGATTGGGTTTTTATTTTGAGATTGGGTTTTTACTGGATATTCTAAGTCAGAGTCGCGAAAGCGGACTTATGATTTTAATTTTTTTAGTTTGCTTGCTGGCTACGGCTTATACCCGCACTGGAATATTTGAAGCGCAATTTTCGTCTGTTCATCATCAAAAAAAGTTTTCAATTTACTATCTGATTTTGTGCTTAGCTTAGCGTGGGGTTTTCTTGGCTCAATCAAGGTAACAATTTTTTGGCGGGCACGGCTCCAGTCGTGACTTTAGTTTTAGTTAAATATTTTATGGGAAAACACTTAGCTCGATCTAAATCCAGCATTGAAACATAATAAATCTTTCATCCTGCTGAACAAGTCCGCTAGATCCAAAGAAAGAAAAACTGAACACGTTCCCAAAATGTCGGTTCAGCGGTTTGACCCTCACACTTTTCAAAAGTTCTGAGCAGCCGTGCATTGTGATCCGATGTGCCTCGGCTCAAATTCCAAGGTGGATATGGAAAAAAAGCCGCCACAACACAATTACCCGGTTGCACTGCGGCCCATTTACGGTCTTCACTGGACGCTACATGAATTTCTGTGGTGTGCAGATCTTTGATACCAATAGAAAATGAAAAGTTTTCTTTGTTTAGTGCATCTCCAGCATTGTTAATAATGGCAACAGGAGCCATCACGCGCTCAACAGTCACCACTTGACCCACGATTCGTTTTTTAAAAACGAATGACCAATTTCCAGCGACCATCCAGATTAAAAAAACAACAACAAGTCCGATCAAAATTCGAGAGAACGACACTTTAGCGAAGCTTAAAAATTTATTCATTCCAAAGTTATGGCGAATTTAGCTCAGACATACCACTTGTTTCGTGGGTTTTCGCAAAGCACCATAAAGTTTCTTTTCGTCGAAGAACTATCTCTCACAGACATTCAAATATACACTGATTTGATGTTCGATCGACGCGAGAAATTACTCCTATTTTGCTTGGCCGCTATTCAGTTTAATCACATCGTTGATTTTATGATTGTGATGCCACTGGGGCCGCAGTTAATGCGTGAATTTTCGATCACACCATCGCAATTTAGTTTATTAGTTTCGGCCTACTCATTTTGTGCGGGCCTGTCCGGATTTTTAGCGACGTTTTATGCCGATGCTTTTGATCGAAAAAAAATTCTGCTGGTGATGTTTTCGGGTTTCGTTGTGGCCACAGGACTTTGTGGACTTTCGCCAAATTATGAAAGCTTTTTGATCTTTAGATCCCTCGCCGGATTTTTTGGCGGGGTGATGAATTCACTTATTCTTTCTATCGTTAGCGACGTCATTGACTACAGACGACGTGGAACGGCCATGGGCGTGCTTGCGACATCTTTTTCTTTGGCGTCTATCGCCGGTGTACCATTTAGTTTGTTGTTGGCGCAGAAAATTAATTGGCACAGTCCCTTTTTCTTTTTAGCGGGCTTTTCACTTTTGGCTTTGGGTTTTGCAGCCATGACAGTTCCCAATTTGACGAGCCATTTGCGCGCAAAAAGTGAAGGCCGACTTAGTTTTGCAGAATTAGCTCAACCGCTCATTGGTGCACTGAACACGTCTTCACAACGGCGCGCTCTGGTTTTTATGTTTTTAGTGATGTTCAGTCATTTTATGATTATTCCTTTTATTTCTCCGACCTTGGTCGCTAACGGCGGACTTCCCGAGAATCATCTTCCGCTGGTTTACTTAATTGGCGGACTTTGCTCGATCATCTCGGCACCATTGATTGGTCGATTTTGTGATCGCTATGGCAAATCAAAAATGTATATCGGTGGATTTTTATTTTCGATTATTCCAATGTTTATTATTACTCACTTAGAGCGTTCCACTGAATTTTGGATGTTATTTGTTTCTGGACTCTTTTTTATTTCAGCCGGAGCTCGAATGATTCCAGCGCAAACTCTGGTGTCGCAGGCTTCCCCGCCCGAAACCCGTGGTGCATTTTTAAGTTTGGTCAGTTGCATCCAGGCTATTTCGATGGCGTTTGGGGCTTTAATCTCTGGTTACATTATTTCCGAAAATTTTGAAACGAAAATTCTAGAAGGCTACACGCAAGTTGGTTACTTGGCGATTGCGCTCGGATTTTTATCACTGCTTGTAATAACAAGCTTAAAACACCTTGATTCTGCGGCGGCCTCTGGAGCCACTGTTCAAGGTCCATTAAATCAAAAGGCAACATTATGAATATGACTCAAATTATTATTTTTGCTGCGATCGGGTTTGTCCTCGGGGCCCTGATCTTATTTTTAATTTCTTACTTTGTTCGAAAATCAATTTTAAGCGAAGCTGAAATGGATGCCAAAGAAATTGTAATGGACGCGCAAACCATCGTCCAAGAAGACGACAAGGAACGCGAGCTGCTGACCCAAGAAATCGAACTTGAAGCTTGGAGTCGCGTTGAAGAACAACATTTAGATATTGAAGAGCACTGCAAAGAGCTGGATGAAGAAATCCAAAACCGCAAAAAGAAATATGAAGAAAAAGACAAAGGTCTACGCGCCACTTTACTGCAAGAGGAAAATAACGTTCGCCAAATTTCGATTCGTTTGGCCGAACTTGAAAAACACCACAAAGCCCTTTTAGAAAAGTTAAAAGAGCGCAAAATTGAATATCAAAACCAGTTGATTCAAAAAACCGGACTTAAGGAAGAAGACATAGTGGCCGGCCTTAAGGATCAAATGATCAACGAAGCCACCTCGATGGCCGAAAAATTAGCCGAGATTACAGTGGCTGAAGCTAAAGATTTTTCTGAAGCCAAAGCTAAACGGATTTTAGCGTTATGTATTGATCGTTTTTCAAAAGAGATGAGCACCGAACGCCATATTGCAACGACGTTTTTCCCGAATGAAAAAGTTCGCGCTATGTTTTGCAAACAACTTAAAGAAAATATATCCGCTGTGCGCGAGCAAACCGGTTGTGACGTCTTTATTGATGAAAATCCAGACCCAGAACGCCTTTTGAATGTTCAAGTTATTGGTTACGATCCCGTTCGTCGCGAATTGACTCGACGAATTTTTGAAAAAATATTTGCAGATTGTGAAAAGAAAAATAAAACACCAGATCCCGCATCGATTAAAATATCGGCGGATTTTATTCGGACCGAATTATTGCGCCAAATTAAAAAAGACGGCGAAAATTTAAGTAAAGAACTGGGATTGATTGATTTAAATCCTGAGATCAAGCAGGTCATGGGCTCGCTTCGTTATCGTTATTCGTACACCCAAAATCAATATTTTCATTGCGGTGAAGTGGGCTGGTTCGCAGGACTTCTGATGTCGGAACTCAATGGGAAGCGCATTCCAGAAAATAAACACGCCCGCCGTGCCGGTTTCTTGCATGACTTAGGAAAAGCTTTGGATCATGAAATCGATGGTAGCCATGCCGTGATTGGTGCCGACTTTATTCAAGCGCGCGGCGAAGTCGCAGAAATAGTTCATGCCGTGCGAGCCCATCATCACGACGTAACCCCAGACAACAATATGGATTTTATAGTTATCGCAGCCGATGCGATTTCAGGCGGAAGACCGGGCGCACGCCGATCAACGATGGAAACCTACACACAAAAAGTAACGGGCCTCCAAGAAATCTCAAAACGCTTTAACGGCGTAACAGACGTATTTATTTTAAATGGCGGAAGAGAATGCCGAGTGGTTGTGAATTCAAGAGCCGTCGATGATTTGGGCGCATTAAAGATCTCACAACAAATCGCAAGAACCATCGAAGATGAAATGCAATACCCAGGACAAATCAAAGTCGTCGTCGTTAGAGAAACCGTAGTTTCAGAATCAAGACAGAGCAAAGAACCAAACAGAGATTACCGGCGGTAACGGGCCTTCCGGTTCATGGATGGATGCATTTGGCGAACCAATCAATGCAATATTTAATTGTTTGATTAATTCGTGGGTTGTGATGCGCGTACCGATGGTAAACATCGGGACTTTGCCAATGCAAAAAAATCTATTTAATAGTTCCACCACCGTAAATTGTATTGCCTCATTCGGAGATAATTATTCCTATATAGCTGATCCCGGCGAGGCTTATCAGACAGTTTTTAATTTAAAAATGCCTATTAAATATTTAAGTGGGGGACATAACACCGGTTGCGTTGTCTATAACGATGGAAACGTTGGCTGTATTGGAAATACAGCCAGACAATGGTGGAAATTTACTGACCGAGGATAAGGAGCAAATTTACATTCTTAAATAAAATAGCCTTTCCCGATTACGGCAAATTCTCTTGATATTCCTTCTCAGAAAAATCATCCACCAAGATCGCATCAAACCGAACTTTATCAGCCTCAGTCAGCAAGCGATATTCTTCCTGAGAAATAATCTTTTTACCAAGTGCTTCATCCCACGCCGGAAGGCCTTTTTTATTTTTAATTGATCCCGCTCGATAAGCCGAACGAACTTTTTTATCAGCCGACTCTGCACGAACCGCAACGTTGAATGCATTTTCTAGTCGCGCAGTCTGGTCACCTTTTGATAAACGATCTAACACCACGGAAGCCCCGTGGGACTTCTCACCGATCCAGTAAATTCCATCCGTCATACGATCGCGCTGTTCACCCGGAGTCATCATCGCGCGTGTAATTAAATGAGACCAACCGTCAGTGGCTTGCGAACCGATTGAATTAATACGACACCAAGCTCCAAGAACTTCTTTAAATAACCAACGAAGTCCTGGAATTTTTAAATTATCAAATAAGCCTTCGAATGATTTTTGAATATCAAACATCGATTGTTTTAAGAAAAATTGTACAAATGGAAGATCTTCTTCTTTTTGTCCTTCTTCCATAAAACGACGTAAAACCGCTGTTGACATATACATGTTCGAAAAAATATCGGCAAAACGGCCGGTGATTTTTTCTTTCATTTTTAACTGACCACCTAAAGTTCCCATCGCAACGTCGGCTAAAATCGCAAATGTTGCTGAAGCCCATTGTAAACGGCGGTAGTGAATTTTAGTTTTTGGATGCACACCTGATGGCGCCATTGCAATATAGCCACGAGTTAAAGATAATAAAATCGAACGGCATAAGTTACGCACGACGTGGCCTATGTGCCCGAAGAAGGCTTTGTCAAAATCTTTGGTGTTTCCAGCCTCTAAAGCGCGAACTTCATCAAACGCATAAGGATGACAACGAAGTGCACCCTGACCAAAAACAATCAGCGTACGAGTCATGATGTTAGCCCCTTCAACCGTAATTCCGATTGGAGTTGCGATGTAACCTTCCGCCAATAAATTGCGAGCGCCCAAAGAAATTCCAGCGCCACCCATAACATCCATCGCGTCGTTGGTGACCTTACGTTGAATTTCAGTGGCTTGGTATTTCATGATCGCTGTGACGACCGGCGGTTTAAGACCTTTATCAAGCGCACCCAAAGTAAATCGGCGCATG
>JAYVHE010000062.1:0-11783 GCA_043771495.1 Bdellovibrio sp. | reverse complement strand
TGAACTTAGCCACAGAAAAATAAGTTATCGCCAATAATATCCAAAAAATCTGTGGAAAACTTGCGAACCGTGAAATTTAAATCAGCGAACTAACTCTATATATGTTTTTTTGCTGATTCATATTTGCGCCCTCCAGAGCTGAATTTACATTTGAATGGATGCATGAAATGCAGAAACACAAATGCAATAGGCCAAAGGCAATCATCCAACGCACATTCACAAAAATAAGTTCCTTTTCGATTAAAACAAAGAAGAGTTAAATTCTAACACAACAAAAAAACGAATCGCAACCCGTTTTTTTAGAAGTAATTCCCTATGGCGACAACATTTTAAGGGGCCAGTAGCATGACATTTTGTTGCCTAAATCAATCCCATAGATCAGACTTTAAGAGTCACAATTTTTTAAATAGGGGGATCAATGAAAAATCTAGTTTTTATTTTAGTTATAGCCATATCTGTTGGCGTATCTGCACAGTCCAAAAGAACCGTAAAAAAAACGGCGCCTATGGCTTCTAGCTCTTCAAATGATTTGAACTTTGACTCAGATTCGTCGTCTGAAGTAGTGGGTAAATTAGGTTTTGTATCGCAAGCCATCCACATCGGGGCTGATTACAATAAAATGACTGATGGCGCAGGTCCTGGTGGATACTTCTTTTACCAAACCAACAAAAAATCTGGTGCCGTTATGGTTGTTAACCAAGTGATATCACTAGGCGGCACTTACAAAATGAATTTTATCGATAACAGCAAATTCTTGGCTTATGTGACTCCAGGTTTTGGTATTCACATGGTTAAAGAAGTTGGGGTCACTGGAACAGGTACTCCTTCAGACGAAACTTTAATTGGCCCAGTGTACAAGATGGGAACTCAATTTAAAGTTAAGCCAACGTTTGCAATCGGTTTAGAGCGCATGGCGATTGTAAACTGGTTTAGTGATAAAGTACCAGGTGGCGAATATGTCTTTTATTCTGTTGCAGGGACGTTTTGGTTCTAAACGAATAAACGCCCCAACGGATAAAAGGTGGTTATGGCGGCAAGCGATTTTGATTATCAGAAAGCGTTCTCAAGAAATTTGGGATGGGTCACGCCTGATGAACAAACAAAAATTGCCGGCACCCGTGTTGGAATTATTGGAATGGGCGGAGTTGGTGGCCAGTATGCCGAAGTGCTTGCACGCTTAGGAGTCACCAAATTTAGCATCTGTGATCAAGACGAATTTTCAATGGAAAACACCAATCGCCAAAACGCCTGCCAAGTCGAAAACTATGGTCGTCCTAAAGTTGATGTTATCCGCGAACGAATTTTAAGTATTAATCCACAGGCCGAAGTTAAAGTTCGTAATCGCTTTTTACAGAGGGTAGACATTCCTGCATTCTGCGATGAAATCGATTTCTATTTTGATTCGCTTGATTTTTTTGTATTAGATATTCGCGAAGAACTATTTGCACAGCTTCGAACTAAAGGCAAAACAGCTATTTCTGCGGCGCCGATTGGAACCGGCAGTTCTGCGATCGTTTTTGATTCAAATTCGATGTCGTTTAAAGATTATTTTGGACTGCATTCAACGGCAGTAGAAACTCACAGAAATTTATTATTCTTAGTCGGAATCGCACCCAGTTTACAGCATACAAGATATTTAGTTGATCCAAGTTATTCAAATTTTCAGGCGCGCAAAGCGCCGTCGTTGCCACTCGGAGTTTATTCCTGTGCGGCCACGGGTGGAACTATATTTCTAAAAACTGTATTAGGTCGTGGCCAAGTTTTGAAGACGCCTTGGACTGTTCATTATGATCCTTATTTAATAAGTTTAAAAAAGTCCTATACGTGGCTAGGGTATCGAAATCCTATTCAGAAATTAAAATTTTTTATTGTTAAAAAGTTTTTAAGATTATAACTCCAGATACTCATTAGAAAACGTTCTACCTTGAGATGGTAACCGGTTCATTTGGTTTTCGAATTGATCTGTAACTCTTACAGCTTCCTGAACAAAGCTTTTGCGGTAGCAGCGAGCTTAAAAGACATTAAACCCCTTTAAAGGCCGTTTTTCCCGTGTCCTAGGTTTGCATTTGTTAAGATCACCATGAAAAAAAAATTACTAAAAAATCGATTTGTCGTTCTGTTTTTATTTGTTTTTGTCACTCAAGCAGGAATTGCCAATGCTGCAAAAGAGCCTGAAGTCACAGAAAACTGGGCCGAGATTTTTGCCGCTGAGATCGCTAAAAGTAAATCCAACTTAGGCCCACAGTGCCTTTATGAATCAGACGCTCAATATAAAGCTGCGAAGAAAAATTTAAGCCAGGATGAAGACCTTCAAATCAGTAACGCTGATTTTCTTGCGGACCTACAAAAAAATGGAATCGGCGCGGCTTATTACAATATTTCGCAATACTATGAAACCTTGCCAGTGTGCTATATGACGCAAAATGAATATTTAGCACTACGTATGTATACGGGTTCATTTTACACTCAAATTAACTCAGCACTTCGCCAATTAAATTTAAGTGAACTAAAAAAATATCGACTGACAATAAAATTTTTGATGGCTGGTTTAAATAAACTCAAAGATTACGTTGGCGTAACCAAACGTGGAACTAGTTTAAAATCTGAATTGATTACAAATTGTAAACCAGGTTCTGCATTTGCGGATCGCGGTTTTTTAAGTACCTCGGTGGCGTCTGGATTTGGTGGCCAATACCGATTCATTTTAGCATCGCAATCTTGTAAATATATTGCACCATTTTCTAGTTATCCTAACGAAGAAGAAGTTCTTTGTTTGCCAGGAACTGTATTTCAAATTCGTTATTTTAATCCGAAACCAAATGGCAGTGAACTGATCTTGCAACAAGCTGGAAAAGCCGCTGGTCAACGTTTAAACATAGATGATTTGATTGAAACTTTGGAAGAACACTCTGAAACACAAAATCCGCAATCAGACAATTACTGGTCGCAATCGTGCCAACCTGAAAGCGTCATTTTCGAAAAATAAGTTCACAGAAAAATAAGGACAAGACATAAAAATCTTTGACCGCATAAGTCTTAACAGTCGATGATGGAGCACTAATATTTCAAAAGGATGCTTATGAGTTCCGTTTGCCCGTGTGGATCAGGTTTAGATTATAGAAGTTGCTGTGAACCATTAATTAAAGGCACGGCGCTACCGGAAACAGCCGAAAAACTAATGCGTTCCCGTTATACAGCCTTTACTTTACCGGACGTTGCGTATTTAAAAAAGACATTAGCTCCTGAGTCACAACATGATTTTGATTCTAAAAATACAGAACAATGGGCCAAACAATCGAAGTGGAAGGGTTTAAAAATTATTTCCACCAAGGACGGCGCGGCCACGGACTCAAAGGGAACAGTCGAGTTCATAGCCACTTACGAGGCCAATGGTGAAGGCGTCGATCACCACGAGGTTGCGGAGTTCCGCAAGGCCAATAACGGTCAATGGTTATTTGTTGATGGCGATTCACATACACATAAAGAGGGTGAAGACCACCATCACCACCAGATAGAAACCGTTGTGCGAACAGAGCCTAAAATTGGCCGCAATGATCCTTGCCACTGCGGCAGCGGCAAAAAATTCAAAAAGTGCCACGGTATTTAATAAATCAGCAGTTATTGATTGTCCTAAACGCCATTCAAGAGTAAAAAAACAGTTCTTTTAGAGGACATTCCATGATCAGTACGAGCAATGTTTCCCTTCGTTTCGGCGGGAAAAAAATATTTGAAGACGCAACCGTTAAGTTTACGCCAGGTAATTGTTATGGCCTTATCGGCGCAAATGGTGCCGGTAAATCAACTTTTTTAAAAGTACTTTCAAAAGAAATTGAACCCAATTCTGGCGAGGTTATCATGCCACAGAATGCACGACTTTCAATTTTAAAACAAAATCATTTTGAATTCGACGAAGTTACGGTTATCAACACAGTTTTGATGGGAAATAAAAAACTATTTTCGATCATGCAGGAAAAAGAAAAAATTTATTCTAATCCAGATTTTTCGGAAGCCGATGGCGACCGCGCCAGTGTGTTAGAAATGCAGTTTGCCGAAATGAACGGTTACGAAGCCGAATCTGAAGCGGGCAGCATGTTAGCGGGATTAGGCATTGGTCCTGAGTCTCACCAAAAATTAGTCAAAGAATTAACTAATTCGGAAAAAGTTAAAGTTTTGTTAGCGCAGGCGCTTTTTGGCCAGCCCGATATTCTATTACTGGATGAGCCAACGAATAATTTAGATATTTACGCGATCAAGTGGCTGCAAGATTTTTTAATGAATTTTAAAAATACAGTCATTGTGGTTTCCCACGATCGCCATTTTTTAAATACGATTTGTACTCACATTGCCGACATCGATTACGGAAAAGTAACAGCCTTTACTGGAAATTACGATTTCTGGTTGCAAGCCAGCGAATTACAACAACGTCTTTTATCGGACCAAAATAAAAAGAGTGCCGACCGCGCCGAAGAATTAAAAGCCTTCATCGCACGATTCAGTGCTAACGCCTCTAAATCTGCGCAAGCGTCGTCTCGTCAAAAAGCTTTAGAAAAATTAACCTTCAACGAAATGCCAATGTCGAGTCGTAAGCGTCCGTTTGTTGGGTTCGAGTCTATACGTGAAGCGGGCCAAGATATTCTGACAGTCTCTAATTTGTCGTACAAATTAGAGGGCGTCCAAGTTTTAAAGAATATTAATTTTACTTTAAAACGCGGAGACAAAGCAATTCTATTAGGTAAAAGCGATCTGGCAAAAACAATTTTGCTAGATATTTTAAACGATAAAATTAAACCTGATACTGGAACGATTGCTTGGGGTATTACAATTACCAAAGCTTATCTGCCAGCTGATAATTCAGAATTTTTTCAAAATGGCGATTTAGATTTGGTCAATTGGCTCCGTCAATATTCGTCTGAAAAAGACGAATCTTTCATTCGTGGATTTTTAGGTAAAATGTTATTTAGCGGTTCAGAAGCATTGAAAAAATCAAATGTATTGTCTGGGGGCGAAAAAGTTCGCTGTATGCTTTCAAAAATCATGTTGTCAGGTGCCAATGTCCTGATGCTTGATGGACCAACGGCACATTTAGATTTAGAAAGTATTTCGGCAGTCAACGACGGATTGAAGTCTTTTAAGGGTACCGTTCTATTTACCTGTCACGATCATGAGTTTATTCAAACGACGGCGAACCGTATTATCGATATTGCAGACGGTGGCATCAAAGACGATCGTCATTGCACCTACGAAGATTATTTAGGATTATAAAAAAAGGCCCGTTGTTTCCAACGAGCCTTTGAGCTCAAAATATTATTTTAAAACAAAGATTAAGTCTTAGGAGTTGCTGGTTTATTTTTAGCAGCTTTCTCTTCAGGAGACATGCCCCAAGGAGATCCTTTAGGTCCGCCGCCGCCTTTACCGCCACCACGTCCTCCGCCGCCGCCTTTACCACCACGACCACCTTTAGCGTCTGCAGCTGGTTTAACTGGAGCTGATAAGATCAATGATTCAGGAATGTAGTAGTGCTCTTCAACTTTAACGGCTTTTGCAGGGGCTGTTTCGCCTTCAGCTAAACCAACAACCATGATGCGTTTTAAGTCTTTAGTATTAGCAGATAGATCGATCGCTGCTAAAAAGTGTTTTAATTTATCGCCTTCGAATTTAAAAGTTTCGCCAATCGATGTGCTGATTTCTTCAGGAGTTTTTCCTTCAGTTGTTAACGCTTTTTTCGCATTTAAACCTTTTGTTAAAACGAAACTTGGAAACTCAGTAATTGCTTTCATGGGACTCCTACCTCTTAAAGTTAATGAATAAAACTATTGAGACTAAAGCGCCCAGAGGTCAAGCATTAAAGCTAAAATGCGTGTCTCTAAGGCAGCGTAAAGGTCTATGCCGCCGGCCTATGAACTCCCAAATAGACAAAATTTCGAAACTAAGCTGAAGTTATGTGATGCATGCCAATCAACTCGAGGCCGAATTTGAAAGACCGCCTGCGGCCATCAATAGACTGTCCTCAAGATTTTATTCAGAATCATTGGTCCATTTACTAACCTTTTTAGGTATCTGCGCGGCAACAATCGAATTTATTTGGCTTAAAAATTCATTTAAATCGGGCCAGATTTACTTTGAGTTCATTGCGAATATTTTATTTCTAAATAGCTTACACACTGTATTTAGTTTTAGACTTCTGAAGTACAAATTGTTCCGGGATGCATTAACCCGTGGATTGTGGAATCAAAAATTCGCATTTCCACTGATTAGTCTTGTTCTGTTTGTCGCTATATTTTTGAGTTTATTTGTTTTGTATCATCGGATTCAGTTGCCTTACCCACTTAATTATTTAAACCAGGCCTTCCTAGCTTACCATGTGGGGTTGCTGCCTGTACACCATGCGATCACTCAAGCCTATGGCGTTTTTCAAACCTACAAGAAATCTGAATCGCCACAAGATGCTTCAAGAAAAATAAAATTCGAGAAAATTGTGTATCAGCTGCTTTTGATTTTTACATTAATTTCAACATCGAGTTTCTTTTTAATTCAACTTTCAGATCATGCGTCGATTGTTGCGTTGAAATGGATTGCTTGTGGGTTAGCCGTTGCTGCAGCGGTGTATTTAATCGTAAACGTCATAAAAAGTTTGGGAATTCGTTCCACTTCGGCAAAATTCAGTTTCCGTTTTCTGCTGTTGCCATTTAAATATATTTCTTTTTCGGCCGGTTTTTTTTCAAGTTGCTGCCATGGTGTTGAATATTTTATTGTTAACAAAAATATCGAATCAAACCTTAAAAATTCACCACAGGACGCCACTAAAATGGGTCGGTTGGTCCTATTTCTAGTAGCTCTTGCGGTCCTGAGCCATTTCGTTGTTTTCGTTAAATATTTTTCTCATCAACAGGGTAATTACTTGGATTCGATTCCAATTGTTTTTGTTATTGCGGCGTCGCAATCATTTGCGGTGATCCATTATTTAATGGATCGCCAGTTTTTTAAATTCAAAGATCTTAGAACACGTGAAGAAATCAGTCCGCTATTGCAAATGACTCGTTAAATTTTACATTCTCGGTTTAAACCAACAAAGCGGTCTTAATCCCACTGTAAATTCTGTCAGCTTAGTACACGAGTTCAGAGCGGCTTCTTTTTCGGCTTCAACGCCAGTAGCTCCACCACTTGCGTTTTTGCCTGGAATAATTAATTCGTTAAAATTTGCCGAGCAAAGAGCGCCTTGATCAGCGTCTTTACAATTCGGCGGCCTGCAGGATCGTATTTATACACAAGTTCTTTTAATACAGTACTGCTTAACGGGCTGGGTAAAACTTGCATTTTCAAAATTTGATTCGATGAAGAATACTCAAAATGATAACTTACCCCAGATGATGATTTTACTTGTTAAACCCGTGCTGAAGGCAAAAGCTTGCCATGACTAAATCAGTCTTTAAGAAAGATCGATAGATTTTACAAACAGGCATTAATTAAATAATTCATGGTTTGGGATTGCGCAATCTAAAGCTAAGTTGTTTTTGTGGAGCGTGAAATAAAAGCATTGGTCATTTCAGCCAAAAGAGAGTCGACAAGATTCGGGGCTCAACGGTAAATTTCATGGAAGAGACGGATACACAACGAATTCTCGAGTTTAAACACGAAGGCCAGAAGTCTCGAGCAGCAACGCCACAATCTGCAGATGGATACAAGCAAACTAAGAAAGGCTAAAGCACAAATCCTTTGAGTACTGCTACCATAAACCTTGAACGAAAGTGATAAGTCTCGCATAAGATAAGACGAGCAGAAGTAGTTCATGGCAGCACACACGGACATTTGCAAACAGGCAGCTTTGCTTTTTTTTATTATTTCAACTTAGCAACAAGTAGATTTCTAAAACGGAACTATAAATGCCAGCGGAAATGTGATTTTTTCTACAAATGGAAAAACCGGAACAGCGATTTTAAATTTCACTGGAAATTCCAACAGGACATTGACCGTGGCTGGAACGGCTTCAACGTTAGATACAACATTCTATGTCGCAAAGACGGGTCTTGCGACCTCGGTCAGTTTAGTGGCGAGTACAAGCTTTTCGACCGTTGGACGAAATTTTACGATCACTTCAGGAACTTTGAACGTGGCCGGCTTTGCCTTTTCAGTGAATAACACCATCACGATTAGTAGTGGTGGACGACTGCTCTGTAATGGCGGAACGGCGACTGCAGGCAGTTGGAGTATCAGCGGCGAAGTTTCTTGTGGATCAGGCCAAGGGATTACTTGGACAGGCAGTGCCGGAGATAATTTGTGGAGTACTGCAACCAACTGGACAAATAATACGGTTCCAGGCGCCAGCGACGCAGCACTTTTTAACGCCAGCGTTTGTGTGGGCGCAGCCTGTAACGCACAAATTAATTCAAATCTTTCGGTTCGTGGAATTAATCTTCAAAGCACATACACAGGAACTCTTACACAAAATTCTACACGAACTTTAACTCTAGGCACTGCAGGATTTAGTCAAGCTGGTGGAACCTATGCTGGTGGTGATGCAGCCGTTACGATGAATGGACCTTTTGCTTTGAGTGGTGGGACTTACACAGCAACAAGTAATACTTGGACTCAATCGGGTAACATGACTGTGTCGGGGGCGCCGACTTTTAATCACAACAGTGGACTTCTTTTCTTTTATGTGAACGGAATTTCTCAAAGTATCACGCCGGGAACGCTTAGTTACAATCATGTTACTTTGGGCGGCTACACGGCGACTCTGAATTTAAATGGTGGAACATTGACGGCTGTCGGAACGGTGACGATCACAGAAATTTGGTATGGCGGCTATATAAATAACGGCACTGTGGACGCTCGGGGTGATATTATTGCATCGAGCTATGGAAAGCAGGGAACTGCAACAATTTTGATAAATGGGACTGGCGCACAGTTAGTATCCGGAGTTAGCGATGCTTGGTTACCATCGGTTCAAATCAATAAATCCAGTGGAACATTAACACTGGCTGGAACCCTTTTCCTGGGTGGCAGCTGGACTTATACAGCCGGCACCGTTGATGCGGGCACTTCGACATTAAATTTTGCAATTCCCGGTGTTACTCAGCAAATCATTCCAGGGTCGGTTATTTACAACAATGTCACTTTTAGCGGAACATCGACAACGCAAAATTTAAATGGCGGAACGATGACTGTGGCTGGAACTCTAACAGTTACAGAAAACTGGTATGGTGGCTACATAAATAACGGAACCATCGAGGCGCGCGGAAACGTGATCGCTTCGGGCTACGGAAAACAAGGGACCGCAGCAATTTTGATAAATGGGACTGGGGCACAGTCCTTAACCGGCGTCGCGAGCAGCTCTTGGTTGCCATCGATTCAAATCAATAAACCCAGTGGAACATTAACACTGGCCGGAACACTGGTTCTAAGTAGAAGTTGGACCTATACAGCCGGCACAGTTGATGCGGGCGCATCAACTTTAAGTTTTGAGATTGGTGGAGTTACTCAGCAAATCATTCCTGGGTCGGTCATTTACAACAATGTCACTTTTAGCGGATCAACAACAGCGCAAAATCTAAATGGCGGAACCATGATCGTGGGCGGAACTCTAACAGTTACAGAGACCTGGTATGGGGGCACGATAAATAACGGAACCATCGAGGCGCGCGGAAATGTGATCGCTTCGGGCTACGGAAAACAAGGGACCGCAGCAATTTTAATTAATGGGACTGGCGCTCAGACGTTGACCGGAGCTGCTAATGCGTGGTTGCCATCGATTCAAATCAATAAATCCAGCGGAACGTTAACACTGGCCGGAACAGTTGTTCTAAGTAGCAGTTGGACTTATACAGCCGGCACGGTCGATGCGGGCACATCGACTTTAAGTTTTGAAATTGGTGGTGGTACTCAGCAAATCATTCCAGGCTCAGTCAATTACAACAACGTTATTTTTAGCGGATCAGCGACGACTCAAAATTTAAATGGCGGAACGATGACCGTGGGCGGAACGTTAACGATTACTGATAGCTGGTATATTGGTTACATAAATAACGGAACCATTGAGGCGCGTGGAAATGTTGTTTCATCGTCCTACGGTAAACAGGGGACTGCTAATTTAATAATTAATGGAACATCCACAAATACTTTAACGTGGACTGCAAGCAGTTATTTATCAACGACGGTGACCATCGCAAAAACCGGTGGAGCGAGTTTAACTTTGGCATCAAACACCGCATTTTCAACGACGGGGAGCGATTTAACGTTGTCGTCAGGAACCTTCGATTTAAATGGTTATGATCTTAGTGTTAACGACATCCTTTCAGTCAGTGTGGGCGCGACATTGAAATGCAACGGCGGTGAATTCACCTCGGGCACGTTATCAAATTCCGGAACTGTAAATTGCCCGGGATATTCCACATATGATTTCAATTGGACGGGTGCTGGTGGCAATGCCAATTGGACCACAGCCGGCAATTGGCAAGGCGGCGTTGCCCCGGCGGCTAGCGATGTCGTTGTATTTCAAGACACTTACTGCGGGGCAAATTGCAATTCGACAGTTAACGCAAATTCTTCTGTGCGTGGTCTAAGAATGTTTTCGCCGTATACAGCGACCATTACACAAGGTTCAGGAAATACGTTAACAGTGGGCGCACGTGGTTGGACGCAAAATGCAGGAACATTTACTGGTGGCAATAGTGCGATCACATTGAATGGCAATTTTGCTTTGACGAGCGGAACATTTACTTCGACCAGTGGTTCCTTGAATGTCGCCCGAAACTGGACAATTTCTGGCGGCACTTTCAATCACAATAATGGAACTTTTCAATTAACCAATACAACAGCATCGACCTTGATCCCATCTACGGCGTCTTACAATCATGTCAGCATTCCGTCAGTCGGTGCGTGTCCATCATGGGCCTTGACCGGAACAATGGATATCGATGGGAATTTATCCGTGGCCTCCGATGGTTGGTGCGGAGCTTTACGACCATTTGATGGTGGTACATTAAGACTTTATGGAAATTTAACCATGGCGAACTCTGGCTTTACAGGAACAACAACAATTACTATGGCCGGAAACGCTGCGGGCCAGACGATTAATGGTAATGGAATCCCAATGCCGTCGTTAACAATTAATGCTGGCGCGAATGATGTCACGTTCAATGGAGTCGTCCGCACGTTAGGTAATTATACAATGACCTCTGTTGGTAATCTGATCGTAGCTGGATCAACATTGTCTTTTGGCGGTTATAATCCAATCACCATTACACCAGGAAATGTTGTCTACAATAATGTTTCGTTAGATGCCAGTGGCACCTGTCGAAACACATCGTTAAATGCGGGCACGCTGAATGTTGGTGGAACGTTAACTTTAGGCTCTGACGGGTTTTGCGGGGCCACCCGAACACTTAATAATGGAACAATATCGGCGCGCGGAAATGTCGATGTTCTGTCTTTAGGTTTGCCGGGAACAGCAGCTCTGAATTTTACGGGAACAATAAATACAATTCTAGCGATGGATGCAAGTGCTCAAATTCCACAGGGTGCTGTGGTTATAAATAAAACTGCAGGGGCCAATATAACCCTGTCTGCAGCGGCGCGATTTAATACAATTGCCGGACAAAATTTAACTATTACTGCAGGCACTCTGGATATGGCGGGATTCAACCTGATGGTCGCCAACAATATATCAAACAGCGGAACACTTCAGCGCGGAACGAACCCAACATGCGGAACCATCACACAGGGTGGAAGCTATTCTGGTGCCGCTGCAATCTGCCCTTGATCTTTAGAATTTCTAAGCGGTTACA
>JAYVHE010000061.1:0-2109 GCA_043771495.1 Bdellovibrio sp. | reverse complement strand
ATTAATGAAATGTTGCAAGCTACCGATAATCAACAAAAGGCAGGATAAATGAACAAAAAGAAGAAATCCTTTAGTAACATTTATTTACCGGTAAGCACGCGCGAGTATCAGCGAACACTCTGTGCAGAGTTGCGCTGAATAGGAAATTAGGGGCCGCCACCTGGATCAACATAACCGCAGTAAATTTCTCCCTGCCGAGCCGTGCCGTCGCTGACTGGACATTCCGCGCCATTTCCGCCCTTGGGTTGAAGAATTCGAAATCGTTCCGTGTTGTATGGGTAATGATCATTACAACCTTGTGTAATCCAAGTTCCTTCGCAATTTATATTTGCGCCGACCGCAACTTGTGCGCATTCCATATTGAACCCGTTTACTGTTCCACCCGTTCGAACCATTAATTTATTAACCACAAAACCTGGGCGACACATTTGATACCAGGTCTCGAACTGGCCGCTGTGATTATATCCGTATTCTCCCGTTTGCGCTCGGCCCGTACCATCATCATTGGCACAAATTGTAATCGCGTAGTTGAAAAATCCCATTGTTTGTCCGTAAACGCCGACAACGCTTTTTCCTTCCGGACAACGCGCGTTTCCTGGGTTTCCACGACTTGTACCTACGATCATACCTTGAGTTTGGCTTGGTCCGCAGAACACTCCAATACTATCGATATCTGGATTTCGTCCATCCGACCCATAAAATAGTCCTGTTATTCGCTGACCTGCGCAACTCACATCGGGATGATATTGATCGTTTTGCGAACCAAAAAAAGGCGTTAGATGGGTGTCTGAATTGCAATTAGAATAACGGTCTCCAGAAACAACGGCACCGGCCGAAGATCCCAATTTAAATGTTCCATTGTCACAATAAACTGATTCAGAATTTCCATTAGCAGTGCAGGTCGCTGGCGCTGTTGCAAATGGAGTTTTGTAAACTGTAGAAACTTGGGCATGAATCGTCGTCACGTTATCTTTGGTCTTACAGGTATTTAAAGGTTGCCCTTCAACACAATTCGGCTGCATAAAACTTCCCGACAAATTTCCGTTCGTGCATTTTCTTGTTTCTTTTTTAGTATCGCACTTTTCGCCAAAGGGAACCGTCGATACAGACCAGGCGTCAACCGTTTGGTCGTGTCCAACTGGTTGATTGTTAAAGGTACATGTTGATGCACCCGCAGTAACACAGGCTCCGTACTGGAAGGCCGTTTCACCCTCCATTTTGCCGTTGTTACAGGTTCTAAATTTTCCCGCTGGACAAACTTGTCCAAACGGAACGCCCGTGCGATCATAAAACAGTCTATTTTCACCATTGGCTAAGGTGACTCCGTTTAAAATACAACCTTGTGCTCCCGCCGATTGGCAGTTTTGAAAAGTATAAGTTCCATTTAATTTTCCGTTATCACAAACTCGCATCTCCCACTGGCATTGCGATAAATAGGGAACAGATGCTGTTCGGTAATAGCGTCTTGATTTACCATTTTCAGTTGTGACACCATCAACAGTACAGTTGACCGGTTTATTAACGATACAACTGGCAAAAGTAAAGCTTCCTGAAAGCACGCCATTGTTGCAAATGCGAGTTTCTGAAACAGCATCACACTGCGCGCCGTAGTCCACCGAAGACGTTTGGAAGACCTTTATTGCTCCACCATTTGGAATCGTACGACCATCAATCAAACAGGCGGCCGGTGCACCCGGTAAACACATCGCATATTCAAAAGTTCCAGAGAGTAATCCATTACGACAGGTTCTGATTTCAGAATGGCAAATTGATTGAGTGGGAACCGTAGATGATCTGTAGGCAACGACCGTTTCACCATTCATCAAACCGCTACGATTAAATTGGCAATCGGGTTCAATTGATTGCACAGAAGAATAATCAATGACTGGGGTGTTTGGAGTCATTAACTTGTTTGAGCAGTTTTGAAAAGTGAGCAGCGATAGTACAATCGCTAGTGCTGCAATTTTCACGGGCCAGATCACTGGTCTCATCAAATCTCCACAAGTAGTCTAATACGAATTAACTCGTCTTTTTATTTAAGCGACTTTTTTAATGATTTCGTTGAACGTTTCTTTGTCGGACTCAACTTGCCAGTACGGCTGCGCTTCT
>JAYVHE010000060.1:0-3102 GCA_043771495.1 Bdellovibrio sp. | reverse complement strand
GATTTCTAGATACACCGGCGGTACGTACACGACAGCGACTTATAGTTTTCGGCATTTGAGCCAAGACGTCAACGTGACTCGTAATAACATGGAAATTTTATTTGAAGGCCGAGAGGATTTTACAGAAGACTATTTCGGAGTGAACATGGTCGTTGATGATCACAGCTTTATTTACGATTTAGGAAAACGCAGTTGTGCGAGTATTCAGTCGTCGACACCTGATTTAAGAAAATCGCGTCCGTTGGTTTGGCTTGCGTATTCGGATGCAGATCCATCGCAATTAACAGCAGTTACTCGTGTCAACGTCAATGTCGGCCATTGTTATTTAGCTTACAATAACGACGAAGATGGTCGAGTGGTGACACTTTTTAATGTGAAATCACATGTGAAAAGTAAATCCGTAACGATTCACGAAATCGAAGTTTTAAACGTTCTATCCAGTAAATAATTATTAACAAAGAAAGCACTCATCGTGGAACAAAATAAACACACAGATATATTCCAGTACAATGATTACCGGCAATATCTGTCTGACTATTACGCGAATAAAAAGTTAAAGAATTCGAGTTACAGTCATCGCGTGTTTGCGAATCAGGCGGGGCTCAGTTCCCCGTCGCATCTGTTGATGATTATTAAAGGTGAACGAAATTTATCTTTAAAAACAATTCCGAAATTTGCCGAAGGACTCAATTTAAGTGCGAAAGAAAAAAGATTTTTCGAACTTTTAGTTCTGTATAACCAAGCCGAAGATTTACAAACCAAAGCAGGCTATTTTGGCGAGATCATGTCTATCAAAGCAAAACTTGCAGGACTTCACAAATTGGAAAAAGAACGATTTAGTTTTTTGTCTAAGTGGTATGCAGTAGCAATCTACGTGTTGATTGATTTGAAAAACTTCAATCCTGAACCAGCTGTAATTGCCAAGCGTTTAGGTGGAAAAGTTTCGGTTCCGCAAATTAAAGAAACTTTGGAAACGTTATTAAACTTGAACTTGATCGTCACTGATCCAGCGAAAGGGTTTAAACAAGCTCAAGGCGCGGTTACAGTAGCAGACGACACAAAATCCATGGCGGTTTTTGAATATCATCAGTCGATGATCCGTCTAGCTGCCGAAGCCCTTCGACGTCACACAAATTCAGAACGCGAAATCAACGGCGCAACCATCGCCATTCCAAAAAGTAAACTTCCCGAAATTAAAGAAAAGATTCGGGCGTTTAGAAAAGAAATTAACCAATTAGCGAGTTCTTACGAAAATCCAGAAGATGTATTTCAATTGAACATTCAATTGTTCCCGCTAACTATCACGGAGGAAAAATGAAAATTATATTAGTTTTATTATTATCGTTAACGATTTTAAGTTGTACCAAAGACAAAGCCAACAGTCCGGCGCAAATCCAACCACCCAATAGTCCAGATGGTGGGGTTGATGTTGGCAATATGACTCAACGAGCGATTCCTCATACGAATGCTACAATGAGTTTTCCAAGTACTTGGAAAGACAGTTCGACAACAGAAGCACTCATCTTGAAAAACTCAAGCGGATCAGAAATTACAGCAAAGAAATCGGCAATCAAAGATTTAGTCTCGCCAACGGCAATTACGTTGCAAAAATATTTGCAAGACAAGTTTCCGGGGCGTGAATATAAGATTATAGAGATCAACGGTTTAACAGGTGTACGGGCCGAATTAAAGACCGAAAAAGACTCTAAACAGTCAGAGATTTATTTATTGTCTGAACTGAAAGACTTTATTCACATTGAAACAAACTTATATACGGCTAACGATGGCGTTGCAGTCGGCGAAAGAATTGTTTTAACCGCCGCCATTAAATATCGCGGAAATGCCTATGAAAATTCAAAAGAAAAAACGATTAAGTTAAATGCTTATGCCTATCAGGGCCAATTGAATAAAGACGCGGCCTATTCATTTTTGGACGATTGTTACTCGTACGTCGACAGTTCGTGCCGCGGAGTTTCCGTGCTGTTTGGAAACGGAGGAGGCTCTTATTTTTCAGTTGGAAATGCCGGATATGATGCCGGCCGTATCGTCGATTTGGGCAAAGTCGAAGACGTTCCTTTTGATTCCATTAAAATCGAGGGTGAGTATTTAATCGCACCGGTGACTAAAATTCCACTGACTGATATCTACACTGTTTTTACACCGCATGACCAAAACAAAGAAGTGGATTATATTAGTTTGCAAGAGGGACATGTTTATTTAATTCGAACCATCAGCTGGCCTGAAGAAGACGTCATTACAAAAGTCGTCGTCGAAAAATTAGTGCTCAATAAATTGGTCATTCTAAAATATCAAAAGCTAACTTATGTGGATGCAAAAATTTTGCAAAAACAGGTAGATGAAATTAATAAGTACACCATCGAAAACGAACAACCTCTAAATGAAGGCGAAATGACTTTGTACAACGGAAGTATTTCAGGAAACTATCCGTACTCATCTTTTAACTTCGAATATTCAACGACCGGCAATATGTTTATCACTCGAAACTCTTGGGATATTTCATTTGGCTATACTTGGGATGGAAAACAAAGCCCGGCGCTTTCAGTACCCCACACTGGCGGAGCATTAGGAATGGTTTTCGAACTTGGCGATATTGACATTAAAAGCGTTGATCGCAGTTTATTTCCAGACCCAAACAACTTTGTTCGTAAGCCGACGGCCATTCAGGCTGGGAAAACGTATGGAATATACCATCATCGCTACAACGATGAAATCGGGGCCATTTACGGAGCAGTCAAGGTGCTCGAGATCTCTCCGGATTTCAAATGGGTGCGTTTAAAGTTTCGTCGGGTACATTTAGGTCCTGCCGAACATTTTCAAAAATGGATTGATTTAGCGGTTCCAGAAACGACAACATCAGTTAAACTTGAAATGACAAATGATTATAAGAGTCGAGTATTTTATCCATTCATCAATAAAACCGGATTAGACGGTTTCCATTACAACGAAGATTTTTCGTTTGAATATATGGAAGGATCTGACTGGGGGCCGTCTAGAACTTACTTTCGCTGCGATTATCGGCCCTATGGGAAAGATCGTGGCTTCGCGCTATTACCGTCAGACACTAACATTGCTGACGTTACG
>JAYVHE010000059.1:0-7477 GCA_043771495.1 Bdellovibrio sp. | reverse complement strand
TTTTCGTGATTGGCGACGAAGTGATTACGCCACTGCTAAACGGCTCCATTTTACCAGGTGGCATTCGTGATTGTGCCATCACTTTATTAAAAGACAAAGGCTATCAAGTCAGTGAACGTAAAATTTCTATGCAAGAAGTTATCAAGGCTCACAACGACGGAACTTTAAAGGAAGCTTTCGGCACCGGCACAGCCGCCGTGATTTCGCCCGTTGGTGAATTAGCTTCAAGCTCTTTTGAACTCAAAATCAATAACGGGAAAAAAGGCGTCATTGCAGGTTGGCTTTATGAGGAAATCACTGGAATTCAATACGGCGAAAAGCCGGACCGTTTTGGCTGGCTCGAAAAAATTTAAATTAAAATCTGCATTCAAAATTTGATAAAATATTAAGTCGGGTTGATAAACCAATTTAATGCTTCGTTCGATGGCGGATAATCTTTTGGTCCGTTCAGCCATTCCCGATAAAGTTCAAATTTGGGATACAGGTTATCAATTAATTGACCTTCTGCAGGTGGTTGCCAATCTGCGGGAATCATAAATCCTAATGGATAGCCGTTTTCAACAGAAAGCATTTCATCTGAAGAGTTTATTTCAGCAATGTCGATACCTAATCCGCTACCGATGTTACGCAAAATAAAACGATACTTTTTGTAATCGACTGTTTGCGTTTGCAATCTGGGATTCAAATCGGGCTGCTCAACGTCGATTTGTATTTTAACAACTTCTCCTCGACGACCAGACGTTGATGAAAAAATTTGAATCAATTTATTGTGCGCATTCGTGACTTGAATTGTTTCTTCATTAATTGTTATTTTTGCAGTCGCTGTTCCGATGATTGCGGATGTGCTATCATGGGTAATATTTTCAAAAAATGATGAAGCTTTGCCATTCAAGGAAAGTCCCAATTGGTGGTTGCTTCCCGATAGTTTTTCGCGGAGTCGCACTTCGATAAAAATTCGAATCAATTGCGACTGTGAATTAAACTGCTCTGCAATTCGATAATTAAAAACAGCATCATTAAAATCTCGGTCCCCGGCATTTGGCGCAGCAATATTATCTTCAAAGGCGATCGAGGCCCAGTCACCTTGAATTGGCAATAAAACCACTCCAGGTGTTGTTGGATTAAAAGGATTAGCGGGCAATAATGGAATCTCAGGAATTTGATCGGGATTATCAACAGGCACTGCATTGGATATTACTGATGGGCCCAATGCTTCGTCCGTAACTTGAATATTTGGACTACAGTTTTGAAAACTCAAAACTGTGACCAATGATGCAATTAATAGCCCTAAATTAACTTTCCAATTTTGCTTCATGTGCCGAGGTTTAAATTTCAAAAGGCCCCCTCTTAAAAATTTTCCTCCAACTGAGAGTAAAAATAAATCTTTAGATGCACTCGTGAGTCATTTCGAGACACTTATATTTTAGGACCGTCGAACAAAAAGGCAGTTTACTACTCGCATTGTCATTTGTGTCCATCCTAGAATTAATTTGCCCGACCAAGTGAATTATCATAGATTGGCTGCATAATCACAGGAGGATCACATGCTATTCGAAATGACAGTTCCACAATTTACCAAAACTCTTCACAATTTAAATCAGATGTTAGGCAAAGCTGCAACATACTCTGAAACCAAAAAATTCGAAATGGATGTTCTATTAAATGCCCGTTTAGCTCCAGACCAATTTAGTTTAATTCGCCAAGTTCAAATCGCTTGTGACACCGCCAAATTGTGCGCGGCTCGCCTCACTGGCAAAGAAGCACCCACTCACTCAGACACTGAAAAAACTTTACCTGAAGTTAAAGCTCGAATCGAATCGACAGTTCAGTATTTAAATACTTTATCTGCCAAAGATTTTACCGGATCTGAAACAAAACAGATTACTCAACCGCGCTGGGAAGGAAAATATTTAACGGGACATGATTATGTTTTACATCATGCGGTTCCAAACTTTTATTTTCATATAACAACAGCTTACGCGATTTTAAGACACAACGGTGTCGACATTGGCAAAAAGGACTACTTAGGCGAAATTCCTTATAAAAAATAGGGTCACAATAATCTGATGGGGCGATTTTGAATTTGTTGTTTGTTTCTATTTTTTCTGTGCTCGCGCAGTTAGCGATCGCGGCACCGATTGATCCCAATCAACTTCCACGTGTTGACTGGGTTTTTCAATCAACAAATTTCAAAGCGACTAACTTTGCATATACTCCATTTTTTATCGAGGGTTCACAATTCACGTCCTATTCAGCGGGTTACGGTGGGCTGGCTGGAAATGGTTTTTTAAGATTCACGACAGATCTATTTGCAAACTCGACCGTGTCAGAAACTAGAATTATCAATGCCGGCCCGAATTTGGCTCATTACAATTATTTCCGCGCTCCGCGTGTGGCCAAAAACGGTAGCGAACTCTGGATGTTAGTTGAAATGTCTGGGTGCTATACGGGGTGCGACAGTGTTCAATATCCGAATCGTTTAGCCGTTTATCATTCATTAAATGACGGAGTTCATTGGACGTTTTTAGATTTTGCATCGGTCGATGGTGTAAAATATGTTTCTAAATGGTTTGGTCACACAGGTTTAGTTTATAACCCAAAAGGGAGTTCAAAACTTGATTTAGTCCACCTAGCTAAAAATCGTTTTGTTACTATTGGCGAGAATCGCGATATTTTTGTTTCGGCTGACGGAATAAATTATAAATCTATTCCTATGAATCATCCGTTTGCGAATGACCGTTTGGTTTTTGCAAGCCTAGCGCGGACTCCCTTTGGATTTCATTTAGTAACTTGCGCAAACTGGAGCGATCTTTTTTACACAACAACGGTTAGACACTTGTTTTCTAAAGATTTAAGAAATTGGTACCCGATTGAATCTAACAGCTTTTTAAAAAATCCAAATTTTTATAAAGGCATTCACCTGAGCTACGATGAAAAGGCTAAGAAATTATGGGCTTTATCTCCATGTGGTTCTGTCGAGGGCTGCAGCTTTTTAGCGTGGGTTGAACCTAAAGATTATTTAGACGAAAAGTTAAAATCCCCAAAACCAAATCCGACTGCTGTCGGTGAATATATTTATACAAATGGTCGGAGCGCTATGATTGTGGACCAGCAAAATTCTGCGAGCACGGACTATTTTCGCGTGCGTTTTTCTGATGGCACTTTTCAATCTGGTTTAACTCGTTCGGCTTTTACGTTTCCACTTTTGGGCTATAAGCGCCAGGGTTGTGTGCCGAATAATCCAAATGAACTTTGCGTGGGTGACACGATATACAACGGTCAGAATCTGGCCACTGTCATGGGTTACGTCGACACCGATTCAAAAAACATAAAATACGCTATTAAATATATTACGGTTGGCATCAACGGAATTATCGACACAGGCTTTACACGCGTGATGTTACGAAGTCCCTAACCTAGCTCGTAAACCAAATTGACTGAATCAAATTATCTTTGAAGCGGTAAATGGCCACCACGTGGGACGGTTTTTCTTGGTTAGTCACACCAGTCACCCATTCTTCATCTAAAACCGAAGACTCTAAAACGACACGGCTTCGTAGCTCACAAAACAAATTTGGATTTTCAGAAAACCGCTTTTTATAAATTGCTTTTAACTCAGTAATTCCATTTAGAAATTGTTCGCCGGTGGGCAGCCTAAAGGCTTTTACTTCGGGATGGTAAAACGTGGCAAACTGGGCGATATCCCCGTTATTATAAGCTGCTAACTGGCCTTGGCAAAGTTCGATCATTCGGTCTTTTGAAGTTGTCATGGCTTTAATTATCACACATGGTGAGGCTTAGGGAAGGTCACTTTTACCTTATTACAGGACACCCCACATTCTTGTAGCGCAATTTTAAGGCGGCATGTACATTTGGCGGCTATGAATACATTCCAAGATTTGGGCTTATTGCCGTCGATCCTTAGAACATTAAAGGCTCTTAAAATCTCTGTCCCTACCGAGATTCAGCAAAATGCATTACCGCTTTTGATGTCGGGGCAATCCGTCGTTGGAGTTTCAGAAACTGGTAGCGGTAAAACCTTAACGTATGCTCTGCCAATTTTGCATTTATTAAAAACCTTAGAAGCCGAAGGTGCGCCAGTGACTGAGCCGGCAAAGCCCCGCGCTATTGTGATGGTTCCATCTCGTGATCTTGGCGAGCAAGTTTCGAAAGTTTTTAAAAATTACACGCATGATACACGTTTACGAGTTCGACCAGTTCTTGGTGGAACAACCTTTGAACAAAGCCGTCGTAGTGTAAATGCACCCTTCGAAATTTTATTGGCAACCCCTGGCCGACTTTTACAATTATTAGAAAAACGCCTGATTGATTTATCGGATGTTTGTATGATCGTTTTTGATGAAGCCGATCAAATGTTAGATCAAGGTTTCATTAGTGATTCAAAATTTATTGTTCACTCCTGTGCTGCCGACACACAACTCGCATTATTTTCAGCAACTGTTTCAGATCAAGTCGAAGATTTAATTAAAGCCCTTTTTGCTGATGCTGAAATAATTAAATCAAGTGGCGCTGGTAAAGTCGTTAAGACGTTAACCACAAGAAACGAAACTGTGCTTGATGGTGTACGTTGGCCTATTTTTGAAAGACTCATTAAGCAAAAGCCCGAGGGCGGAACTATTGTTTTTACCAACACTCGCGAACAGTGTGACCACTTAGCCAGCGAGATCGAAAAAAATGGTTATAGTTGCGTTGTTTATCGTGGCAACATGGATAAAGGCGAACGTCGAACGAATTTAAGAAATTTTAGATCTGGAAAAGTTAATTTATTAATTTCGACAGATTTAGCGTCACGCGGTTTAGATTTGGATTACGTCGGGCGAGTGATCAACTACCACTTACCGCAAGAGATGTCGAATTACCTTCATCGCGTTGGCCGGACGGCTCGTGCCGGCAAGCAAGGTTTAGTTGTAAATTTAGTAACTGAACGCGATTTAGCGTTAATAGCGCGCTTAGATGGTAAAGGCGCCAAAGTTAAAGATTTAAAATCAATGTTTAAAGATAAAAATGGCAAACGTTTGCACGTGGCTGAACATCTTCGTAAACCGCGACCCGTTAAAGCTAAAACGGCGGGCGCTGCGACAAGTATCCCGCCAAAGAAACGCATGAAGCCAAAGTTTAAACCTAAGCCTTACAATCCGCCGAAATAATGTTATCGCACCGAAAGTTTCCGAACTTCGGTCGCAATCGATTGATCACCAATCGTTACACTTAATTGGCCCTGCTGAAGAACAACAGCCCAGCGATTATTTTTTTCTAATTTTTTTTCTAAAGCTGAAATAAATTTTTCATCGAACGCGGTAATTTTAATATCGGCCGCGCGATGAACATCATTCGATTTAATATCATTGATTAAAACATCGGGATTTTTATAAGTGTAGACTTCAACGTTCTTGGCATTTTTGGTAGCCTTATGCAATTTGCGGCTTGAGGCATTGCCGATTTCAATCCAAAGATCGACCGAGTTGTGCTTGCCGTTTAATAATAATCCTGGAGCGTCTGGATTACTGAGCCCTTCATCTGAGAATTTGAGGCCCTCTTGATAACTTAATGCGTAGGCGAACACGCGAGTTAACAAGTAGCTGACAATTTCTGAGGGATGTTGCGAGACGCGAAAATCTAAAGTTTCATAAACTTCGCGGTCAATGTCGGAAAGCTCAATATTAAAACGGTAAAGCATAAGTTCTTTCTGACTACGAACGTTGAAATTTTAAGATGGTGTCTAACAAGCCAGGAAAACGTTTATCGAGTTCGTCTTTACGAAGTGTATTGATCACTTCGACACCTTTTTTTTCAGATTTGATCAAACCATTTTCACGTAAAATTTTATGATGAAATGAAATTGTTGATGGCGACATATCACTTGCGCAAGACTTCGTACAATTCATAGATTCACCACCAGCTAATGAGGTCGCAAGTTTTGCAACAATAAACCGACGTGCCGGATCCGAAAGTGCATAAAGCACTTGATCGATCGAAATATCACGTAGTGTTGGGTGACTTAGTTTGCGTGCCATCACTATTTTATATCACCCGATAGTATTTAAATCAATAGTCAGATCAAGTATTTATCAAATTAGATCTTTTCTAATACTTCAAGATTCATGAAATATTTTGCAATACTTCAATAATATTGAAATATTAAACTTTATTGATGCAGCTATTAAGAATGCAGGAGCTTTTATGTCATCTGTCTTGTTTCAACCTCTTACCATGGGCGTTGGTTATGCAGATACTCCCGGAATTTGGAGCCATGAACAAATCACTGGTTGGAAAAAAGTAAAAAGGCCGTCCACGATAAAGGCGGAAGAATCTTTTTACAATTGTGGCATGTTGGCCGAATTTCTGATCCGCATTTTTTGAATGGTCAGACGCCAGTTGCGCCATCAGCAATTGCTTCGGCTGGGAACGTTAGTCTGCTGCGTCCGGCCCGACCTTTTGTCGTACCTCGCGCCCTAGAAACTTCGGAGGTTGCAGAAATTGTCGGAAAATATAAACGCGCTGGGCTTAATGCCAAAGCCGCAGGATTTGATGGTGTTGAGATTCACGCGGCCAACGGATATTTAATTGACCAGTTCTTACAAACAAAATCAAATCATCGCACGGACATTTACGGAGGTTCCGTTGAAAACCGCGCACGCTTCTTATTACAAATTGTTGATTCACTCACTCCGATTTGGGGTGCTGGTCGCGTTGGTGTGCATTTAGCACCAGCCTCAGATTCGCACGACATGGGTGATGCAAATCCCACTGAAACTTTTGGATACGTGGCTAAAGAACTTGGTCAGCGAAAATTATCATTTATTTTTACACGCGAAGGACAACGCGTTGGATATTTAACAACCCTTATTAAAAAAGAGTTCGGAGGCGTTGTTATTGCCAATCAAGGCCTAACTCCGGCCGATGCCTCAACATTAATTACGAAAGGGTCAGCCGATGCAGTTGCGTGGGGGAAATACTATATTTCTAATCCAGATTTGGCTGAACGAATTCAAAAAGATATACCGCTGACTCCATTTAATCCTGAAACATTTTATACTTTGGGGCCCGAGGGGTATATTGACTACCCGCGAGCGACTTAATTATTTACTGCGTAGACAAAATCGACAAATGCGACCACCACGTGCAATGCAAGTTTCCAATTTAACTTTGAAACCCGTCGTGTTTTCCATTAATCGAACATCAAAGCCACAAAGTTCTGGGTGTTGTTTGGCCACTGAGTGGTAAACGCAATTGGTCGCTTCTATAATGGCACCCTTTCGCAAATCACTTTGTTTGACTGCAGCCCGATAACCCAAATCATTCATAATTTTTGCCAGTAAATGTAATTTATCCACAGAAGTTTTTTGGGTCTGGAATTGGTGCTCAAGTGGACCAGTCACTTTGTCGGCTAAACTTCGCATCAATTTTGCCATGCCGTCTTTACCGATATCGTCTGCTAATAATTCCAAAACCATTG
>JAYVHE010000058.1:0-4074 GCA_043771495.1 Bdellovibrio sp. | reverse complement strand
ATTCGCAGCCACCGTAATAACGTTTTCCCGGGTAACCTTCAGCGTATTTATTTGTAAGAATTGTTCCTTGAGCCTGCATGACCGCATTAGAGGCGTAATTTTCAGAGGCGATCATTTCCAGACCATCATGCTGTCTGCGATTTTCTTTTTGAATCAGATTAAAAATTTCTGTATCTGCAGACAATGAATTGTTGAGTTGATGAGCCATAGATATTCACCTCAAATTATGTTTCGTATTGTTAACTAAATAGTTCCGCTATTATCAAACCGGGCCACACACTTTAGCAACCCGTGTTGCATGACGGCCACCGGCAAATGGCGTCGTTAAAAATAGTTTAATCCATTCTTGTGATTGTTCGATTGTACAAAATCTAGATCCTAGACAGATAATATTTGCATCATTGTGCTCACGACTTAATTTTGCAATTTCAGAATTATAAACAAGCGCCGCACGAACATGTTCAAACTTATTAGCCCGCATAGCCATACCTTGCCCAGACCCACAAACCAAAACTCCAAAAGCGTCAGTATGTCTTTTTAATTCCTGCGCCACAAGATTTGCAAAATCTGGATAATCAACTGAACTCGAATCGTGTGCACCAAAGTCTTTAATTTCGACAGAAAAATCAAAATTATTTTTCTCAGAAAGAAACCCAGCGAGTTTCTGTTTAAGCTCAAAACCAGCATGATCAGAACCTATAAAAATATTCATATGGAAATTATAGAATTACAGTTCGATATTTCAAGGCTAATTTTGATAACGAGAGAATATAAGGCAGCTATTCGTTCCGCCGAAACCGAATGAATTATTCATGACGTGTTCGATTTTGCCTTCCCGAGCCGTTTTTGGAACGTAATCAAGATCGCAATCAGGGCTTGGCGAATCTAAATTGATGGTTGGAGCTACTCGCCCAGTTTCTAAGGTCTTTACGCAGAAGGCCGATTCAACGGAGCCAGCCGCACCTAACAAATGTCCGGTCATTGATTTTGTCGATGAGATCCAAACTTTTTTAGCGTGTTCGCCTAAAACTTTTTTGATCGCGTTTGATTCTAAAGGGTCACCCATTGGCGTACTAGTTCCGTGGGCATTAATATAATTAATTTTATCATGGCTTAAACCAGAATCTTTTAAAGCCATTGTCATCGCTGAAACGAATCCACGACCTTCAGGATGCGGCGAAGTAATATGGTACGCATCTGACGAGGCTCCATAACCAGAAATTTCACAAAGTATTTTAGCTTTACGATTAACGGCAGCTTCCAACGTTTCAACCACAAAAATCGCACAACCTTCACCGAGAACAAAACCATCACGATCTTTATCCCAAGGACGAGAGGCGCTTGAGGGTTCAGCGTTTCGTGTGGATAGCGCGCGCATATTATTAAATCCAGCAATAGCCATTGGCGTAACTGTCGATTCAGTACTGCCTGCAATCATGGCGTCCATTAAGCCAAAGCGAACATAGTTGTAAGCTTCTCCTAAAGAATGAACTCCAGTGGCACAAGCCGAAGTAATACAAAAATTTGGTCCACGTGCACCGGTCATAATTGTAATCCAACCCGGGGCTAAATTCGTAATAACGGCCGGAATAAAAAACGGTGACACACGGCCAGGACCCTTTTCCATAAGTCGACTATGCTGCTCTTCAATGCCGTCTAAACCGCCCATGCCTGAGCCCACAAACACACCAACGCGGTCCGCGTTAGAGTCATCGATTTTTAATCCAGATTGCGCCATCGCCATTTTTGTACAGCTGAGCGAATACTGAATAAAAAGTTCCATTTTTTTAATGTCTTTTTTGTCGATATCGCCAGTCGTTCCAGGGTCGTAACCCTTCACTTCACCGGCAAATTTCACATCAAAATTAGTGGTATCGAAGCGAGTGATATTAGCGATTCCAGAACGGCCACGGGTGGCGTTGGACCAGCTTTCGTCAGTGGTTAATCCAAGTGGAGACATTGTCCCCACACCGGTAATCACAACACGATTTTGGCCGTTTGGACGCTTGAAGTTCATTATGAATAACTTGCCAAGTTCCCGAGGGAACTAAGCTTTACCTTTAGTTGTTAAATAACTTTGTACGTCATTAACAGTTTTAAGTTTTTCAGCATCTTCGTCAGGAATTTCTAAATCAAACTCTTCTTCCATTGCCATAACTAATTCAACGATATCTAAGCTGTCTGCGCCTAAATCTTCGATGAATTTTGCTTCCAGTTTTACTTTCTCTGGATCAACACCAAGTTGTTCAACAACGATATCTTTTACTTTTGCATTTACTGACATAGAGCCTTCCTTTTCTAACATCATAACTGTATTCCTTTTTTTTATAAATAAAACTAAGGTTATTAGGTTTCAACTATTAATAAGCTTTTTAAACTTTTCGCTAATGGAAGAATCTAATCACTTTAATTTTAAAGTAAATATACTAATTTAAATAAAGTCCGCCGTTAACATGAAATGTTTGTCCGGTGATGTAAGATGCCGCATCGCTTAATAAAAATGCTACCATTGAGGCAACTTCTGACCCCTCACCAGCTCGTCCTAATGGAATTTTTTCAGTAAAGAACTTCAACTGGGCCTCTGAAAGAGCTGCGGTCATATCGCTGTTTATGTATCCTGGAGCAACACAGTTGACGCGAACTCCACGAGAAGCGATTTCAAGCGCCATTGCACGTGAAAACCCCTCAAGACCGGCCTTACTTGCTGCATAGTTGGCTTGGCCCGGGTTACCCATGGAACCAATAATCGAAGAGATATTTACGATTGAACCTTTACGTTGCTTTAACAACGATTTAGCAAAGGCCTTTGAAACATTAAAGGCGCCCGTTAAATTGGTATCAATAACAGCTGAAAAATCTTCACTCTTCATACGGAGCAGAAGCTGATCTTTGGTAATTCCAGCGTTGTTTACAACGCCATGAATTTCACCGGCTTGTTCTAAAGCGCGAGCTACAACTTCATCAACTTGCGCAGCGTTGGTAATATTTAACTGAAAAATTTGATGAGAACCCTGAGAAGGCTTAGGTAATTTTTCTAATAGGCTTTTTGCGGCGGCTTCTTGGCTTGAATAAGTAAAAAAAACTTGAGCACCAAGTTCGGCCAATGACGTAACAATGGCGGCGCCAATTCCACGGCTTGCGCCGGTTACAAATATTTTTTTATCTTTTAAATCAACTAAAGATTTCAACTTAAACCTCACTTGTTTTCAAATTAAATTTCGAAAACATAAATTTTAAAGTGAGGCTAGCTTGGACTAGATAGAGTAAAAGCTCAATGACAATTTTTACTCACATTTTGGTTTTTTATTTTTGATATCAATAAGCAAAGCACGAAGTTGGCCATCTTTTTCACCACATAAATAAGTGCCCGAGTTGCAAATAACTGCAGACAATTGAATGTCTTCGCTGGATGTTCGTAGCGTAATGTCTGGTAAAGCCATAGCCATACAAACGATTTCACCATTCTTTGGTGGTGCTGGTCTACAGATAGAAACTTGATGTAAAATTTGTCTGAGCATTTGTGCACGTGAAGAATCCAGTTGGCAAATGTCGCGATTTTTCAATGGCGAAGTTTCGTCTAAAATCGGATAGTTATTAAAATAGCTGTAAGTTACAGATTGCGAAATGAATTGTTGGCTTTGCAATTTTGAAATAGGGCTAAGACCATAAGACATCCAAATAGTGCGGACAACCAACGGTTAACATATTTTGAATTAAATAGGTTCATCTTTAAGTGCCTCTTGGAATGGCTTTAATTTCGTCGATATTATTGGTATTAAATACGGTGAAAAAGTTTGAATCAATCTTTTTCATTAAACCTTTTAAAACTTGGCCATTACCGACTTCGATACACTTGTCGATGCCAAGCGATTTAAGCACATTCATGCTTTGAGTCCACTTGACCGGACCAGATATCTGTTTGATGAGGTTGGTTTTCAATTCGACTGAATCCGTAACTTGATTGGCCACAAAGTTTTGAATGACCGGGATTTTCGCAGTGTTAAATTTTACCCCATCAAAAAAAATTTTCATTTTTTCCTCAGCAGGTTTCATCATCGAGCAGTGAAATGGAGC
>JAYVHE010000057.1:0-3704 GCA_043771495.1 Bdellovibrio sp. | reverse complement strand
TAATACTGTTCACGACGTCGAAAAGAACATTAACAATCTACAAATTTCTATTGATGACCTGTGCATGACCATTTTAGCCCAACAAGGGCCCGTTGCTCGCGACTTGCGATTGATTTTATCAGTGATCAAAATGAACACTGATTTAGAGCGTATGGGCGATCAATGTGTAAATATGGCGTACATTGGTCGGGAATGGATTGAGCGAAATAAAGATTTAGCAAAAGATCTGCAAGCCATGGTTGCCATTTCTGATGTTCAAAAGATGGCTGAAAACGTTCGTTCAATGGTCAAATTGGCCTTAGATTCATTCGTCAAATTGGACTCAAATATTGCTGAAAACGTATTAAAAATGGATGACGATGTGGATTCACTTCGAAATCAGGTTTTTGATAAAAACGTAAAGTTGATTAAGTCCAACACGGCCCTAACAGAATCTTGTCTGGACCTTATTTTTTTAGCGCGTAATTTGGAGCGACTTGGAGACCATGCCACCAATATCGCAGAAGACGTTATCTTCGCGAACACCGGCCAAGATATTCGTCATGGAGTAAAATTAGGTTAATGACCACAAAAACACGTGATCTACCACAATCGATTTTGATCATAGAAGACGAACCGCAAATTGCGGATTTGATTGAATTGACGTTGAAGCCACTTCAAATCGCTTGCGAAAAAGTTTCATCGATTGAGTTGGCAGAGCCAAAAATTAATTCAAGTGCCTACTCTCTAATTCTGATCGATTGGATGTTGCCGCAAAAACAAGGTATCGATTATTTAATTGAGCTGAATCAAAGTCCGCAATTTCAAAAAACTCAAAAAATGATGATTACCGCAAAGGGCGATTCAGATTCGATTGTGCGTGCGCTAGAATCTGGTGCCGATGATTACGTTGTGAAGCCTTTTGTACCAGATGTGCTTTTAGCTCGAGTTAAAAATCTTTTAAAACGACATACCATGATCATCGAAAAATCGGATTTGGCTGAACGCGAGACTTTGAACCATTTAGGCCTTCACATTGATTTTGGAAAAGTCGAAGTGCAAGTCAATGGCGAAGTCATTCATTTTACGCCGTCTGAATTTAAACTATTAGGGTTTCTGTTAAAGTCTCGCGGTAAGGTTTTATCGCGCGATCAATTAATTGATTTGATTCAAGGCCAAGACGTTACCGTGACTGGCCGTACGATCGATACTCATGTTTTTGCATTACGTAAAAAATTAGGAACATGGGCAGATAACATCGAAACAATTCGTGGCGTTGGTTACCGCGTTCATTACTCAACAAATAAATTCGTTGAAAATATAACAACCACATAAAATGAATCTAATTTTGGCTGTACTTTTAGTCGTAATCGTAGTTTTAAGCTACATTGTCTCTTTAGGTGTCATGCGGTTTCGATTGACTAAACAAGTTCGTAAAATGTTGCAAGTCATGCGCGCTGATGAACTCGGTGTTGAACAGCCGGTCGATGCCTTTGATGATTCTGATTCTGTTTTTACGGATCTAGAGCGTTCAGCATTTTCGCTGCGTCGAAAATATTTAAATCTGAAAAAGAGATCTAAAGACGAACGCCACGCTTTTGAAACGGTTTTTTCTGGCTTACAAGAAGGCATTGTTACAATCGATGAAGAATTACGATTGATTTCTTTTAATTCGATGTTCATGAAACTTTTCAATTGGAATCCCACGGATTTTAATTATAAAACGTATTATTTACATGATGTCATCCGTGACCCTGAGGTTGTTAATCTGTTTAAAAAATCTTTTCAGGAAAAAAAATATTTACGCGATGAAACAGATCGATTTCAAATTTCGGTAAATCCCTTGCCAGCAACGGATGACCGACAACATTGGTCGTTAGGCGTATTTTACGATATCAGCGAACCCAAAAATCTAGAAAAAATTAAAGTCGACCTCGTCGCCAACGCCTCGCACGAATTACGAACGCCATTGACGATTATTAAAGGCTACTCTGAGTTGTTGAACAAAGAGGTTATAAAAAAGCATCCCGAGCTAAAGGTGTACATGGATCCCATTTTAGATGGAATTCATACGATGAACGATCTTTCAGATGATTTATTAAGTTTGGCGCGCTTGGAGCAAAAGAGTGATTTGCAAAAGGAATGGCTGAGCACTCAAGAAATGACGGAATCGATCGTTATAGAATTGGATTCATTGATTGGAATTCATCAAAAACTTATTTTGTGCCGCTATGATTGCGATCAAGTGCTTGCTGAAAAGAAAAGTTTGCAACAAATTTTGCGGAATTTAATCGTCAATGCGATCAGGCACTCCGGAAAATCCAGTAAAGAAATTCATGTCTCTTGGTCCGTTGATGGAAAAGTAACGGCGTTAGCCGTTAAAGACTTTGGCCAAGGCATTCCCGAAGAACATATTACACGCATTTTTGAACGATTTTATAGAATTGATAAAGGCCGCAACCGCGATCAGGGCGGTTCAGGATTAGGGCTTGCCTTAGTGAAGCATCATATGATTAAAAATGGTGGAGAAGTTAAAGTCCGTTCCGAAGTTAACAAGGGGACTGAGTTCACTTGTACATTTAATAACATTTGATGTGAGTTATGTCTGAAAATAAAAACCAGAGTGCAATACTAAATTTAGAATTTGAAAAGCATTTCCAAGCAGAATTTGGTCCACGCTGGCCTGAATTGTTTGCGGGCTTGAAACAGCCTCCTTTGCAAGCTTTGCGACGGAATTTATTTTTTACGGAGTCGGCGGAAAAAATTCAGCCGGGTCCCGCACTTTCGCAACTGAATCATTGCTTTGTCGAAACAGGATCCAAAGCCGAAAACTTGGCGATTAAATCCGAGGTTTTCAAATATTACTTGTTAGATCCTGCCAGCGTCATGGTGGCGCAAAGCTTGCCTATAAAACCGGGTGATCGCGTTTTAGATATGTGTGCAGCGCCGGGTGGAAAAAGCCTGATTTTGGCTGAGAAGTTATTCGCAAATTTAGACACACCGGGCGGAGAGCTCGTCTGCAATGAGTTGTCACAGCCACGGCGTGAACGGCTAAAATACATTCTGCAAAATTACGTGCCCCGCGAAAAGCGCGAAGGTATTTATATCAAAGGGATAGATGGCCAGTTGTACGGAAAGCGCGAGCCCGAGGGTTACGATGCCATTTTATTGGATGCTCCTTGCACAGGTGAGCGCCATTTACTGGAAGACACGAGTGAATTTAAAAAATGGACTTTTAAACGCTCTAAGAATAATGCTGTTCGCCAGTTTTCATTGTTGTCGTCGGCGTGGCATGCGCTCAAGTCTGGTGGATATTTGATGTATTCGACGTGCTCGATTTCAAGCGCTGAAAATGATGAAGTGATCAAAAAATTGCAGGGTCGTCGTGCTATTGAAGTTATTCGACCTAAACATTTAGAGAGCATAACATTTATCGAAAAAACGGAGCACGGTTATCAGATATTGCCTGATAAAAATTGGCCGACTGATTCAATCGCTTTTAGCGGCGCAGGTCCAATGTTTTTTAGTCTAATCCGACGGACATAACACTCCGAGCCTCCGAACCAGTTTAGAATGGCATTTTAGGACTGAGCCCTTTGCGGATAAAATCGACTATCATGGATTGGTATTTTTTATTTTCAATCTTCGCTGTAGTTTTTAAATTTCTTAAGATATTAGCTGGGATTCTGAGGCTTATCGAAATGCCGGGTTCGTCTATTTGGTTT
>JAYVHE010000056.1:0-6839 GCA_043771495.1 Bdellovibrio sp. | reverse complement strand
GGCCAACATGGAATGGGTTTTATTAAAACTTTTTTGAATAAAACGATTAAGGAAATGATCATTCCATAACTCATGCGTTGTTTTCTGACTAAAAGCGTCGAATAGACAAAGATGATAATTTGTAAATTCAGGAATTTTATCTAAATTTAATTCGCCGTTCAGGCGCCAGGAGCCTGAATGAAACTGCATTTGTAAATATTTTTTTATTTCAGATAATTTAATATTTAAATAAAGTGATTTGGTAAGTTTTTCGACGATTTGATCGTAAATAATATTTTTTGCAGTTTGATTTGAATTTTGCAAATCACTTTCAAAAACCCAGTGGCTAAAAGATTCTTTTAGTTCAGTATCAATTTCAAATGAATCCAATTTGGCAGTTTTGGCAGAATTATCCATCAGCAAAATGGCGGTCAGGATTTCGTTGTAACCAAGCCCCAGACCAACACTGCAAATGTGAAGCTGCTTTTCGGGAAAGGTTTTTAAAACCCACGAAATGGCTTCACCGTAAATGTACAGGGTTTCTGTGGCCGCGCCCCCTGAATGGTGCATGGATTCAGCGCTTTTTGTTTGATCCGTTGGATGGGCGCCGTTTAATCGTAGTGTCGGGCTCGAATCTTCGGTCCATTCAACTTGAAAGTTTTTCCACAAGGCTGTTTGCACGAACTACGAAATACCAAAATAACTACCTAAAGACGACCTTTTTTTGTATGTTTTACTGATGCAAAAAAATCAGCAAACAAATCGCCAAACTATCGGGCCTGTCAGTACGTTTGAGCTTTCAAAACTGAAAGAGTTTTTTGATCTTAATCAAATTCCTTTTGAGACTGAAGTAGACCCCGAGCTAAAAATTGAGGCGGATCGCCAGATGCAGCTGCACGGCAACGGTGAATACAATGCGCTCACTCGTCGAACGACGAACCTTTTTGATTATAACAACGCTCAATTTCTATATGTGTCCATTCCCACAAGTGAAGCCGTCCGCGCAACAACTCTGCTGAACCAATTAAGCTTATCGTTTAATCGCGACAGTCTTGAAAGTGTGGGTGTTTCAGACAAAACCGCTGATGAGCTCTTAGCGGCTGAAGATTATATGTGTTTAGAATGCGATTTTCATTCTTTGGAATCGGGTCTTTGTCCAAAGCACGGTGTACAATTGCTGCCTTATTTTGACTGGGTCCAAGCCAAAAAAGAAAAAGATTCTGCAACCGGCTTGGCCATTGCTTTTAATACTATTTTTGCCAGCCCCTTGGTTGGTTATGTCGTCATTGGATTTGCTGTTGGCGTCGTCGGATTTTTTATTTACAGAATGATTGCGAGCCAATAAATGGAAAAAGGCTGGCGCGGTTTACCCTATCACCCGATCTCAGAGCATTACAAACGTATCCATGGTGAAAAAGTATATAAACTTCCCGTGACGGTCGTCGACAATTGTCCAAACCGCATGGGTTTAAAAGGCATGAAAACGTGTAGCTTTTGTGATGTCTGGGGCTCTGCGGCTCGGTCTGAATCACAAGAGATGACGTTAAAAGATCAAATAGAAAAGTATCAAGTCGAATTGGCCAAAGAATATAATTCCAAAAAATTCTTAGTGTATTTTCAGGCGTACACAAATTCATTTACTAAAGTTTCCGCGCTTCGTGCGAATTTTGATTTAGCCCTTAGTTATCCGTTTGTCGTGGGATTTGTTTTAGGGACACGTCCTGATTGCTTGTCTCCTGCGGTTTTGCAACTGTGGCAAGAGTACAATCAAAAGTCACATGTTGCGATTGAGCTGGGTGTGCAAAGTTTTTTTGATGATCAATTGGAATTCATGCGCCGCGGGCATTCTGCGGCAGATTCTTTAGAGGCCATCAAAAAAATTGCGGAATCGACATCGGTGGACTTAGGCATTCACCTTATTTTTGGCGCACCCAACGAGTCTGATGAGCGCATTATTGAAACCGCCCGCATTTGTAATGATTTGCCAATCACCAATGTTAAACTTCACAACCTTCATGTTTTAAAAGCCACGGCTCTTGAAGAATGGCACGCCGAAGGGAAATTTGATCCGATTGAACGTGATGAATACGCCCGTCGCGTTCAACTTTTTTTAGAACACCTTCACCCCCGTATAGCTCTTCATCGCTTAGCGGCGTTTGCGTCTCGGTGGGAAGAATTAATCGCTCCTAAATGGACCGCCGACAAGATGGGAACCCATCAAGCGATCATCGATTATTTGCGGGACCGTACCAGTTATCAGGGAAAAAAACTGACTTATTCCACGGCAGAAGAACTTTTTTTAATGGAAAAAATGCGTCATCAGGCCCTCAGAATCTGAAGTTTTATCGATTTTTAAAATGTAATTTGACGGTGTATTTTTGAGCCATTCTTACTTCTGTTTTTTTTCATGACAGATTTTATCAAAAAGTGAAATTTCACTGTGTTCAGAGACAGAAATTCTTTAAATTCTAGTGGTTATGACCAGTCACCCACCACTATTAGAGGGAGATTTGTATTTTAATAGCTAGACTTTAGTTTTAGTTAAGTTCACTTTTTTGGGCACATACTGCACTAAAATCCAGCATAACGTAAAAAAAAGTTAAAAAAATTTGGAAAAATGTTTGCATCTGTTCTGAAAATCCCTCAACCTTAATTCAAGACGAAATAGGCTCTATAGGATGGAGCAGAGGATCAGGCCACTAGATCTAGTAGGTAAAGGAAGCGAAAGCTAACGGAATCTTAAAGAACTGGCGGAGTAAACTGAACTTTAGAACCAGAACGGTCAAATAAATATTTCTTGAATAAATGAAAACTAGACCTAGCCTTCTAGGCTCTGAAAAAGTGGTTCACACCACTGAAAAAGAGACTGAAAGACAAAGTCAAAAGAACGGTATTTTTACTAACTGAAAAGTTAGGCGTAAAAATTCTGAGGGGGATTTTTACACTTTGAACAAGCAAACTATGAGGGGCACAAGTCAATGATGACAACAAATTCTATTATCCAAAAACAAGCCGAAAGCAATCAATCCGCAAACGCGGCACCAGCACGTGGATCTTCTCCACATGCAATGCGTGTGAAAAAAAGAGATGGAACTCTTGAGCCGGTTGACGTAACAAAAATCGTTGAGCGCGTCAATCGCTGCGGCCAGGGTCTTACTCAAATCGATCCATTGCGTGTGGCTACAAAAGCTATTAGCGGCCTTTACGATGGCGCTACAACTAAAGAGCTCGATAATCTTTGTATTCAAACTGCGTCTTTATTAATTGGTGAGGATCCTGAGTATTCACGCCTAGCTTCGCGTTTGTTATCAACTTATGTTGACGAGGAAGTGAAATCACAAAAAATTGGATCGTTCGCGGATTCTATTCAAGCCGGCCATAAGTTCGGCCTGATTGGCGAATCAACGTTTGAATTCGTTATGCAACACAAAGCTGAGCTTTGCGCGGCCATCGAACATTATAAGACAGATCGTTTTGAATATTTTGGATTACGCACGGTTTACGATCGTTATTTATTAAAAAATCCACAAAGCCGTCAGGTTTTTGAAAACCCACAGTATTTCTTTATGCGTGTGGCGTGTGGTCTATCAACGAATCCAGCGGAAGCCATTGATTTTTACAAATTGATTTCTTCTCATGATTATATGCCGTCGACGCCGACTCTATTCAACTCAGGAACAATGCGCCCGCAAATGAGCTCATGCTATTTATTAGATTCTCCGCAAGATGATTTACGTGCGATTTATAATAAATATACCGACATCGCTTTATTATCAAAATTTGCTGGTGGTATTGGCGTCGGCTACAGCCGTATCCGTTCACGTGGCTCTTTGATTAAGGGAACCAACGGACATTCAAACGGAATTATTCCTTGGATTAAAACAATGGATTCATCAGTTGCAGCTGTTAATCAAGGTGGTAAGCGTAAAGGGGCCGCGTGTATCTATCTTGAAACATGGCATGCTGATATCGAAGAATTTTTAGAATTACGCGACAATACGGGCGACGAATCAAAACGCGCTCACAATTTAAATTTAGCCAACTGGATCCCCGATTTATTTATGAAACGCGTGGAAACTGATGCCATGTGGTCATTATTTGATCCAAGTCAAGTTCCGCAATTTACGGATCTCTACGGCGAAGAATTTGATCAAGCTTATGTTGCTGCTGAAGAACAAAAAAAGTATTACAAACAAATTAAAGCGCGCGAGCTTTATAGCCGCATGATGAAGACGTTAGCCCAAACCGGTAATGGTTGGATGACCTTCAAAGACGCATCAAACTTAAAATCAAATCAAACTGGCAAGCCTGAAAACGTGATCCATTTATCAAATCTTTGTACTGAGATTTTAGAAGTCACCTCTCCAAGCGAAACTGCAGTTTGTAATTTAGGATCTGTTAATTTAGGTCGTCATATAACTGATGGCGCTTTTGATTTTGATAAATTAGCGCGCACTGTAAAAACGGCGATGAAGTATTTAGATCGCGTTGTCGATATTAACTTCTACCCAATTGAAACGGCCGAGAAGTCGAATCACAAATGGCGTCCAGTTGGTCTTGGCGTCATGGGTTTACAAGATGCGATTTTTCAATTGGAATTACCATTCGATTCAGAAGAGGCCAAAAAATTATCAGCTCGCATTCAAGAAGAAATTTATTTTAATGCGATCACAGCGAGTAGCGATTTAGCTGAGCAATTTGGCGCCCATCCTAGTTTTGCAGACACCAAAGCAGCTCAAGGATTATTACAACACGATTTATGGGGTGTAACCCCGACTGAACCGGCTAAGTGGGATAAACTTAAAGAAAAAATTAAAAAAACGGGTCTTAGAAATTCATTAGTCATCGCGATTGCACCGACGGCAACAATTGCATCTATCGTTGGTTGTTATGAAGCGACTGAACCGATGGTTTCAAATTTATTTAAACGTGAGACTTTATCTGGTGAGTTTTTACAGATTAATAAGTACTTAGTTATTGAACTTAAAAAACGTGGCCTTTGGAATGACGAAGTGCGCGCTGAAATTAAAGTGGCCGACGGTTCAATCCAAAATATTGATGTGATCCCTGCTGATGTAAAAGAGCTTTTCAGAACTGTTTGGGAAGTTCCGATGAAGTCGTTGATTGATATGGGTGCCGACCGTGGAGCCTTTATTGACCAGTCACAATCATTAAATTTATTTATTGATGCGCCAACAATCGGAAAATTGTCTTCAATGTACATGTACGCATGGAAACGCGGACTTAAAACGACATATTATCTTCGTTCACGTCCTGCGACGGCGATTGCAAAAACGACTGTAAAAAAATCGGCGGAAGGATCTCCGACGACAATGATGAATACTACAGCTGTAACGGCCACTGCAACCGCAGCCAATCCGGCGGTTACTGAAGCTTCTAAAAAGATTTTTACCGATGAAGAAGCTTTAGTCTGTAGTTTAGATAACCCTGAAGCCTGCGAAGCATGTCAGTAACAAAGAGGAAGACACCATGATACTAGATCCAGGATTTGATTTAACATTACGCCCGATGAAGTACCCGATTTTTTTCGAAATGTATAAAAACGCTATTAAAAATACATGGACTGTTGATGAAGTTGATTTTTCAACGGATTTAGTTGATTTACATTCTAAATTAACAGAATCCGAAAAACATCTGATTCACCGTCTGGTGGCTTTTTTCGCAACGGGCGATTCTATTGTTGGAAACAACCTTGTTCTTAACTTGTACAAACACATTAATTCCCCAGAAGCTCGTTTGTACTTATCTCGCCAGCTGTATGAAGAAGCCTTACACGTCCAGTTTTATTTAACTTTGTTAGATAATTATATTCCAAATCCAGATGAGCGCGCTAAAGCCTTTGATGCTGTGGAAAACATTCCATCGATCAAGCGCAAAGCCGATTTCTGTTTTAAGTGGATTGATTCAATCAACGATCTTAAAGAAATCAACACGACTGAAGATCGTCGTAAGTTTTTAATGAACGTCATTTGTTTTGCGACTTGTATCGAAGGATTATTTTTCTTTGCAGCGTTTGCTTATGTTTACTTCTTACGTTCAAAAGGTTTATTGCAAGGCTTAGCCTCTGGAACCAACTGGGTGTTCCGTGACGAAAGTATGCATATGGCGTTTGCTTTAGAAGTGATTAAAACCGCTCGTAAAGAAGATCCAACAATTTTTAATGAACAAATGCAAGAAATGGTCGTTCAGATGCTAGAAGACGCCATTGACTGCGAGATGACTTTTGCTGAAGACATTTTGCAGCACGGAATTGCTGGTTTATCTGCAACTGATATGCGCCAATATTTAGAATTTATTGCCGATCAACGTTTAGAATCATTAAACATTGCTCCGCGATTTAAGACGAAAAATCCATTTGGATTTATGGAATTACAAGATGTTCAAGAATTAGCAAACTTTTTTGAGCGTCGTGTGTCAGCTTACCAAACTGGTGTTACGGGCCAAGTTAGTTTCGACGAAACATTCTAGTTAAGACATGAGCGGTGGAATCTAAAGTTTTTCACCGCGCCAATTATATTTTTAATTTTCATTTACCAACGCATTCAATAGTAGATGGCATCCACTCACCTTTGTAGGATAAAGGATGAACCGCGCGCAAAGTGACGTAACGTTTTTCATTAACACCAACACCCGTTAACTGACAATTTGAAGCTCCAGAAATACTGCAGCCTGGAATCAAAATTCCTCCTCCGGGACTGGTGGCTGGCCAATTTGCAGCATCAGTCCGATAGTGCCATTCATAAGAATACTTAGACATGCGGTCAACCGTTGCAGTACAAACACCGGCGCCAACACAAACGCAACTGCTCGGATTTGGAAGTGGCGTTTTACAAGTTACA
>JAYVHE010000055.1:0-3693 GCA_043771495.1 Bdellovibrio sp. | reverse complement strand
TCTATTTTCCCGAACAACCTGTAAAATTCGATTTAATGTAGCCCTTGAAAATTCAGTTTCAGAATCCATAACGTCCAATGTTAGCAGATTTATACGAACCGAGGCCCCCATCCCTTCGACATGCACATGCGGTGGACGATGGTCATTTTCATGAATCTTGTAAACCAGGTGCTTTGAAGATAAGGCTTTAATTCGAGTCATCTGGATAAAGAATATACTATACATACAGTATATACACAAATAAATTATGCTTCTCCCCTATTTGTGGCTTTCTGTAGCTCAACTCAGTGTGCTGCTGTGTCCCAATGCGGACCCATATATACTCGGCTGTGGCTTACATTTTAGTTGAGGTGATTTTTGTTATTGTTTTCAAGGAGTTACAAGGGCATCACCAATCCCGTTCACTCCGCCATTTTTATCAATAAAATCAAATAGTTAGAAAGAAAAACCTCGGCTGAAACAGACGAGGCAGCCGATCCGTATCATTTTGAAATAATTTCTTTATATATACCACTCAGTGTGCTATACTACTCAGTAGTGGATTCAAGAATCTTCATCGAACTTACAGTTTTCAAAAATAAAGTAGACGCGCTGGGTGGTGTTGATTTACTAAGGTCCATTCAGATGGAAATACTTAAAAACCCAGAAAAGGGTGACATTGTGCAGGGCTCTGGCGGTATTAGAAAAATCCGAGTAGCCCGCGCAAAGAGCGGCAAAAGTGGTGGTTACAGAATTTTTTATCTGGATCTTCCAGAAAAAGGTCAGATTTATTTGATGACGATTTTAGATAAACGAGATTCAGAAAATATTTCTGACGAAGAAAATCTGACGAAGAAAAATCGATACTTAGAATATTTGCGAAAAAGATAAAGGAAACGTAACTATGAAAAAAACAAAACTGGGACAAGAACTCATAGCAGGAATGCAAGAAATTATCAGCCATCAAGAGGGTAAAATCACGCTTAGAACTTCTGAACTTGAGTTGTTAATGCCTCCTCCAGAAGTTTCTGCAAAAAACGTTGCAAAAATTCGGTCGCAAAACTTACATATGAGTCAAGGTGCCTTTGCGAAGCTTTTAGGAGTCAGTGTTCGTGTTGTGCAGTCCTGGGAACAAGGTGATAAGAAACCGTCCGGTGCAGCAAGACGACTTTTGCAAGTTGCAGCCCAAGACCCACAGGCATTACTAGCAGCCGCAACGCCACGTAAGGCTAAAGCAAGTTAGTTGAAAGACCGATTGGGATTCCAAAATATTTGGAGGCTCAATTGGGTTATTACATTAAAAAACTACTTCTAAAAAAGTCACTTCCTCATTGGAAAGTTCAGTATATATCCTGGAAAAAAGAAGATGTTCAAAATTCAAAAGCCAAGAAGCCTAAACGAGAGTGCGATATTTCTAAATCAAGGTGGTCAACTCTAGAGTTTATGCCAATGCAAACAAGGGAACGGCATAGAATTATTAGATTGGCGAATTTACGCGTTGGCGTCGGCATTTTTTGCATCACTTACAGCCATTTTTGGAAAAATTGGTGTGTCGAAAATTAATTCGAATTTAGCAACACTTATTCGGACGATAGTCATTCTACTGTTCATTACGATAATTGTTTCGGCGAGAGATGAGTTCAAAATTCCCGAGAAGTTCACCACTAAAAGCGTTATCTTTTTGGTTCTATCGGGGCTGGCTACTGGTGCCTCGTGGCTTTGTTATTACCGTGCACTGCAATTAGGAAATGTGGCGAAAGTCGCACCACTTGATAAACTCAGCGTTGCGCTAACCATCTTTTTAGCTTTTATCTTTTTAAAAGAGACAATGGATTGGAAGACAATTCTAGGAGGCTTATTAATTGTTTCCGGATCTATTGTTTTGGTGATTTAGTAGTTTGGTTTTTCCATACTTTTGTAATTGTAAAATACCATTATGCTCACCAGGGTAAAACTTCCAATCGAGGCCAAAACCGAAGTCGGATTGTCTGGCTGAATGATTTGAATAATCTAGAAAATTAATCCTATAGGAAGCACTAACAACAGATATTTCTTTTTTAGAAAAATGCCAAGTAAAGCGCTGGTCATGACAAAGATAACCAGAAGATTTTTAGTATTTGAAAATACTGAAGTGGGCGAAATAAAATCTGCGATTGCTTGAACGAGAACGATCAGACAGTAAATAACTAAAAGTATTTTCAAAATTTTCAGAATGTTATCCTATGAAATAAAAGTGAGCGGGCTTCGAAAGCCCGCTTTAGTATTTAGTCGTCTAGCCCTGTTACAGCTTTGTAATAATTGTCTAACTTAAAAAGACTTGGATGAAATCCATAGTCTAGCATTTCGTCATAAGCAGTTTCTGGAGTCCAACCTTCGGCATACACTCTATGTAAGCCAACGATTAGTCCTGTGCGGTCTTCACCATGCTTGCAGTGGATAAGGATTGGATAATAGTTTGGATCTTTTAACGTCGCTAGGATCTCGTCTACTTGGGCATCGTCAGGAGTCCAAAAACCGCTCATCGGTTGTTCGATTACATTTAAGCCCGCTTTTTTAGCGGCTTTCAATTCCGATCTTACAACATCGTCATCATTGTTAAGAATCAGAAGAGTTTTGATTCCGAATTCTTTTAGTTCTCGAATGTCTTTTTTTGACGGTTGAGCACTTCTATAGATTCCTGGGCTAACCTCATACATTTTTTCTGGTAACGCCCACGAACTCAAAGCCAAAATACTGGTTGTTAAAAAGCTAACAAGTACGATCATTTTTCTCATAATTTTTCCCCTCTTGAACACGCGACAAAACTACGTCATATTGTGCGTACAAAATATAGGGCAAATGCCCAGGGTAAATGCGATGCTGTTATTAAATGCAAAATTCGGTGACTACGTCCTAAATGGTCGGTGGAAAAAGAACCTTAAAGCGCTCTCAAAAGCTGAAATTGCAGTTTTTAGCTCTTTAATTCTCTCAATTATTTTACTCATCGCGTTTGATTTGTATTCGGATTTTCGTGCAGAAGCCTCGCTGTCACACATTATCCTAGATTTTTGTTTCGGAATTGGTGCCTCGTCCGGCCTATTTTTAACCTGGCTTCACATTGGAAAAGCTCGCGATAGTCATATAAACACAATTGCGACAGCACAAGATGATGCGGCTCATTGGAAGCTTGAAGCGAAGGCCATTCAAAAAGGAATTGCCGATGAAATCGAATGGCAACTCAATGAATGGTCGTTAACACCTTCTGAAAAAGAAGTCGCATTTTTGTTGCTTAAAGGCCTGAGTCTTAAAGAAATCTCTACCGTTCGCGGAACTGCCGAAAGAACTGTAAGGCACCATACTTTAGCTATTTATGCGAAAGCTGGCGTTACGGGCCGTGCTGAACTTTCTGCATTTTTTCTTGAAGAGTTTTTAGACCGACAAGGGTCGATCTCTGTGATTAGTCCTCGTATAAAAACACAAAAAGAAAAAAGTTAAATTGCCTTCCAGTAACTGTGACGACTGGGTGCGGTCATCGGGATCGGCAATAATATAAATTTTTTTTTGGTATATCTGCTTAATATCAAGACGAACAAAAGATATTTATATTTAAAAGCCTATGAGCGCAGCTTTTGCATCTAGACGTCAGGATCCGGGTTCGTACAAGCTGCTTCACAGGACGCACGAAGGGCCGCGTTCGAGTTAGATCCATACGGTGGCAAAGTATATATTTCAGTA
>JAYVHE010000054.1:0-4979 GCA_043771495.1 Bdellovibrio sp. | reverse complement strand
ATTACGTAAAACGCAAGAAAAATGTAATTTTGCAGTAAATTCTCATTAATTTCAGGAAGTTACAAAGTACTCCACAAACTCGGTTAAACGCGCTATACTTTTTTATATGGTACAAATTTCAGAATCAGCAGTAGTAAAATTAAAGACCTTAAAATCGGAAGAAGGCCAACCCGACTCAGCCGCTTTACGCGTTGAAGTTAAAAAAGGTGGCTGCTCAGGTTTATCTTACAAAATGAATTTTGATAATGTGTCTCGCGATGGCGATCAAGTTTTTGAATCCAATGGCGAGCGCGTTGTGGTTGATAGCCAAAGTTTACTTTATTTAGCCGGAATGGAACTTGATTATTCTGGCGGCCTGAATGGTAAAGGTTTTGTTTTTAATAATCCCAATGCCTCAAAAAATTGTGGCTGCGGCTCTAGTTTTAACGTTTAATTAAATTAAGACACATTGGAAGTTCTCGGAGTTGATCCCGAATGGTTTGATAAAACCCGTCCGTTGATCGCGCGTCGCGCGTAGCTGCATTCATTTTTACAACAGGCTCATACTGCAGAGTTGTTTCCGAAAAGAAGAAAAGGGTGAGCTCATAGCGGCACGTATAGAATCGGCCGAGGTCTTCAAATTCGCGCACAACACAATCTGTCGCCGCGTTTTGCCCATTAAGTCCGGCCTTTGATGTTGCAAACATTTTAACATCGACCAAATTGGCTGAAGTAAATTCAGCAGCACTGCGATGAATAACATCGAATCCTTTTAAATTTAAAACGCTTTCAACTTCTTTTTGTAGTGGGGTTGTACCAGAAACTCCCATCGCAAAAACCGGTAAGTCGCAACGACTCTGAGGCGGTGTTGCTCCATAAAGTGAACTGCAAAAAATGAGTACTGTAGCTATAATAACTTTCATTCTGACATCCTTCCTTGTTGTCTAAGATGTTTTCTGCAAAAGTCGGCCCAAAATCAAAAGTGCATTACAGTCGGATCTGTTGATTTTAAAACCGGCACGCGGTAAATTTTTCCGCACAAAAAGATTTTTTCCACATCGACAAAAAATAGGATCGTCGCCGTATGACAAAATTAAAAAATCTAAATTGGATTCAAGATCATCTGCCCGAAGACGTCATCGCACAGCCCATGCACGACGGCGTTGGTTTTTATTGGCGCGAAAAACTTGTATTAATCCTGATCGAGAGCAGTCTAACGCCCATTTATCGCGGTGTTCATTACCCGTTTCAAATTTGGAACGGTTGCTTTTTTCCCGTTGAAAAAATTAAACAAAACGCTGTAATCAAAAAATTCTTATTTCTAGAAAATCATCCGGCTTTGCCAAATTGCCTGTATATACCGGCCGAAGATGAAAATTTTGAAGAACTCACGCAACAAGTTATTCGCGAGGTATTTCGAGGAAATCCATTGTTCGGCGAGTTCATTAAAATTAAAAAACCCACCAAAAAGAAAACGTCTGCTGTGGCCCAGGTTTCGACAACCAAATCGAAGCCCACATTATTTTTGAACGATGAAGTTCCGACGAATCGCGCGCCAATAAAAAAATCTGGCGAAATAAAGTCAAAACGGAAATTAGGCAATAAAACAGCAAAAAAAGCTGAAAATAAATTTTTACTCTCAAAAATCAAATAGCAAATTCGGATGATCTTGTTTGATGACGCTGTTTTATTATTTAGTTTTTTCTGAAAGCCAGCCCTTGTAGAATAAATACAGAGTAAAACAACCAACTAACACGGTCATTAACCCGATAGAATAATAAAACCCATGGATGTCGCGAAGCCACGGAATATGGTCAAAGTTCATTCCAAAAACACCGGTAATAAAATTGAGTGGTAAGAAAAATAAAGTAAATATGGTAAGAATTCGTACGGTCTCGTTAGTTTTATATGAGGCTTCATTAATTTTTTGTGATTGAATGGCCATGTGTAGGTTTAACAAAGCTTGTACATTTTCATAAATTTCTTCAGCAAAGAATAAACATTGCGATAAATTATCTAGCGATTCTTGCATTTGCTGAGCGGGGCAACCAATTTTTAAAGTTAATTTTTGACCCACTTCAACTGTAGTTTTAATGACCTTGCGGTACGACGAGGCCTTGCGTTTAATGAAGTAACCTTCTTTTAAAATCGAGCGCGAGCGTTTCATTAAAAAAATGTTCTGTTCAAAATTTTCGGTTTTATGATCCAAAACACTTAATTCTGAAATTAACGCTTGAGCCACTTGAGACAAAAATAAAGAGAGCACCAAGGCGGTGGTTTTTTCGGGCTCGACGACCTCATTAAAGTGCAATCGGACTTGCTGCACCATGGGCAGCGACTGTCGATGAACCGTGAGCAAGCCCTGCTGGGTAATAAAGAAAGCAATCTTTGTGGTTAACTCTTGAACCGTGTCCGCTTCGATCGGCAGATTTGGTTCAGGTGTTCTAATGACAATAAAATGGGTCGCACCGTGTGTTTCAATATGAGGCAAATACTCTGGATTCAGACAATCCAAGAGTAATTTTGCAGGCAAATTATTTTCGTCTGCTAACTTTTCAAGTTCAGCCTTAGTTGGGGCTTCTACGTCGATCCAACGAAATTTTGAATAATTCACAGTGGTCAAATTCATACTGTCCCCAGTCCTCATCGAATGAGGACTGCTTTAGTCTAGGAACTCCAAACGATATTGTCACGTAGCAACTTAAGCAGTTCCATGAATACAATCTCTTAAAAGTAGTATTTAATCTTCAAAGAATTTCAAAAGAAACTTAGAATTGCGTCATAGATATTATCTATGCCTTGTTGATATATTATAGTTTTTATTGAATACTGGATCTTATCATTCTATTGAATATTTTAGTGATTATATAAATTAAACAAACATGCAAAGGAGAATATCATGTTAGGTATCGGACAAAAATTTCCAACGTTTTCAATGCAAGCCTGCGTTTCTATGGAAAAAGGTAAAGAATTTAAAACTGTAACAAACGCAGATATGAAAGGTTCATGGGCAGTTGTATTTTTCTGGCCTTTAGACTTCACATTCGTTTGCCCGACTGAATTAGCAGAATTCAACAAAGAAATGAAAAACTTCAAAGCCCGCGACACTAAAGTTTTTGGCGTATCTTGTGATTCACACTTTGTTCACCACGCATGGAGAACTCACCACGCTGATTTGAAAAATTTAGAATATCCAATGTTAGCTGACGTTAAAAAAGAATTAACTGGCGCATTAGGTGTATTACACCCTCAAGAGCAAATTCCTTTACGCGCAACTTACGTTGTAGATCCAGATGGAAATGTTCAATGGGTTTCTGTAAACGGTCTTAACGTTGGTCGTAATGTAAAGGAAATTATTCGTACAATCGACGCGTTACAAACTGATGAACTTTGCCCATGTAACTGGGAAAAAGGCCAAGCTACTTTAAATGGGTAAGCCGGACGGCTTATCTTAAATGGGTAGTCCGTTTTTTTTAACGAAGGAGACTGTATGTCTATCGCAGATAAAATCGATCAATTTTTTACGTCCTCGTATGGCGAAAATGATTCAGCGGTATTTCGCGATCTATCTTTGAATTTCAAAAAAATTATGGAAGACAGTCCGCTTGAAATTGCTGATCGCTGGAGAAATTCTTTAGCCAACGCGCAAACATTGGGTTGGGACAAGTACGTGGAAATGGCAACAGCAGAACTTAAAGCCTTAGGTTTAGAAGACGCACAAATTAAGGAATGCAAAGAGTCTGCGGCCATCATGGGAATGCTGAACACCTATTATAAATTTAAAGGCTTTCTCTCGGCGGAAGTTCTTGCTGATAGCGCTTACCAACGGGCTGGCTTACGTATGAATTCATTGTCTAAACCGCTTAATGGTAAGGATAAATTCGAAATGATGGCGTTAAGCGTATCCGTAGTTAATGGCTGCCCGACCTGCGTATCGTCGCATGAAAAGGCTTTGACTGATATCGGTGTCGGACGAGATCAAATTCATGAACTTGCACGGCTCGCTTCTGTTATGAAGGGCCTGTCGGCACTTTAAAAGTATTCGCTGACCAGCTCAGTATAAAATCTTTAAAATAGGCTCTGAGTGTGATAAACCTTTGAGCCTATGACGACACAAACTCAACCAAATCGCATTTACTTAAAAGACTACACTCCACCGGACTACTTGATCGATAATGTTTTTTTATCGTTTGATCTGCACGAAACAAAAACTCAAGTGCATTCTGAAATTAAATTTCGTAAAAATCCAAAATCTAATTCTAACGGCAGCGAACTTTTTTTAAATGGTGTCCATTTAAAATTGGTGTCAATCTCAGTTAATGGAACACCCTTAGACAGCACCAAATATCAAACTACTGCTGATGGCTTAAAGCTTTTGAAACCAGGCGCTGAATTTACTTTAAAGACAACTGTAGAAATTAATCCTGAAACCAATCTGGCTTGCGAAGGACTTTACATTAGCCAAGGCATTTTTTGTACACAGTGTGAAGCCGAAAGCTTTCGTAAAATTACTTATTATCTGGACCGCCCTGACGTTATGGCTCCGTTTACAGTGGAAATTACTGCCGATCAAAAAAAGTTCCCGGTCCTTTTGTCTAACGGCGATCTTTTAAAATCCGAAACACTTTCTGATGGTCGTCAAAAAGTTTTATGGAAAGATCCATTTAAAAAACCAAGTTATTTATTTGCTCTTGTTGGCGGCGACATCGGAGTTATTGAAGATACTTATACAACTCTTTCTGGACGCAAAATTAAATTAGGCGTTTACGCCAGCCACGGTAAACAGCAACGCTGTTACCACGCGATGGAATCTTTGAAAAAAGCCATGCGTTGGGATGAAGAGCGCTTCGGATTAGAATACGATTTAAATCAGTATATGATCGCCTCAATAGATGATTTTAATATGGGCGCCATGGAAAATAAGGGTCTTAACGTTTTTAATTCGCGGTTAGTCTTAGCCGATAAAAAATCGGCCACAGATAACGACTTCGATATGATTG
>JAYVHE010000053.1:0-10012 GCA_043771495.1 Bdellovibrio sp. | reverse complement strand
GTTTCGTTTAGAAAAACGTATTGTGCGGACGACAACGGATTTAGTGATGAGTGCCGACGAGCTCGATGGCGTCGTTGCGATGCGGGCCTTAGGTGCGGGTCAGACTTTTTCGAAACGTGATCTTAAAAAAGAACAAATCATTAAAAAGAACCAAGTTGTAAAAGCCCAAGTTGAAAAAAATGGATTTCAGATTTTTGTAACAGCTGTTGCAGAAGATTCTGGCGCAATGGGGGATTTAATTCGTGTTAAGAATTTAGATTCGCAAAAAATCATCGCCGCCGAAGTTGTTGGTCGCGGTGTAGTTAAAATTGATTAGATTTTTTTTGTTATTAATTAGCGAGTGGGGTAAAATGAGAGGCATTTCAAAAATTTTGATGCTTGTTGTAAGTATGTACTTTGTTTTGGGCTGTGCAACCTTGGATCGACTTTTTGATTCGAAGGGCGATGCAACTGCAAAACCGCCAACGGACGTTAATGCCAAGGGCGAAGAAGTTCCTGTGGTCGAAGCTGAAATTGAAACCTATTCTAAAAGCTCTCAGTTAATTCCCGCGGTCGATCGCAATTATAAACGCATGACCAAAGCACGTATGGAAGAAGAATCTGATTTGCATGCCGGTGCGGGTTCTTTATGGATCATGGATGGTCAAAAAAGTTATTTGTTTGCTCAAAACAATAAACGACGTGAAGGCGATCCAACTTCGTTAAAAGTTGAAGGCAATGCCATGAAGCAAGTTCAACTTAAAATTACGACAATCCAAGATTTGCTCAACGAATTAGAAGAGCAACGCCAACAAGCTGAATTAGATCAGAAAAAACAAGAAGCCGAGAAAAAACGTTTGGCTGATATCGAACTCGAATTTCAGAAAATCATGGATGGCGAAACTCCACCCGAAGAAAAAATCGCTCGTGAACAAGCAGAAAAAACAATTAAAGATCGTAAGCCTGCGGCCGCCGATGTAGTTAAACCGCCCAAGGTTGAAAAAGAAGTTAAAGTCGATCTGAAAGAAATCGAAATGATCCCTTCAAAAATTGTCGAAAAAGTTGATGGTGGTTTATACCGTATTTCTGGGTTTCAGACGCTAACAATTAAAAATCGTCCTTATAAAGTCATTGCGACCGGCCTCATTCGCACCGACGACTTTAGCGATCAACAAGTCAGTTCAAACAAACTGGTCGATCCTCAATTTGATGTTATTCACCTGAAAAAAGACAGTAAGCCTGCGGTTGAGGTTGAATAATGAAAAAGCTATTGATCATCACCATTTTAAATTTAGTAACAGTGACTGCGTTTGCAGCGCGATTAAAAGATATCGCAAGTATTCGCGGTGTACGTGAAAATCAGCTGATCGGTTACGGTTTGGTGATTGGGTTAAAAGGCACGGGCGATTCCGCAGCTCAGTTTACGGGTCAATCATTTGCACGTTTGATTAATAAAATGGGTGTAAAGATTGATGCCGAGCAATTATCAAGTAAAAACGTCGCAGCTGTCATCGTTACTGCAAAACTACCGGCGTTCGCCAAAGCAGGAAATCCTTTAGATATTAAAGTCAGTAGCATTGGGGATTCAAATTCCCTAGTCGGTGGAACACTATTACAAACTCCGCTACGCGCAGCTAATGACGAAATTTTTGCAGTAGCGCAAGGTTCGGTTTCAGTTTTAGGTGACGGCAAAGAAATGCACACAACTGTAGGAACGATTCCGAACGGCGCTATGATTGAGCGAGATATTCAAGCGGACTTTGCGAACCGTAAAATGTATCGCTTAACATTGCATAATCCGGATTTTACAACGGCGGCACGAACCATGTTAACCATTAACAAAGAATTGTCTGGGCAGTATGCGACGGCGACAGATGCGGGCACTTTAGATATCGTTACGCCTCCTAATTTTGAAAATAAAGGTGTGGAATTAATGGCTACAATCGAAGCCATCGAAATTGATCCTGATCAAAAAGCCCGAGTTGTCATTAATGAAAAAACCGGAACAATCGTTATTGGCGAAAAAGTTAAAATTTCGCGCGTAGGTATCAGCCACGGTAATTTAAGTTTAAAGATTGTCGACGAACAAACTAAAAAAGTTTTACCGTCGGACGATAAAGTCACTGTTTTAGATTCTGGAGTAAATGTTGGTGAGCTTGTACAGGCGCTCAATAAACTTGGTGTGGCTCCAAAAGATTTGATTTCGATTCTACACTCAATTAAAGCGGCCGGCGCTCTGCATGCCGAGCTAGAAATTTTATAGGAGTCGTGATGTCAGTCATTGGTGGCCCTAAAGGATTTATCCCGTTTGAAAAACCGGCTCAAGATTTAAAAACTAAATCTGATGAAGGTCAGCAATCTGAAAATCAAAAAGTTCGCGAAGTTGCAGACATGTACGAGAAATTCTTTATCAAAGAATTAATGCGCCATATGAAATCGGGACTTAACGAAGACGGCGGCATGATCAAAAAAAATAACGCCGAAAAGATTTTTACGGAACAACTGGACGAACAATACAGTGACGAGTGGAATAAGCGCGGCGGCTTCGGAATGTCTGATCTGATTTATCAAAACGTGACTGAACGCTACGCCGGACAGCTGGGTGAAGTCAAAAAAGATGGCCTCGATCAAGTCAAAGATTTAAAAATGGTTAAGCCCGATGATTTAAATCACGAACAAATGCTGTGGCAAATCGAAATGTCTCAAAAAGATCTCAAAAAATAAGGTGCCAGGCCTTTTTTCCGCAACGGTGCCAGGCCTTTTTTTCCCATTCGCGATCTTTTCAATCACCAAATAATTTTATATGTATTCTAATTGAATTAAAGCAACTATTGGAGTTAGTGCATTTCGATAATCGGAGCGTTTTAGCTTATTGATTTATGAGGTTGAAAAAAGGCCTGGCACCAACGATGCCGTAGAACGTCCGCCGGACAAGTATTCTACAGGACTATCAATGCGAAACTCACCTAAGTCTGGGTATTGCAGCTGCCAGCCCGACAATGGTTGAACTCTAATTTGCAATAAAAATGAGTAGGTTAAATTTATTAAAAACTAGACTCAAGAAGTTAACAATTCAGTCTATGGTCGAAGAAATTTTGTGGTGGATCTGTGCTGTTATGATACACTAAAAGTGTTCTAGATCGAGACAGAAAGTACGACCTAACCCGTCGTCATTATTGGAGGATTCATGAAGATTACCCATAACAAAGTCGGACAAAATATTAATTTATCAGATCTTGGTAAAACAGATAAAGCTGAATCGGCGAAAAACGAAAAAGTAAATTCTAAAAAAGCTGGAGCAACAGCTGCTCAAGACATTTTACAAAATACAAAAAATGAAGCTGTAAAAGTCGATTTATCTACGCAGGCAAAAGATATTCGTCAAGCCAAAGAATTAGCAATGGCATCGCCTGATATTGATTTAAATAAAGTCGAAAAGTTCCAAAAGTTGATCGATGAAGGAAAATACAAAGTTGATTCTAAAGCCGTTGCGGATCGCATGGTGGAAGATAGCTTGATGGAAGATAGCTTGATGTTTGCCGGCGCACAACGCACGGGTGATGAGTAGTTCCTAAAATAGATCATCTAAAAACCTCAAGGAAGAGAGTTTTGAATGAAGCAAAAAGTCTTTGAAAAGTTAATGCACAATTTGGATGAGTTGACTAAAAATTATCGTCAACTACTGGATGTGGTGCGTTCTGAAAAAGAAATCCTCCGTGAATCGAACATCGAAAAATTGAATGCGGTTAACGCCTCAAAAGACCAACTCATTACTCAAATTAAAAGTTTAGATGCACTTCGTGGAAACTATGCGACGGAATTAGCCCATCACGTTGGAGCCGATACTACTCAGCCCCGATTGTTAGAGCTTGCTGTTAAAATGAATGGCCCTGAAGGCGATAAACTTCGCACTATGCATTCAACGTTAGAATTATTATTAAAACGTTTGGTGGATATTAATCGCGAAAATGCAGAGTCTGCTCAGCGCGCTTTGCACAATGTAAATAAGTCTTTAGACAGCTTCAAAGAAAACCTATCCGGACCGAAAAACTATACCCGCAATCAAATTAAATCTACTGCTGATAAATCTGGAAAATTAGTTTCAAGAGAGGCGTAGTTAAATAATGGCAAAGATTCACGGTTTGTTAGATGTTGGACGAAGAGGATTAGCGGTCAGTCAGACGGCTATGAACACGACGTCGCATAACATCGCCAATAAAACAACCGAAGGGTATTCGCGACAACGCGTCGACATTGAATCAAATCCAGCAATCAATTCCGGAAATCATCGTATGGGCACGGGTTCTAAAATTGGTGCCATCAGCAGAACAAATTCGCCATGGTTGGAAAAACAAGTGGAACGCGAAGGATCTGAATTTGCATTCTTAGACAGTAAAGCCGGCGCATTAGGACGACTTGAAAGTGTAATGAATGAACAATCTGTAAAAGGCTTAAACAACGCCATTTCAGAATTCTTTAATTCATTTCGCGAATTAGCAAATAGCCCGGAAAGCGCTGTGCCAAGAACACAAGTTCGGGAATCAGCGAAGCAATTGATCAAAAATTTTCAGGATGCGAATACGCAAATTCGTTCGGTAACGACCGAACTTAATAAAAGCATTGAAGCCAATGTTAACGAAGTAAATTCATTGGCTAAAGAAATTTCCGGTCTTAATGAAAAAGTCATGCAAGTTGAAATTTCCGGAGCGCATGCCAATGATGAACGTGATAAGCGAGATCTTTTAGTTAAAAAATTGTCTGAAAAAATTGATATCAGTTATGCAGAAGATTCTAAAACAGGAATGTTAAGCATTACTGCCGGTAAAACTGGAATTTTAGTATCAGGAAATACATTTGCCTCGATGAGGACTGATTTTTTACCAGATGGCTCAACGCAAATTTATACTCAACCCAATGAAGGCGGAGCCAAATTTGAAATTACAGATCAGTTCAAGCGAGGCGCCATTGGTGCAGCTCTAGAAGTACGCTCGACAACCGTTGTTGATATGGCGGAAAGCCTTAACGAATTGGCCTACACGATTGCTTCAGAAGTTAATAATGTCCATTTAGAGGGTTTTGATCGTTACAATCAGCAAGGCACAAGCTTCTTTGATATGGGTCGACAGTATGATGAAGACGGCAATGTTTCGGGCGATTTTTCAATTGATTCGTTAAAATTAAATAAACAAATCGAAAAAGATGTCGGTCGTATAGCTATTGCAGCAAAAGCCAATGCGCCGGGCGACAACACTGTGGCCAACACCCTTCATTCATTGCAATTCAAAACGATGATGTCGAATGGTAAAAATACCTTTGATGATTTCTATAATAAAAAAGTTGCCGAAGTTGGATTATTATCAAAACAAATTGGTAGTGAGCTTGAATCGCAAAAATTTAGCATGGATCAATTGAATAATATGCGTGAAAGTTTAAGTGGGGTCAGCTTAGACGAAGAAGCTGCAAAAATGATTGAATACCAAAAATCTTTTGAGGCTTCAGCGCGAATGATTAGAACAGCTGACGAAATGTTTGAAACGATTATTAACTTGAAACGGTACTAAAAAATAAAAAGAAGAGGATTTAGAAGACGATGCGCGTAACAGATAAAATGAATTCCACACAAATTTTATCAAATATTCAGAAGACTCGTTCTGAATTAACGGAATTGCAAAATCAAGCAACGACGCAAAAACGCATTAATAAACCTTCGGATGATCCAACGGGTGTTGGAATGTCGATGCAAAATCGCACTAATATTAAGAACCTCGAACAGTACGAACGAAATATTTTATTTGCTAAAACCTTTTTGGAAAATTCCGAACTGGCATTAACTCAAGTTGGCGATGCCCTGGTGCGCGCTAAAGAACTTGCCGTGCAAGCAGCGAGTGATACAAATGCCGGATTGCCACGTCGAACAATCGCGACTGAAATTAAGCAACTTTACAACGGTATCGTTGAGGCCAGCAATCGTCGCTATGGTGAACGTTACATTTTTGGTGGATATAAAACTTTAGAAGCCCCTTTCGATCAGCAGGGAAATTATTTGGGCGACAATGGCCAAATGCAAATTCAAAATCAGCAAGGAACTTTTATGCCGATGAATTTGACCGGCGACCAAGTATTTCTTGGTAAAGATTTGGGTTACCGCGAGTCGATTCACACGGAAATCGAGGTTCCAAAATCCGCTGAAGAATTACAAGATTACAAATTAAATCAAATCGAAAAAGAAAACCAACAGCTCCAAGCCGAAGAAGAAAATCAAATTGAACTTCGCGGCCCGGCCAGTGTCGAGCGTGCTAATCGAATTTTTGCGCAGGTGGGTCCGAATGCATTGACTTCAGACGGCCGGACATCTGGAGTAAATCTTTTTAATTTGATCAACGCCCTAGAAACCGCGCTGATCACCAATGACAAGCAAGGCGTGCAGGATTGCTTAGAGCCATTGGATCAAGCCTTGAATCAGGTCAATTTAGCTCGTTCAGAAATCGGTGGACGCATTAACCAAATGGATGCCAACACTGAGGGCATTCAAAAGAACATCATCGACACGAAAGTCCAGACTTCGTCTATTGAAGATGCAGATTTATTTAAGACCATGACAGATTTGAACAAAGCGGACTCTACGTTGAAGGCAACCCTTGAAACTTCCAGCAGAATCTCGAATCAAAGCCTACTTGACTTTCTACGGTAGTCGAAATAATTAAACTTCCTTGAAATTATACCGATAGGGTAATTAGCAGACAGAAGGAGTCGTCTATGCTCGTACTTACAAGGAAGTTAGGTGAAAGTATCGCTATCGATGATCACATTAAAATTCGTGTTGTTCAGATTAAAGGTAAACAAGTTAGATTAGGAATCGAAGCCCCAAAGGATACCAAAATTCATAGGGAAGAAGTCTACTTAGCCATCCAAGATCAAAACCAACAATCATCGCAAGTTTCCCAAGAAAAAGTTAAGAACATTTCTAAGCTTTTAAAGCCTGAAGAAGCTAAGTAACCCTTCAGGTTTTCCAATACAATTAACCGTTAAAAACCCCATTAATCACAGACTGATAAGGGAATCTAATGGCACGTATCAGTCTAATTTTAGGGACTTTTCAGGTTGCGGCACGCGTTATCTAATAATAAAATTTGATACAAACTCGATTTAGGTCCAGAATTTTCTTAACCATTTAAGATGAGTTCATTGTCTTACAAATTGAGGACAGTGTTAGCAGAGCATAGCACGAAAGGATACTTACGTGGTCATAAAGACAACACGCTTCGGGCAAGTTTCAATCTCAAACGAAGATATTTTTACATTTCCTGAGGGCATGTTAGGTTTTCAGGACCTTCGTCAATTCGTCCTTTTGGACGATCCAAACGACGATATCTTTGCTTGGCTTCAAAGCTGCGAATTACCATCTGTCGCATTTCCTGTATTAGAGCCAGAGATCTTTTCGCAAAAGTACACGACGAATTTAACTAAAAGCGAATTAGAGCATTTAGGTCTTAACAGCCAACAAAAGCCAACGTTCATGAACATCATCACAATTCCTGATGATCCAACACAAATGACGGCAAATCTTAAAGCCCCAATCGTGATCAATACTGAAAAACGTATTGCGCGCCAATGTGTGCTGCAAGATAATAACTTGGCGATTCGTGAACCGATTTTTATTAAGTTACAAAGTCGCGTTGTGCAAAATCCAAATACGCCGATTAAATCGCTTTCAAACCAGATTAGTCTAGCGGTGAAAATCACTCCTGAAACTGAGTCTAAGCTGTAATTTTTGTGCGGCATTACGCTATTCGCGGTGCCGTTTTAAGTCATCTGTGAGAATTAACTACAGGTTCATAATTTCAATTACGTTTAAACCAGACATATCCTGGTTGTGTTTTTGCTTTAGAACTCATTGAAGTTTGACCTCAACGCAAATTCAATAAGGATGTAAATGTGAAAAAACTAATGATCTTATCTCTGGCGACTCTGGCGATCGTATTGGAAGTTCAAATTGCTTCTGCTTCAGGTATCTCAATGCGTTCAATTTGTAACCCCGTACTTACAGATGACGGGAATGTTCAATTGATTCTACATACTGTTTCGACGACTCCCCCAGGAGGTCCAGCAACGAGCACTCAAACACTTTCAGTTGATGGTAAAGTTTATAAACGAGTTTCGAATGGAAAGTATGAACAGGGAATTACGATGAAAATGGTGCCACTTAAGTATCCAAGTGGTTCAATCAGTAGCAATCTGAAGTTTGTAACTTTAAATGCAGGCAGTTCATCTGTTAGTTCGATAAAAGAAGCACTTTACATTTGTGCCGCTGCGAAGCCAGGAATGTAGATATCTTTAAGGAACTTGATAAAGGCACTCGATAAAAAATAATTTATTGACCGAAAGCAGGACTGGAATTCATCCTGCTTAAATGTCATTTTTAGGTCGATTTCTTTTTTCCCAATCTGCGCATTTAATTAAACTCGGAAAAAAACGATTCATCGAAGAATCGGATTCCTTGCCACTTCCAGACCATTTGTCGCCATTTAAAAAAACATACAAAGAAGAACTCATTGATTGGACCACGAATCGATCGATCTACTTAGGTTTTTTTAAAGCGATGGGTTCGTTATTTTGGTCCACCGTGGCCTTGCAATTTGTGGCCAGCCTCTTTGCTTTTGGTACTCCACTGTTTGTTAATCAGTTTGTCACCAGCTTGCAAACAACCGAGTGGACGACGGCAGCCATTCAAACGTCGTTGTTATTTGCGTTGGGCCTAGGAGCTTGTGCCGCCGGCCATGGAATTACGATTCAGCATTATTTCTACCGCACGCTGAATATGAATCAAATTACCATCAACATTATTAACAAAAAGATTTTTCAGCACGCCTTAAAAATGTCTTACTTAGGTAAACAAAAATACCAAGTCGGAGACATCGTCAACTTTATGAGTTCCGATGCGGACGCCATTGGGGATTCTGCAATTACTTCAATCGATTTGTGCAACGCGATTTTAATGTTAGTGGTTGGCTCTGGAATGCTTTTTTATTTTATGGGGTGGTCGTCGTTAGTCGCCGTTGTTGTCATGATGACTTTAATTCCTTTAACACAAAGCTTAGCTAAAAAATTCATGCATCTTGAAGAAGAGATGATGGCTCACCGAGACACTCGCATGACGGTGATGTCGCAAATTATGGCCGCCATTCGTGTCGTAAAATACTTTAGCTGGGAAAAAAGTGTTCAAGCAGAAGTCGCCGCCATTCGTGAGAAAGAATTAGGGGCCCGCACTCAATTGGCAAAAGCTGAAATTGCATGGGGTTTAATTTACACATCGATTTCAACTGTCGTTTTGTTTTCGGCTTTACTGACGCATCATTTACGTGGTTTAGAAATAACATTACCAATGGTGCTAACTTGCGTTTCGATTTTTTCAATGATGGAACACCAGTTTGGTGGCCTTTCGCGATTTATTAGTCGTTTTATAAATATTTTTGTGAGCGGGCAACGGATCTCTGATTTTTTAAGAAGCGATACCTTAACGAAAATTGAGAGTGAAAAAAACACAACTGAAATTCATATTAAAAATTTGAGTTTTCAGTACACTCCAGAAACACCATTGATTCAAAATCTAAATCTGACAGTGAAGCCGCATGAGTCTATTGCGGTCATCGGTGCGGTCGGTTCGGGAAAATCAACATTACTACAAATTTTATTGGGTGAAATTCAAAAATTCTCTGGTGAAGTGACTTTGCCGACAACGAATTGTTCGTTTGTTTCCCAAGAGTCGTACATCGTCAACGGCACACTTCGCGAAAATATTATTTTTGGAACTACGCTTAATCAAAACAAAGATGAACAGCTTAAACAAGTCATCACAGCGGCGTGTTTAGATGCGGATTTATTCGTGTTACCTGGCGGTTTAGAAACCGAAATTGGCGAACGGGGAGTTAATCTATCGGGTGGACAAAAACAACGTGTCAGTCTTGCGCGTGCAGCTCTGGCGCAGCCAGAAATTATTTTTTTAGACGACCCGTTGTCGGCCTTAGACCCTGAT
>JAYVHE010000052.1:0-23687 GCA_043771495.1 Bdellovibrio sp. | reverse complement strand
TGTATCCGCCGTTAGTTACAGTACTTGGCTGATTGAATTGATTTCCCACTGAAATTGTTACTTTATAACCGTTTTCAGCCGTTACAAGTTGCTGACTACCACCCGATACAAGTTCTGTGCTCGTCTTAGTTTGCAGCTCAGGAATTAACGATCGACCTATTTGTTCCATAAAAGAACTTGCTCCAAATGGGCTACAAGAAGTTAATCCTGATAAGATAAGTAAATTCAAAACCAATCTAGATAATTTCATGTACATCTTATCGACATAAATCCATAAAACTTAAATTTCATTTATATTCATATTGAGCGTCTCAATTTAAACTGTTTTAATTTTTGGATACGGCTCGTTTTGAAACAAATTAAAAGCTATACGACAGGCCTAAGTACACAATTGAATTGTCTTCATCAATTACCGACAGATTCGAGTCCATCCCATTCGGCTTCAAAGCCGAACCAGAATTAGTATGCCCAAGTTCGGCGGTCCAAAAATCTAAGAATGACCACGTAATATCTTGGCTAAATTCAAAAGAATTTCGAACTTCGCCTTGGTAGGCCCAACGAATTTTATTGGCATATGAAACTAAAAACCTAATTTTATTGAGTGAATAAAAAAACGATATCGATTGATTAGACGAATTTTTATTCAAATAATTACCGTTTTTATCTGTCTGGAACGAATGAAAGTTTTGACCTGCTGAAACTCCAAGACTAAATCCCAAGCCACTAACTGCTAGTTCATCAGAAGCCACCAAAGTCAAATTCGTCGCTAAAATCAGAGCTGTTTGTAACTGATCTACTTCTCTGGATTTTTTTGAAAAGGGAATAATCGCGCTTGCACTTGCACCCCAGTCAACATTAACTGCAGTTGACCCAAGTATAATTTTTCGCGGTTCAAGACTGTACTTTAAATTTGAGTCATTGATCGTTGAACTTTCGCCGTCAGTATCGTTCAAATTTTGAGTATAGCTTATTCCGCTTGATAAACTCCCCGGACCAATTTTATAACCCAGAGATGTTGAATAATCCATTCCATCATATTTATTTCCGTTTTTTAAATTATATAGACCACTACTGCGAGAAATGACAAAAGATCCCGATAACTTTTTAGCTTCTGACTTTCTCGATTTCGACTGCCTCAATATGGATGTATTAACTAAAGCGACTTTTGGGTGAGAAGATCTTAAGTTAGTTATAGATTTTTTTACACTGTTTTTAGAATTATTTGAAACGATAGTATTTTTATTTACACTCGTTGGAACAGCCTTCTGTCCCAACGAAGTTTGGCTTATGCAGACTAAAAATAATACTATAATTCCTTTTTTGTAATTCACTTTAATACTCAGTCATTGATCTAAGAACATTCATTATCATATCCATTTGTGTTGATATTTCATCGTAGTTAAAAATATCATCATTGTTGGATTGCTTGATTTCTTGAGCTGCAATAATTTTGTAAGCCTCAATTCGCTCTTTCAATGTTTTACGGTTTAGAGTGTAGCCTTCGCTATAGATCAAGTTTGAAACACCCATTAAGTAATCGGGAGCATCTTTATAAAACGTTTTTGTATTATTTGGGTTAGCGAAAGATTCGATATCTCGCGCCCAAGTCATTAACGGTGCAATGTAAGTGAGGGCTTCTTTGCCGCCTTCATTGATCTTTGCCGCCATAAATCTGACTATTGCCGCTTCCTTCTGAAGTACGCGCTTCCAGTGCGCTCGGTACTTATCGATATTTCTTTGATCCTGCGTTCTTCCCGCTGTTGGACTATCTGGAAACTCATCTTCGATTACTAAATAAACGAATTCTATAAACTTTGCCGGATCTATACTTTTGTCATCTTCACTTAAATGCGTATCAGCCAATTCGATCAACTTCTTGAACGTATTTTCATCCAATGGAGATGCTGCTGCCAGACGTTGAGGCAAGGTTTCAAGCATTTTTAATAACTTTTTTCCTTCGGTAGCATCATCACTCATCGTCGCGTAATAATTTGTTCCATCTAAACCGAGAACTTTATATTTCGCGCGGTTTAAAATGTCCATCTGACTTGTGTAACGGACCAAAAATTTCTTTTTTCTTTCTCGCGATGCCTGTGACTTTCCAGGAACCTCGAGGCCGTACATAATAGATTGAACCATATCACTGATATACTGCTTCTCGTATTTGAATTTTTCAATATGCTGGTCACTGTACTTTTTAGCTAAGCCACCTTTAACTAAATCGGAAGACACGATACCTTTTGTTAAGCGGTCGGCAATATAAGACAGTATTCGGTCACGATATTTTTGTTCATCAAGAAAATTTGGTAAAAATGACTTCTCGTCTGAACTCATAGATAAAGATGCTCGAGCTGCTAAAACTTCTATGGCAATAATTTTCTCAGGCATTAATCCGCTAATGTCTGGTGCCTCTGGAAGCGGGTTTCCCCACCAATCGGTCAATGTTTTGCTCATTCTAACTTTAGAATCGAGACGAACATCTTCGAGTTCATAGCCAGATTCTTCTGTCGGTGAAAACGCATAGTTTTCATGAATAAAGGTCTGAACTCGTTTATCAGAACAATTTTTTGGAACTTCTTTGGTTTGAGCCATAATGATTCTTCGTACATCACCAAACTCAACCGATGCTATCTTTCCATTTCTTTCACCAATGCAATAACGCGGTGGCAATGTAGCAATTCTAATGGCAAATTCAAAAATCGCGTCTGCAGCTTTTTGATAATCAACAAACAAACAGTGATCAGAAATTGGATCTCGTTGTCGATCACACAAAGCCCTTTGTTTTCCAACTTGCTCTTGTATTTTTTTAGAATCGATACTTTCCAAGTATTCGTTACCTAAGCCGAGTTGATCATTTAAGCGGTAACGCCATTCATCGTAAATTTTCTTCATTGGAATCCAGTATCTAACCAGTCGGTTCCTAGTTAATGACTGGGTGTAATGACCACTTTTTCTCATCAATCGAAAGTTTAATCTGGCAATTGAATGATTATACTCGTTAATAATGTGAAGTACTTTTTCATGGGGATTCGTTCCGTGGTCCCAGCGTGCACACATTGGATCAGTACCTATAAATGTATCTTCATCGGTACAAAATTTAAATGACTTTGCTTTCACTAAGGATTTATTAACCGTGCTATCTTTTAAATTATCAACAATTGGCTTATCGGTTTGAAGTTTAATAGACGATCCGTCTTCAAGTTCAATTGAATCGGCATAACCAAACTTTATTGCTGCAATATCGTATAAACCTAGTCGACTCATTCGATCTTCACTAAATGATGGATAGTCCATCACTGTTGAAGTTTGAATCTGATCGTTCGTACTTGTATCTTCTTTGCTGTAAAAATTATTGGGATCCGCAGAACCTGCAAAATTATGTCTTAAACCAAAATTGTGTCCCAGCTCATGAAGTAGAGTTCCGAAAATTTTCCCAGGAACTAATTTTTCGGCACATGCACCAACAAGTTCAGACTCTCGCTCATGTTTTCCACCGTCTTTTATTCGAGCAGCAACCGCAATTAATTCAGGACATAACTGGTCAATGTCATTAATAATATTTTTTGCAGTCACCCCGAAATTACATGTTTTTCCGTGGGTATTAATTTTTTTATGATCTTTTTTACTATCACGGACTCCATATTCTATTTCACGTAAAACGTATTCTCCATTTGGTAAAGTATCTGGGAACTTTCTTAATAATGGTCGTTCACCAACTCCCAGTTCAAAAAAACTTTTTGAATTCTTTGTCGCAACTGAATTATCAATACCGGGAATACCTGTTATAACTGAAATACCATGAAGAATTTCAGCTTTCTGTAAAAGGTAATCGCGAACGAAATCAACAATATAGTCGTAATACGACCGTGCGTCTAAATTTGAAGTCGCCGAAATGATTTCACCCGTTGCAGGGTCTGTCACAGACGGACCTAACCCAAACAGACCCGTTGGAATCTTTGGATTTATTAAATTGATTTGATTGTATCGAATATCACCAAGCTGGACTTTTTTCGTTGGATGCACTGTTACTTGAATCCCAGTGCCAGCTGTTTGAAATGCCTTAGTCCATTCTTCAGCAGCTTTTTGAGCTAGTGGCAAATAATTTTCATCCGATCCCTCGGTCATATAAAATTCGATGACTGACTTTTTAGGATTAAATCTATTTAAATAAATATTTTTTCCAAAGTCTTCGCGTCTATATTTTTCGCCAACATTAAACTCTTGCCTTTGCGTAGAGAAGTATCCAAATTTTTCGAAATCTTCGTCGAAATGTCTTTTAGGTGTAAAGTCTCTTTGGCCCGCTCGTAAAAACGCCTGCTTAACACGAATATTATAAGCTGGATCAAAGAGAGTAAAGCTAAAGTAATCGTTGCCTATAACCAGATCTACAAATTTAAATTTTGAATCTGCAATTGTTAGAGTCGAGGCTTTTTCAAAATTTAATTTTATATATTTGCGTTTTTCCCAATCTGACAATTTGTTTTCTTCTTCTGTCATCGCAATACTATTTGTACCTGATGGGGTCGGACGATAGTCTTTCCATTCTGCAGGAATTGTTACTAAAGGAAATTGGTTCACTGGATCTTTTGTATTTATCCGAGGATCCACATTGGTATTGATTGCTTTGATTTCATCTCGATCCAACACAAATCTAATTTTAGATAGGGTGTTTAAATCTCTATCTTCTTGCGCTAAAATCCATCCTTGAGAAACCGGACCATCAGCGGCTACGCCAACTACAGTTTGAGCAAAATACCATTCAGATTTTCCATCGGTTCCATTAAAGTATTCTTTTGAAAACACGTCCATTTTTTCTTGAAATTTGTAAAGAACTCGTCCACTTAAATCTAATTTAAAAAATTTTGCCGAATCCTTCGATTTTGCTCCTGCCTCGACGATTCGATCAGATTTTTGTCTATTAACTTCGACGTTTTCTGTATTGTAAAAACCCTTAATTGGATAACCAACTAATGGAACGGCTACCGTATTTTTGTCAATTTCAATGGCTCCCGGTAATTCGCTTGGGTGAATTAATTTTCTTTCTGCCACCTTTAGAACTATTAAAAAACCGTTGTTGATTGAATATTTAACTTTGTATCCACTTTTTTGATTCGGCAATCCAACAAAAGGCACATCATTGAGCAGTTCAGCGTCTGACTTTACATTCACTACACCCATTGTTGCGGCATCGTTTTTATCAGTGAGTTTCAAGTTTTCGGCATTTGAAATTTTTGGGTTTTCTTTATAGTCTGAAACAAGAGCTAAGGTTTCAACAGAAAACTCTTTACCATCGAAGTCTGAAATGGCCAATAATTCTCGGCCGTGGCCTTGAACGAAGGTTTCTTCTCGCTTTTTAGGACAACCTACTAATGCAATTAGCGATAGAAAAATTAGAAAATTTCGCATCCGACTCTCCTTGATACCAAGTAAGGCTGCAAAACTTAGACTTGTTAGAAAATTATTAGGATTTGTAAGCTCTTGATATTACGAAAGAAAAAATCAGCTTTTGAAGACGAGAATTTGTTTAAACCGCGATGAACACCGAAGTAACCAAAATTGTTAACTACTGCGGGCCCTGTGTACAACTTATTTTGATACACCGGTTAATGATGTCTTATGATTAAACACCGCCAACTCGGGGGCGCGGACCATGAAACCAAATATCAATTGCGTCAAATTCAAGATCCAATTTCTCAATTTGATCCAAATCTGGAGTCGTAATAAAATCGCATTGTTCTTCGCTTTTTCCAAAGTGATATTGCCCAAATGCCATTCCACTTTTTTCATTGATCGCATCACGCATGTTTTGATCGAAGCATTGTGATGGCAATTTGTAAGCCTGATTTATAAAGTTTTCTTTATTCAATTTTGCATATAATGTTTCGAGCTGTATATGTGCCCATTTCAGATTATCTACACATGAACGTCGCGAAAAGATTGAAATGCCTTCACTGTTGCGAGACAAGATCTCGCCGATGATAGCATCTTCAATCTTGTAAGATCGGATGGCGCTTGATGCAAAGCGCACAGACTTATTTATGTTTCCAACAGCCACACCACAAAGCTTGGTGTCCGAAAAGTCTTTCGCCGCTTCTAAAACACCGGATACAGTGTTTTTAATATCGACAGCTTGAAACATTTCATGCACGATTCGTCGGGCAAGCCCTTCAGAAGTTATCGTTTGAGGATTTACGAATAACCACATAATATAATTTGAACTCCAAGCATCTAATGTTTTAGGGTCGTCAGATACCGCCAAGATCATGTGTTTAGCAATAGTTTCTGCAATAGTAGTTGATGTTAATACGCTAGCTTGTCCGTTTATTTTTTTAAAATAAACCCGACAAAGCTGCTCTCCAACTTTAGTTTGACAAACATGCTTGTTAATAAAGGCGCCGACTGAGACAAAAAATTTAGTATCGTGTTGCCATGTTATCGTCATGGTTTTATCGTCAATCTCAGATGTATTAAATAGCCAAGAAGCCATCATCATCGGAAAGGCTCCAGGAGGCAACTTATAGCCAATCGCCTTAAAGGCGTCAAATTTTCTAGCAATTTCTGATATGACAATTTGACCATCTTGCTGAAATACAGAATCACTTTCTTTCGCAAAAAGATTTACAGACATCAGTATTAATAACATTCCTGTTATTATAGTTTTCACGCTAGGTTCCAGTCTGCGGGCACTTCGCCGCTTCCGATAAGAAGATTATCCTGAATTGAAATTCTAAAATTATATTTATTTTCATTTTTTATCTTTAAATTTAGTCTGGAAACAGTCACTCGAATGCGATTTAAAATTGAATCATTTAGTTCAATGTTGTAAACCAGCTGACTCAACTGTGATAATGGTACGCGATTCGATTTTAAAAACGCCTGGATAACCTTAGATTCAATTTTTGTAAACGTCGTGATGGCCTCTTGGTCTTTCCCTTCGCGCACGCGCTCTAATACTAATTTACGCGAATTTAAATCTAAACCTACAATCAGCAAATTCAACTTGCGACGAGATTCGTTTTTAAGTTCTTCGGTCGTCACAGTAAGGCAAATTATTTTTAAAATTCGTATTGCACATAAAATACTTAGTCCCCGCGTTCGATTAGCAGTAATTATATCGTGCGGTTCTATCCCTTTTGAAACTAAAAGCAAATCCCAAACTATTTTTTCAAAGATACCCACACTGTGATAGTCAAATTTAGAAAGTAAATCCAATTTAATCTGCTCGGAGCAGCCCTCTTCAATACAAGCAAAGACAAAGTCAAAATAAAGCCATTGTTTGTGCTCTTCGGGAATGAATAAGTCTAATTGGGCCAAATTATTGAGACGATTTAAAGACGCAAAATATCCCGTTAGTTTTAAATCTGAACGGATTAAGGCGTGCTGTAAATCCAAAAAGCTGAAACTATTTTTAAGGTTGGTTTTTTCGGCCATCGAGTAAAGCCGCGACACTTCTTTAATATCTAAATAACAGCAAGCAAGTCGTAAACGTTGCGCTAAAATCTCGTGCGAGCGCTCTAAATCAAAAGGTGTCCGGCAAAGAATTTTTTCTGAATAAAGCTCTAAGCAAAGAGCCAGGCTTCCTGTTTCTTCCAGTAATTTTCCAAGCTTTAAACGGCAAGATAAACGTTTCGAATTAGACAGAATCTTTTTGTTATTTTCGTAGTGGTCCAAAGCTTTGCGCGTATATTCTTCATAAGAATTAATATCTTGTGTGACATACATACACGAAGCTAAATCGATCAAAACTTCTGGATCGCTTGAGTTCTCTAACTGTAACAAAACCGATTTTGCGCCAAAAAAGTCTCCGACCAGCATTCGCGAGTGGGCAACTGACAATTGATCATTGTTTTGATCTTTGGCCGTTGACGCTCCGGTGACTAAATCAGTTTTAATATTTAAATTAGTGTTCATAAGCAGAAACACAAAGCAATGATTCGACCAAGTCAAAACAAGACTAGAGGTTGATTTATTTAGTTACAGTATTTTTTATATGTCAAAACAATCGACATAGACTTAATTTCGGCAAAGCCAAAAGACCGTGCCAATGAGTTAGTTCTTTTTTTCTAACAGCGCTGCGTAGAACCCATCGTATCCATCGCGATGTGGCCAGAGTCTCTTCTCTGCTTTAAGTTGCCAATTTTTACCTGCCTCTGAATTTAAAAAGAACTGAACCTGTTGCTCATTTTCTTCATTCAAAACACTGCACGTTGAATAAACCATGCGGCCGTTTTTTTTAGCGAGCTTCGAGTAATCTTGTAAAATTTCTTTTTGTAATTGCACGAGTCGCGTAATCTCTTCGGCGCTTAACTTCCATTTGGTATCTGGATTACGTCGTAAAACCCCTAAACCCGAGCACGGTACATCAAGCAAAACAGCATCAAAGGAATCTTCCAGACGTTTTATTGTTTTATTCGAATCAATAACCTTCGTTTCAACAATATCAACACCATTACGACGACAGCGGATTCGTAATTCATCAAGCTTCCATTGATGAATATCCATCGCAATAATTTTACCCTTATTTTTCATTAAGGAAGCCAAGTGCAGCGTTTTCCCGCCGGCACCAGCACAAGCATCAACCACTCGCTCACCGGGCTTAGGATTCAATAACGGGGCAATAAACTGTGAGGCCGCATCTTGAACCTCAAACGAACCTTTTTTAAAAATTTGCGTCGCAAAAACATTTTTACGTTCAATCAAGCGTAACGCATCAGGGACGTCTTTAATTTTTTCAGCAAAGATCTCTTCGGCCTTTAGAGCCTCAATGGTTTCCGCAGCCGTCGTTTTCAATGTATTTACCCTCAGGTAAACATCAGCTTTTTCATTGAGGGCTTTCAATAAAGCGGGCGCATCCGCGCCAAATTCTTTTTCAAATAAATCGACAATCCAATTTGGATAAGATTCAGTGACGCCAATTTTTCCAATAAAATTTTTCTTTTTACGAAAGTGATTTTCTAAGTCCGGCGACACATCAATAAAATCCGGAAGAGTTTGCCCTCGACTCAGCAACGAGACCCCGATCAACTCCATCCAGTCTTCAGAGTCCGCAATAAAACTATATCGTCGAATGTACCTAACAACGTCGTAAACTGTTTCAGCAATTAATTTACGATCACGTGAACCTAATTTGCGATTTTGTTTGAAAACTTTTTCAATGACTTTGTCAGCATATTTATTTTCTTCAAAAATTAATTCCAAGCATTGAACGACAGCATTAAATAACGGCGGATGCCAACTCATAAAAATATCTACCCATCTGAACTAGAACGTGAACACAGCTCCGGCTGCCGCATACACGCTATTAAACTGTCCATCACTCGTTAATTGCAGATGATTTCTTAAACCACCTTCAATCGAAAAACCAGATTTATTAAAGACATTGAATAAACGTAAGCCCAAGAGCAGCTGGTAATCTAAGGTGAGCGCCGATTCATTAGAAATTTGTTTCATAAAAATACCCGGTCCAAACGCGACACCAAAATATAAGGGGAATTGCGAACCTGCATCTGGCAGTAACATCGCATACATAAAACTGAGTTTCTGCGCGCGTTGCCCAGCTGGAGTAAAGTCCGCGTAACTGATTCGAACACCTTGGTCATAAAGGGCATTATCCATCGTTAATCTGTAGGTTAAATCAAAGACCATCCCGCCAACGTCAGTCTCCTTGGTATTCAAGCCCCAATTATAGGCATCAGATTGGGTCATTTTTCCCAAACTAATTGTTAAATAGTGATCAGATGAATCTAAAGTCTCGAGGGCCGGTTTACGACCAACCAGGGCTGCATCTTCGCCGTAACTTCCATTTTTATTTTGTGCTTGAAAATACTTGGCTGCTGCCTTTTTTCCAACCTTTGGTGACTGTGCAAAAGCCGGCAAATACAATAAACTGCTTGCAAAAAAAACTGCTCGAATAATTTTAATTTTCTCCATGGATTAATGGTAAAAGAACCAGCACTAAGAATCAGCAAAATTAGTCTAAAACTTAATATTTACAAACAGATGGCGCCAAGCATTATTTGAGTTTGCATGACCTAGCTATTTGACCAGGTCGGTTCAGTCAAATACGTTAGTTTCTATGCGATGCCGTACTTGTGGACATAACGAAGATAAGGTTCTGGATACACGCATTCAAAAAGATGGTGGGATTCGCCGACGTCGTGAATGCTTGTCCTGCAAATCTCGTTACTCAACAATTGAAACTATTATTTTAAGTTACCCTTTCGTTATCAAAAAAGATGGCCGGCGCGAACCATTCAATAAAGAAAAATTATTAAAGGGCCTGCAAGCCTCTTGTCAAAAGCGTCCGGTTTCATCGGCGCAACTTGATTCGATCGTTGATCGACTTTCTAATTGGTTATTAAATCGTGGCGACGACGAAGTTCTTTCGCGCTTAATTGGACGTCGAGTAATGGCTGAACTGAAACAAGTTGATGACGTGGCTTATGTTCGTTTTGCTAGTGTTTATAAAAATTTTAAAGATGTACAAGAGTTTGTAGAAAAATTGGAAGGTGATGAGCTCATCGACGCCGTTGAATCAACGGGTCCGCAACTGAGTCTAACAACGCAAAATTTTATACCAACGCAATCACTAACCAAGTCACTAAACGAGGACCAAAAAAATGAGACGCCACTCGCGCGAGCTGGGATTACAGCTCCTCTATCAAACTGAATTTAAAGCCTTAAGCCCATCCGACATTTCTGCTCGCAAAACCTTTGAGGCCACTGAAGGTAAAAGTAATGATCCTTCTGTGATTGAATACGCTGAGTTTTTATTTAATGGTGTATTAAAACACAAAGTTGAAATTGATCAAAAAATTCAGGCGGCCAGCCGCCATTGGAAAATCGATCGTATGGCCTCAGTTGACCGAAATGTTTTACGACTTGCCGTTTTTGAAATGATCTACTCGCCTGATCCCATTGAACCAAAAATCGTTATTAACGAAATGATCGAAGTCGCTCGCAAATTTGGAACCCAAGAATCAAGCAGTTTCGTCAATGGCTTGCTTGATCAAATTATTAAAGACGATCGCGCAAAATGAAAGAATGTGTAATTTTAGTTAACAATGAAAAAAGCTTTTGGTACCAGGAGCTTGATTTCAAAACGGCTTTTTTACTTTCTAAGAGCCGTAGCTTTAAAAAAACGGCTCAGCGACCTGAACTTACACAAATCATCGCAGCAACCAAACTACCTGAAGTGCAAATTAACTCGCATGTAACTAACGAAGTACACCGACACGAATCGCTTTATATTGGCGCAAAACAACACATAGATTCAGATTGGATTTTACTGTATGATGCGCACATCGCACCATCGCCTCAGGTCATTGAGAGTCTTAAAAAAAACATGAAATCGCTAAACATTGAATCGTTAAAAATTTTAGCAGACACTCCCGAAGCCGCTACGACTGAAAAGACCTTAGAGTCTGGGCTAAAATCGAGTTTCCCAACCGCACAGTTAGTTTATTGGCCTCAATAATTTTTTATTCAGGTACTATGAATCAATATGGATTCTATTATTGAAAAAATTGAGTTGTTGTTCGAATCAAGCCCCTTACTAGGTTTAAAATTTGACGAAAATATAAAGCTAGAGAATCAATATGAACTGATGAACAACATCAGTTATTTTGATTTTGGTAAGAATCCAAACTGGGAATTAATTGCAAGTCGCTTGAGTCCATTTTTTGACTGCATTATTCTTTGCCAAGATGCTCGTGTGTACGCACTGTACTTTCAAAATCAAAAAATTGACCATCCCATTTGGGCCGTAGATATTATGTGGCCAAAAGCCGACTACCTCAGTGTATTGAAAGCTGATACAGCTCCATTTATGAAAAAAATATTCCGAGAAAAAATTTTTAATCCTAAAAAGCACAGTACTTTTTTAGTCAACCTAGGCACCCAAGAAGGGCACGATTTTAAAATGGTTTTGGTCAGCTCAATAGCTGAACCTTGGCTCAGTGTAAAAATTCAAACACTAAAGACTGCGCTCGAGAAACTGACTTTTTCAATAACTGAATAGCAGGTTGTAAAATGGTCGATCAACAACGCCCCATTTTTATTTTATCAGATAGTACAGGAGAAACGGCCGTTACAATGGTGCGAGCTGCCCTCGTGCAGTACGCTCAACAAGAAGTTCACATCGTTCGACATAAAAATTTACGAACTGAAGAACAAGTTTTAAAAGTGATCGACGATTGTTTCAAAGAAAAAGGCATTATCATTTTTACATTTGCAAGTCCGGTCATGCGCAAATTGATCGTCGAGAAATGTTTAGAGAAATCGCTCATGTGTATCGATCTTTTGGGTCCTTTAATTAAAAACCTGGACGCATTCTTTGGGGTCGAATCCTCTCGTAAAGTGGGTGCGCTTCGCGAAACGGATGATAACTACTTTAAACGTATTGCCGCTATCGAATATACCGTTCGCCATGACGATGGCAAAACGACGATGGAACTAGATTTAGCCGATATCGTGTTGGTTGGAATTAGTCGAACCAGTAAAACTCCACTTTCGATTTTCTTAAGTCACAAAGGCTGGAAAGTCGCAAACATTCCTATTGTATTGAACTCGCCGTTACCGAAACAACTTTTTGAAATTGATCAGCGCAAAGTTGTCGGACTTATTATTGATATTGATTCGCTTCAACGTATTCGTAAAAATCGATTGGAAAAATTTGGTCAAGACCCTGGTGGCGGGTACGCCTCGTTACAACAGATCGAAAAAGAAATCGAATTCGCTACCGATTTATTTAAACAAAATCGCCGTTGGCCCGTCTTTAATGTGACTGAGCGAGCGCTTGAAGAAACAGCTAGCGAAATTGTACGAGTCATTGCTGCCCGAATGGGTTTACCTAATTCTGTTTTATTTTAATTTTTTTCTTGGTCGCTTGTTAAAGCTTGTAAGAAAATCTCAGCGGTTTCAGCTGATGGTCCACTCGTTCTGCGATAATAGAAAAATTCTGTTTTATATTCAAAATCAGTGACGATAACTTTATTCAATCGGCCACCGCGAATTTGTTTTCGCACTGAGTGAGCTGGCAAAAAACCAATCCCTAATCCATTTTCAATAACTCGTTTTAATGTTCCCACATTTGAAGATTCAAACACCGCTTGTGCGTTTGTCATATGCTGAGATAGTTTCTTATCAAAATCTGGAATTTCGTGACTAAAATGAACATAGGGAATTTTTTTCAACTCACCAATCGCTAATGACGGTGGATAAAATTCATCTTTCCCAGATCCAACGAGCCACATTTCTTCTTTAAGAAAAAATTTAGAACTCGAGTTCGGAAGCGAACGATTATAATTTAACTGAATTTCTGGCAAAATAATAACGTCGACTTCGCCTTTTTCAAATTGACGAATTAGGTCCTCGCCTTTGCTGTAATCGACTTTGATTTTAAAATCAGGATTAAACTTTAAAAGGCGGCTGACGATCGGGCTCATTAAATGCAGACCGATCGAATTAATGGTACCGATTTTTAGTGTCCCTTTTAACTGTGCACCAACTGATTTAATCGCAATCTCTGCTTGTTGAGCCATACTCAGAATTTTTTTAGCGTATTCGAAAAGAACTTCACCTTGAACCGTGGTTTTAATTTGCTTAGACCCGCGAACAATGAGTTCGATGGACATTTCTTCTTCTAAGTTTTTCATTTGTTGGCTGACTGCGGGTTGAGTTAAAAAAAGTTTATCTGCAGCTGCCGTCATACTGCCCTCTGAGACGACCGTGACGAAAGTCTGGAGTTGAGAAAGGTTAAGCATGATTTACTCCTTCATTATAAGAATAATTTATGGTTATAATATGGCAGTAGGATACAGCTCTGTTAATGAAAGAGGCAACATGAGATTTTTATTATTCTTATTTTTAGGTCTAAGCCCAATATTATTTTTTCAAACGACACAGGCGCGAACTTTTAAGAACGCCTACATTTCGTTTGAAATGGTAGACACTTGGCGCTGTAAATTAGAACAAACAGAATGGGTTTGTCGCAGTGAAGATCCGCAAGAATCAAAGGAAGCTGTTATCATCTTAACAGCCAAAGAACGCGGTCCGACAGATAGTTTTCCAATATATTATGATCACATGAACAAACCGATGACCCTGAACCTAAAAACTGGTGGAACCGGACTGTCGACAATTACAATTCCACCGAAGGAACTTGCTGTTAATGATCAAAAATGGCTCGATTCATTACACGTGAATAGCGAGGTTCAAAGTTATTACACACGATACCTTTCAACAATTAAGGATGATATTGCAATTTTAGTTACTTTTAGTGTTCACAATAAGTACTACGCAAAACACAGCGGAAATTTCATGAACACTGTTAAGTCTTTAAAAGTTATTGCTCCAAAAGACTTAACATCTAATCCTAGTGCTGGCCCACTTCACGGCGCTGGCGAAACGCTTGGGTCTAGTATCAATGGTGCTATGCCTTCTGATCTTTTGGCGTCGGATGACGGCATGGAGTCCGGCAGCAATGGCAAAGGCCCATTTGATAACAAATTATTTTTAGGATTTATCATTGTCGTGCTTGCGATCATCGGCTACGTCGGTTTTAAAATGATGAGTAAAAAATAGTGACCCAATACTAGCTAGACCTGAAGCCCAACTTTAGAAAATAGTACGCTCTCGGAGCGTACTGAGAAGCTAGGTCGCCCTCGGGGTGAGCTGTAAGCTAGTTCATTACAAAGTCTGAAAAGTAAATATCTTTAACAAGCCCAACTCGTAGTGCCTTATTAATGTTTTTCAACAGTTCATCTTTTAAGAAAAGCTTTCCTTGAAGCGATTCTAAATCAGTAAATGTTTTTTCGCTCAGAACTCGCAGTATTGTATCGCGAGCTCGTGCGCGATTTTCTTCATCCATGATCTCTGAATACGATTGCGCATTCATCATGTCCAAATTGACCTGAATTCGCAAAGTTCGCTTCGGCTCACCCGTTAAATTGGCAACAAACTTATCCATCGTGTAAACCATCGGGCCTTGCTCTAAATGACTTGGCAAACTTGCTACGTTGCGCAGCTTTTGTTCTGTAATCGCTGGCGACGAATATCCTATGGTTGAAATATAAACCATGTAGACACCCATACCTAAACCACCAAAATTTAGCGCAATTAAAAAACCAGTTATGACCAGCATGACCTTTTTATTCATAAGCCCTCTTTATTACTACACCTATCGGAAAACCGGATTTTAGTCTTAAGACAAAGGGCTGGTTTTCATTAAAATTTTCCCAAGCCTGTTTCATTTTGAGAAATGACATTCTTTTAAAACAACTCGTCGCAAATCAAGGTATCTAAAACATTTACAAAATAATTGTCTTTGAAGTTTTACTATGACAACGTCGATAAATTCATCGATGAAGATCAACACGAAACTTCTTTTACTAGTTTTAACATTTATTTGGGGAACACCTGGGTTTCCCCAAATCAACGCCGTTGATTCTTCAAAAAAATTGATGGATATCATCCAGTTGTCTGAAGACGAATCCTTGAAAGCCAATATCTTTTTCGCCGACAAAACAGAACGTCAACTTTACATTTTTGAACCCGGCGGAAAAGTAAAGGAAAGCTATGTTATCGACATTGGAAAGAATGACGGTAACAAAACCAAACAGGATGATAAAAAGACTCCTGAAGGCATTTACCTACTCGAGAAAAAACTAACTCAGCCTGAAATCCCTTTTGATCTTTACGGTAGTCTTGCAATTACCACAAATTATCCAAATGCATTTGATCGTTTCGAGAAAAAAACCGGACACGGAATTTGGCTCCACTCAGTTCCAGATACTGTAGCACTGACGCGTGGCTCAAGAGGCTGTGTAGTTGTCAGAAATGAAAATATTAAAAAAATTGCTGATTATGCGGAACTTAACAAAAGTTACTTAATGATTAACGACAAAGCGCGTTGGGTTTCAAGTGAAGAACACGATTCAGCCAAAATTAAAATCACGACATGGCTTGAAGTTTGGCGCCAGCATTGGGAAAAACAGGATTTAGATAGTTATTTTAAACACTATTCAAAAGATTTTTCAGCACCTGAATTTAATTTAAATAGTTGGAAAACCCACAAACAAAAACTGAAAAAAATCTACAAAGACATTCAAATCAGTTTTGGATCTCCACATATTTTCCATCAAAAAAATCAGTATCTAATTAAATTTCGCCAAAATTACAAATCTAATCAACATGGTGACGAAGGGATCAAAACTTTATTCATCATCGAAGAACAAGGCGACTTAAAAATACTTCGTGAAGAGTGGTCACCACTTCCGACATAAAAAAATGCCCTTCTAAAATCTAGAAAGGCATTTATAAAATTTAAATTTAAATCAGAAAACTAGTGCGTCGCAAAATCAGCTGTATCGCTTTTACCATCTTCAATATTGATTTTCTCTGAGTTATCACCAACATCTGGAAGTGCATTTACATATTTATCGTATTCTTCTTGTGTAATATGACCAAGGCGAAGATTTATTTCTAATAAACGGTGGTCATACTTCATTTTCTCGTAAGCTTTATTCAATGACATAAAATCTCCTCTGATATTGGCTAATGAAAATTTATAAACGGAAAATCCTAAAAACTCAACAGTGTCAGACGTTTAATTCCAATATTTTGGGTCTGAGTCGTTTTTATTCACCTTTTCGTTGTCGACAACGAGCTTGAGCGAAACATTTTTTCGTTTCTGCTTCTGACTTTGCATAGCCTTGGCTTTCAAGATCATAAAACCAGAGGCCAAACCTCCCAAATGGGCCAGGTAAGCAACTTCGCCTCCAGCTACACCGCTGCTCAATAACGAGGCAAAATCGATAGCTCCGGCGATCATGACGAAGTACTTCGCCTTCATCGGGAACAATCCCATGAAGTAAATCACTCGGTCCGCAAAAATAATTCCGTAAGCGAGCAGAAGTCCATAAAGGGCACCTGAGGCCCCTAAAACTCTAATAAATAAAGCCCCCTGGCTTCCGGTTGCAGCACTGTAAATCGCAACGACGGCACAATAAATTAGACCAGCACCGATTCCAGAACCAATGTAATAAATTGTGAAAAATTTCTTTCCCCACAATTGCTCTAGTTCGGAACCAAAGAACCAAAGCAACAACATATTAAAAATCAGATGAAATGGCGAAAGCGCGTGAAAAAACATGTAGGTGAATAATTGCCAGACCTGAAATTTTTCAATGATCGAACTCGGAGTCAGGAAAAATATAGATTCATAATTAATCTTTAAAAAATTTCCCAAAATAATCTGAACAAAAAACCATATCGCAATATTTGCAATCAAAAGTTTTTTTACAACAGGGCTAACTGGAGGTACGACGATTTGTGACATCAGATTTTTCCCAAAAAATAGGCTAAGTAACGGTTGTAAGTTTCATTAATTTCTTCAACAACAAGTTTAGTTTCTGCAATCAATGGAAAAAAATTAAGATCCCCATTCCAGCGCGGAACAATGTGATAATGCAAATGCCCTGGAATACCTGCACCCGCGGTGGCCCCGTGATTCATCCCTAAATTAAAACCATTGGGTGAATAAATCTCGGTCATAGCTTTAATCGCCGTTTTTACGGTCATCGATAAATCTAAATATTCATCATCAGTTAAGTCCGCGATGTTGCCAATATGACGAAGTGGTAAAACCAATAAATGGCCACTGTTATACGGAAACTTATTAATCACAACTTGACTGCTTTTAGTTTTATAAACACACAATGTTTCCACACTGCATTTTGCCGACTCTGCACTGACGCAAAAAACGCAACCTTCAGTTTGAATAATCTTTCGAACGTACTTAAGGCGACCTGGTCTAAATAAAACATCACGCTCAATCGGCCAAACATCATTAGCCAATTGAATTTTGCCAGTCACTTTGCCAGTCACTTTTGATTTTACAGTTGACGACTTCGATTTTTTGACCGAATTTTTTTTTGTGATTTTTACTTTTGCTTTTTGCTTTTTCGCCATCTTGACTAACCAATTATTCCCAGTAGCCCGGCATTAAATATAACGGACGATTCAACAAGTGGGTTTGAATGACTTTCTTTAATGCCGCATCTATACCTTTTTCGATAGCTGTTGCGCCTTTGGCATTAGACATCAACGATGTTACGATCGAATTTAAATCATCCTCATCTTCACCTTGATCCAAAATAAAATTGTACCAGTGACCTTGTTCTTTACGAGGTTTAAATAATTCGTAGTCATCTTTACCAAGCTTGACAGCCTTGGCCGCTGCTTCCACGGCATCATTAAATGTTCCCGTTTGGTCTGCAAATTTTAATTCAACTGCTTTTGCACCCGTCATCACACGACCATCTGCATACTGACTAACTATCGCATCACTCAATTGACGACCTTCAACAACTGTAGCCTTGAACTGCAAGTATACTTCATCGATCATGTCTTGAAATAAAACACGTTCGTCTTCTCGCATTGGGCGGTATTCTGCACCGGAATCTTTAAATTTTCCCGACTTAATCGAGTATCGTTTAATTTTAGCCCAGCCGTAGAGTTCTTCCAAATTTGCAAACTCCATAATTACACCGATCGATCCAACCATTGCGCCAGGAGTTACAATTAATTTATCGCAAGCCATCGCAGCGTAATAACCACCGCTTGCAATTAAAGACGTCGATACACAAATTACTGGCTTTCCAGTTTCTTTTTTAGCGCGCAAAATTTCGTAGTAAAGCTCCTGAGATGGTCCAACTGCACCACCCGGAGAGTTAATTTCAATCAATATGGCTTTAACAGAATCACGATCCGCATACTTTTTTAAATTCGTCAGAAATTTTTTGCCGTTCATGATCACGCCATTTATTTCTAAATGTAGAATTTCTTTTTGCGGAATAATTCGTTTTTTACTATCGAAGCCTGGCACAAAGTTCGGCGCAAAAATTTTCATCGCTGCACCGACAACCACTAACAAAATAATAAAGATAAAAAACTTCTTACCGAACGACCATTTGTTATTCATAAAAACCTCAATGAATTATTGTAGGCATTATAATGAAAAAAGGAACCATTTACGCGTGTGTTTAGATTCTTAGTTTGTTGAATGGTGTTCTCCAGCAGTGAACAATTCGCTAGATTCATCCATCCGTGCGAACGCTTGAAATCCGGCCATCGTGGCCGGCTTTGCGGTAAAAGGAAACAAACAGCCAACAGCCTAAAACTTCCCAAATAATCTAAGACAGACGAAACGTCCGTTTCGTCTCTAGAGGGGGGATGGGGGCAGGCTTGCCCCCATCAGGCCTGGACGGCCTCCCACGAACACTTCTTCCTACCGAAAAAACCAAAAAAAACCCACATCTCGTTAAAGACGTGGGTTCCAAATATTACCTATTTATAAAATCCAACTAATCCTTCTTCAAACCCTTAAGCTGATCGGCAAACATATCACCGAAGCTTGTTTTCGAAGTTGCAGAAGCTTTCTTAGCATAATCATCAACGTCAGCTTTTTGATCGCGCAACTTAACTAATTTCGATGACAAGCCTACTTTTCGAGCATCTTTGTCAATCGTAATTACTTCCGCTTTCAACTTGTCGCCAACTTTAATGAAATCATCAACAGAAGCAATTTTGTCTGTTGTTAATTCAGAAATGTGGATCAAACCTTCGATTTCAGCATCAAGTTCTACGAACGCACCGAAGTCTACAGTCTTAGTCACTTTAACTTCGTGTTGAGTACCGATTCCGTATTTGCCTTCGATTTTAGACCAAGGATCGCCATCAAGTTGTTTAATACCTAATGAGAATCTTTCGTTGTCTGTATCAACACCTAAAACAACCGCGCGAACTTTTTGTCCTTTAGCGAATTGCTCAGATGGGTGATTAACTCGTTTTGTCCAAGAGAAATCTGAAACGTGAACTAAACCGTCAATTCCATCTTCGATTCCGATGAAAACACCGAAATCAGTAATCGATTTAACTTCGCCCTCAATGATTGTTCCTGGAGGATAAGTATCCTTCATTTCTAACCATGGATTCGTTTGAAGCTGTTTCATACCTAAGCTGATTTTGCGGTTGTCGCCTTCAGAAGAGATTGAAAGAACTTGAACTTCAACTTCAGCTCCAACAGCTAAAATTTGGTTGGCGTGCTTAACACGTTTTGTCCAAGACATTTCAGAAACGTGGATTAAACCTTCAACGCCGTTACCTAATTCAACGAATGCACCGTATTCAGTAACAGATAAAACTTTACCTTTTACTTTAGAACCGATTGGGAATTGGCTGTGAACTGTTAACCAAGGATCTTCAGTTAACTGTTTCATACCTAAACTGACGCGTTCTTTTTCAGTGTCGTATTTAAGAATTTTAACTTTGATTTCTTCGCCAACTTGGATGACTTCAGATGGATGTTTTACACGGCCCCAACTCATGTCTGTGATGTGCAATAATCCGTCGATACCGCCTAAATCAATAAAAGCTCCGTAGTCAGTAATGTTTTTAACAAGACCAACAACAACAGATCCTTCTTTCATTGTATCTGCTGTTTGCGCTTTTAAGCTGTCGCGTTCTTGTTCTAAGATCGCACGACGAGATAATACAATGTTTCCACGTTTTTTATTAAATTTAATAACTTTAAATTTATATGTTTTACCTAAGTAAACATCCATATTGCGAACTGGTCGTAAATCAATTTGTGATCCCGGTAAAAATGCTTTAACGCCGATATCAACGCTTAAGCCACCTTTAACTTTTGCCACAACTGTACCTTCAATGATTTCTTCGTTTTCAGCGGCTTTCGAAATATCGCTCCATGCACGAAGCATGTCGGCTTTATCTTTAGAAAGTGAAATCATTCCATTTTCGTTTTCAATACGGTCGATCAAAACTTCAACCTTGTCGCCTGGCTTTACTTGACGTACGCCATCGACCATTCTGAATTCACCAATTTGAATCAGTCCTTCCGATTTGTAATTGATATCTACCAACACGTAGTCGGATTGAACTTCAACAACGGATCCTGTTACAACATCGCCAACTCGGAATTCTTGCTCCGAAGACAAGGCTTTGAACATTTCTTCAAATTCGCCTTCTTTTTGTGGCCGGTTGTTAAATCCAGGGTTCGCTGGAATTGCTGCGTCCTCAGCATCTAATGCTGCAAGTACGGATAATTTTTCTTTGAGCTTTTTGCTCTGGTTCTTGTTTGGTGTAGTCATGATCGTTTTTTGTTTCCTCCCCAGCTATGACCCTCGAGTGATTAAAGCTGAAGAGTCGTTTTATGAGTTTTTTATAGGGCGGTCAACGACCTTTTACACTGTAAAGGATATGACTCCTCCTCTCGGCGAAGCCACCCACTAAAAGTCTAGGATAAAGTCCAGTTGACGGTGAAAAATCTGACCAATAGTGTAGCAAATATCACTATCTGTAATTTCTAACCCTTGGCCATTTTACGATGGAAGACGACTCGAAAACCCCATATAACTTGCGTTATAAATCATCACAATGGGGTTCTTATGAAAATCAATCTTTTGGTCGTTCTTATGTGTTCAACTATGGTTACATTTGCATGTCAGAAAAAATCTGACGACAACAAACCGGCAGCTCCCCGCTTTGCAAGCGGCACGGCAGCGGTCGAGTATTTAGACTCAATCGTTTACGGCATGAAAGGCTGCGCGACTAAAATTAATGAAGTCAAAGTAGGCGCTGAACTTAAAGATTATCAAATTGAAATGAACTGCGGATTAAAAAATTACTACTCAACAATAGACGGGTTTACCGAAATCGAAAGCATTTCTAATGAGGTTCTAGCGTCTGGTGTTTCTTTAAGTCAAAAAAACTATGTCGAGGCTCTGGTCAAAATAGCTCAGTCGACGCTTCCTGGAGTTCGCGCGGCTCATGATGTGGCCCTAGCAAAAATTAATTCGATCGACACATTCCAAGCGTATCTAACGACCAACGACTACAAACTAAAAGTGACTTTACGTTTAAATGCGAACGATTTTAAAGATAAAACCGCAGTCCCATCGCTCTCTGAGCTTTTGTTAATCCTTGAAGCCATCGAGCGCGCGGGCTCTGAGACTCTAAATAATTCTTTGCTTGATGAAGTTGTTATCGTCGAAAAAGCTCACTGGGGTATTACTTACTCGCAGTTTGAACACTCTTATCAAGGATCGATGGATTACTATAATAAACACACGTCATCGTTTAGTTTTTACCCAACGACTATTCCTGGTGCCCCTGCGGTTTTCGCTGTTTCAACGTTGATGATTGCCACGTCTTTAAATGAGGTTGTCGCGCAGTTAAAGGTGCTCCCAAAACGCAAAGATCACCTGGACAAAACACAGTTGACAGCCCTATTGAATAAACTCAATATCTCAAGCCTTAGCGCAACGTCATCCCCACACGTTGTTACTCAACTTTCGACATTTGCAAAAGTCTTAGTTTCCGTTGGTCTTATTTTTGAAAAACCACCACAAATCGTCTTTAGGAACAATGATTACAATTATTTAAGCAACGAAGGTTCCAATTACCTTACAGTTTATATTAATGAAAAACTGAATCCAGCTCAAATTAAACAGTATTTACGTGGCACGAATTTCAAATTTAAAAATTAATTTTTTATTTCGCGACTGCGAAGGTGTTGTTTAATGGTTTCAACAACACCGTTCAAATCCAATTTTGTGGTATCTAAAACTAAAGCGTCGGTTGGAATTTGTAACGGCGCTACCTTGCGGTTCGTATCTTGAGAATCGCGGACCTTTTGCAATTCAGCGATAGCCTTTTGATCTTGGCCTTGCTCTTCAGCACGGCGCTGGGCACGATTTTCAGAATTTGCTGTTAAGTATATTTTTATTTCTGCGTGAGGAAAAACCACGGTACCGCAATCTCGGCCCTCGGCGATCAGGCACGAATTTTCTAAAGCACAGGTCCGTTGTAAGTCTAATAATGATTGGCGCACTTCGGGATACTGACTGATTTTGCTGGCTAAATTACCGACGTCTTCTCGATTGATTTGATCCGTGACGTCTACATTTTTAAAATACGCCCGAGTCCGATCTGTGGTCATTTCAATCTTCCACACTTTATCATTCGCAAGTTCAGTTAACTGTTCAGGATTATTTAAGTCTAAATTTAATTGTTGGGCGGCAAAGGCCAGACCACGATAAAAAGCTCCCGTTGAAACCCATGGGCATTCTAAAAACTTTGAAAGTTCACGACTTACAGAGGTTTTTCCTGAGGCCGCTGGCCCATCAATGGTAATGACCATTCCCATGCTAAACAGTTCCTTTTGCGTTAAGAGTCGGAATTTCTTTCAACATTTTTTCAATGGCGACAAGCGCTTTTTGATTTTCGCTCTCGAGACCGATACTAATGCGAATGTAGTTTGGAAACCCATAATTGGCAACCGGACGTAATATCACACCCTGACGCAGCAGATATTCAAAACAGACTTGAGCATTGCGATTGAGATCTACCAAAATAAAATTGGCTTGCGTGGGAAAATATTTAAGTCCCAGTCGCTGTAAGTTTTTTTCCCAAAAATCGATTCCGTTCCACACCATTTTTTGTGAATTCTTAATATACTCTTGATCATCCAAAGCCGCGAGCCCTGCGACTTGCGCTAGTGAATTCACGTTAAATGGATTACGGACGCGATTAAAAAATTCCAGAACAAATTCAGGAGCAACCAATGCACCTAAACGTAAGCCCGCTAACCCGTAAACTTTAGAAAA
>JAYVHE010000051.1:0-2534 GCA_043771495.1 Bdellovibrio sp. | reverse complement strand
GCAGTGCTGATGAGTAGCGCTGCCTTGTTTCGTCATGTTTAGAAATTGAAGATTTTTTATGCCAACGAAGGTTTGCTCAGCGGAGCGCGACCCTTGTTTCAAACAAGGGGTTTTGTTCACCTGCGACTCTTTCGCTCAGCTGGCGGAACGGCATAAATCACATTTTCATTGTTTGGTTTTTCGGTATTTTTACAATCGGATGCAACACAAGTATTTACCCCACCAATCACATTAATTTTGATTTTTTCATTTTTTGGAATCCATAAAGAAGCCAGCTTTATTTCTATTGCGCCATCTGCCATTAACTTTTGATAAACATTTGTTTTTGAAAAGCCCTTTTGGAGTTCGCTCAGTTTTAAGTAATGCGAACTTTCCTTCACGAGAACCCCAGTCTTTGATTTATAGCTGACATTAATTTTTACAGAATAGTCCCATTCCGCATCCAAGGTAACTGCTGCAGGACTTTTTAGATTTCCATATTTGCAATTTGCATAAATAGGGCTCGTATTTTCTATAAGTTCATTTTTTCCAGCAATTATTTGCAATGAATGAGTACTTACGTCACAGAAAATAGCATTTTTTTCGTCGAGATAAGATGGGCAGCCTGAAGCAGATGAGACAATTGTGCCATCAATACATTTTAAGCTTTCTGCAATAGAAAATTGAAATAGAAACAATGATAGCATACACATTAGTCTCATAGATGCCCCCTCTTAATTAATCCACTATCGGCAAAAATTTAAAAGATTTTCACTGGTCTAAAGGTTAGGATACGTTTTTGAAATAATTAAAGTTGAACAAAACCAAATCTCCATGTCCTATTTGCGTTACGTTTGAGTTGAGCTTGTTAGCACAGTTTTAACAGGTACGCGCCTGAAATAAATTAGCCGATTTTCCGGGGACAGGCTTGAACTAGCCGTGACCGTTGCATGGGGCCCCAGGCCAATGATCAACAGAATGATCCTTTTATTCACTTTGGACAAAAAAAAGGAGCCGTCTTTTTCAAGACGACTCCCAATTGAAGAGCTACGAAGTTTCTTTCGATTAAACCCAATTCAAAAAATCAGTCGAAAGTTTCATATCCGGCATGACCCATGACAGATTGAACTTTATCGCGTGCTTCAGTTTCTATTTTTTGCTGCACTTGTCTTACTACGTCTTCAGGGACATTCATGGATTTCATAGTTTGGATTGTACTGTCCGAACTATTTTGTTTAATTTGGTTTATGATTTCATCCATTTTTTCTTGTTCAATCTTTGCTTTTTTTGCCAGAAGCTCTTTTTTGGAAGCTGACACCGAACCATGACTACATTTTGCTATGCGCGCGACCTCCCGAAATGATAAACCTGCATCCAACAACGAATGAATAAGCGAATCGTTTCGTTTGCGAATGCGACCTATAATTTTCCCTTTGGCCTTGGCGTTTCTCATACCGGCTTTTACACGTTCTTGGATCATAGATCGTTCGAGCTGGGCCAATGAACCCAAAATGATGGACTTAACCAGCTCAAGATTATCTATCTTCATAATTTTATTCCTTTTTTTGATTCGATTAAAGTTTAGATTTTTGCTCATTCTACACAAAACACTGGTGCGATAATCATTTTTGATCTCACAGTGGAGTTATAAAAAAAGGGAATCAACATCTTGCGGAGGGCTTTGTATAGCTTTACCAATCGTATCCAAAAATGACTTTGCAGAGCTTGAACTCTGCAAACAATAGATGGCCTTAGCCGACTGAAAGGCAATCGAGGTATCCGGGTCTTGGCCGTGATAGACGAAATTAATCTTAAATTTTTCTGGGGCTTGCTGAATCGTTTCATTGATTTTTTGAAACGTAGAACCACATTGAGGACAGTGTAAATTTCCGAACCAAGTGATTTCAAATTCAGATTTTTTACCTTTTTGATAGATCGAAATACCTTTACTTTCAGGATTATTCACAAAATCAAACGGAGGCTGTAAGAGCAAATCCAACTGCATCGCATCCACCGAGGCTTCAAGCTTTTTTTTGATGGCTTCGTTTCGCTTTCCAATCGTTAAATTCGCAGCAATATCACTGCGTTGCTTTTCTGTCATTTTTCGTAGATCCAATTTCATCTTTTTAACCATATCTTCGATTTCAGCTGGACCCACTGGCTGAAAATCAATTCGTGTCAAATCTTCACCTTCGCGAACCTTATTTGAAATCAAAGATTCGATCGCTTGCTTTCGGGAATTGAAGACCATTTTTTTATAATCGGTCTGATCCGTTGTGAGATAAGGCGCTAGTTCCTTCAAGCGAACGTCTACCCGTTTTCCATTATGGGAATACTGTGCAACGAGATCTTCGCCGGATTCAATTTTTTGTGATCTTTGTGAACCAACTTTGTAGCCAATGCTCAAACTCAACGTACACGTGATGATAAACAAAATACCTATGGCTTTTTTATTCATAGCCTTATTTTGTTGTATTCATGAATGAGAATCAACTATTGATGTCGTGTAGAAATACTTGAATTGTACGAGGCCGGGACCTAGGGCTTGTAACCGC
>JAYVHE010000050.1:0-2319 GCA_043771495.1 Bdellovibrio sp. | reverse complement strand
GTTTTTCTGATTTAAAATTCCAGGTCGCATAACCGTCTATCCAGTCATCTGTTAAAAAACGATTTACAAAATATTTATTTTGGTTGGCCTCAGTGAAGTTGTCTTTTGCAAAGAATCGTTTAGCGCATTTTTGCAATTCAGCTTTGACCTGGTCATACTGCTGTTTTTGCTGAATAGAATAAAGTCTCGATAAATGCGGGCTTTCCGGAATGTCGACCAATATTAAATTAAGATCGTGCTTCGTTACAAAATCACAAAACTGCTGGGCCATTTCGTTAAAACGGGGATTTAGTTGCGCTACTTGTAAGTAACGCTGCCAGCTTTTTGAATTATCATTCTGAATTTCTGTAAAAAGACGAGTGGCTTTCTGCTCATCTAAATTTTGAATGATGGGAGTCCATTTAAGTAAACTTTCACGATAATCATGCAGTCTCTTGGTCGATTTATTTTGGCTTAAAAAATCGGTTACACGGGCATTTAATAAAATAAAATTCGGTTGGCTTTGTTCTGCAATCGCCGAAATGACTTTTTCGTGAGCCTCAAGCTGCTTTTCTTTGTTGTCGCCACCCGTAAATTGTCGATAAGACAGTCCGTAAATCACTGTCTTAGTATTAATGAATGTTGGTTCTGCGGATTGCAGCAGCATGAGCATGGATTCAAAATAAAAACCGCCAAGGGTGCAAACACCGATTTTTTGAGTCTGAACCAATCGCGTAAATGTCACAAAATCAAAACTGCTGTATGTGTGTGAATCACCAATAACCAAATAATCCAAATCAGTTCCATCTAAGTTCGAACAGCCCACTGTGGTTTCGTCACGCAGTCCAATCAGATAAATTTCGGATTTTGCGACTTGAACGGAGCGAGTTACAGAAGTCACAAATTTTACAAACAGCAAACTAGCAATGACAAAGGTGGCAATCGGTGCAAATAGAAAATACAGCTGGCGACGATTCTTCATCACAAAATTAATCGTGTTTCAATTAGCTATTCAATTTAATGTAATGGCCAAACATTTCAATTTGTTCATCAAGCGTAACGAGTAAAGTATTTACATCATCACTTTTAACTTTAAACAACGCCTGAGTTTGTTCTAAAAGCCCTGGTTTTAAAGTCGCATCTTTAACGGGCGGCAAAATGATTTCTTCAATTTGTACTGATCCAACGGGTTGCCGAAATAATTTTTCAAGCGGTCTTAAAATGTATCGAGATTCTTTTGTTAACACTTCGACCCCCCAGCGGCCAGCCGAAGTCCAATTAGCGTGGTAACTAAAAAGAACATTTTTTTCGGTAATACCGGCGCCCGCAAATTGTGATGGTCCTTGATTCCAGGCAAACACCTTTTCACCAGCCGTGAAGCATGAATAGGTTTTGGGTTTTCCCATTAAAAAAAAGGCTAAATCTAAAACGTGAGTCGAGTTTGATAAAAACGTTGTGTTTTTGGCAGGTGACTCAGGAAGTTTATCGATGACGTGAGACCATTCGGTAAATTCAAAATAGCCGGTTTGTAGTCCCCCTTCGGCTTTGATGCGCTTTAAAAGTTCAAGCGTTGACGGTAGGAACCGACGATTGTAAGCGATGTAAACTTGCGCGTTGTTTTTGGTGCAAAGCTCTTTAATTTTTTTAAGCTCTTCAATTTTTAATGCACCAGGTTTTTCTACGAGCACTAAACGACAGCCGCTTTCGATTAATTGAATGGTCGTTTCCGCTAAAGATTCAACGTTAGTGGCAACGATCGCAGTATCTGAAACGCGACTTTTATTTTTTAAAATGCCGCCCGCAAAACTAACTAGACCTGTTTGCTGAGTGAATTTCTCGCAGGACGATTCACTGCGACCAATGGCTGTCGCTTCGCAGTTAAGCGCTTTTAATACTTTATAATACTCGATAGCCATGGCACCAAGGCCTACAAGAGTTACTTTCGGTGAGCTTACGTGATCGGGCATACAGATTCTCCATTATCTACGGTTTTCATACGAGCATCAAAAAATGTTAGAAATGAATCAAGCATAATTAAGTGAGTCTTCATAGATTCTTCGTAAGTCGGAAGCAGCGTTTGTTTTTTTTCTAAAATATCAACAACGACCAGGCCGGTCACTTGGCTTTGGTAGGGCATTTGTAAATCCCATTTTTCAATTTGCCAGTGTTGATTTGCAAAGGAACTCCAGCAAGCTTTTAAATCTTCGCGAATAACGTGACGTTGGGTATCCATTTCGATTGTCATCTGAATAGGCTTTGTCGAATTTTTTTCGCAAACAATTGAAAACTGGCTGCCATCAGAAAAATCAACGTTAAGTTCGCCAGTCAGTTCATAAAAAC
>JAYVHE010000049.1:0-15577 GCA_043771495.1 Bdellovibrio sp. | reverse complement strand
TAGCCAAACTAAATCAAGACGTAGGTCCTATTGATTGTAAAACCCAGACTTAAATCCTAACTCCCAGCGATGTTGCGAACAAATATTTTTACCTACGCCGCATTCGAGCCTCAGACGCGGTTTAGAATTTCATACGGAACCAAAGCTAAACCCGCGCGCCGCCGACCCAGAAAAATCACCCCAGTCAGAACAGTCAATTTGACTGGGGTTCAACATAACTAACATATTGAAATCATTGACAATTTCAATAGAATTGGTGGAGGTGGCGGGAATCGAACCCGCGTCCGTAAGCGCTCCGTAGAGAGGCCCTACATACTTAGTTTGTGTTTTAATTATGTCAGATCAGCTTCCACAAACAAAATCAGTTCTGACATGCCCACAGTAACTCTTAAACCCAGCTGCTGCAGAAAGCCCACTGGATCGATCCGGCATTAATGTCGGAAGTTAGACCAACACCGGCGACTAACCTAACTTCCGTAGCAGAACTAAGCTGCTAATGAGTATGTTTCAGTTGAAACTATACAGTTGAATGTTTTTGACGAGGTCCTCATTCTCCCCGGTATGCTCCTCTTACTTCACTACCAACGTCGAAACCAGTACACCCCCACGGTGTGCTAAATAATACGCGTAACAAAATTTTGTAGCACGTTTTTTTGGCCATTGCATCAGGATTAAGTGCGCTAATTATGTGTCTCATTGTGATAATTTTCGCGGTCTGTTCATTGCAGTTTCATCATTAGTGAAATTTTTCTTATTTCTTCTTATTTTTGTTTCGAGTTTACACGCCCAAGCCGTCAATTCGGTGGGCAGCTGTCAATCCTTGTTCGCTGAAGAATACCAACCCACGGATTTTTCGACCTCCTATATGGGTCAGAGTTTTTCTAACCAAGGGCAGTATCCTAAATGGGCAGCCGTGGCGGCCAATTTTGCTTTAACACTTCTGAATCGGAATCAAAATTTCGTAGATTCTTTGAACAACGCCTTTGAGCAAATCGCCAAACTCAGAAGTCGCTTGGCGCTGTCGCAAGGATCCGAAACACCTTCGGAGTTTGGACGCCGAAGGCACGACACAGCCGGTACGAATTTATTGGACTACGACAAAACAAGTGCTGCCCCCCCAGAACGAATACATCTTTCAACTATAATCGAAAGACGATTTGACACCGAGAAGTCGTTACCCAGAAGAATAAAAAAGCGAAATATCGAGGCCCAAGCAATTACGAATTTCTATACGGCCTTAGACAGCACTGTTTTTCGGGCTTCAGAAGTCTGGCAATACGAACACATTCAAAAATATGAAAGCGTTGACGATGGCATGGACGACCCATTGATCGTTGAAGTGAATCGGACTCGAAAAAGATATTTAATTTTTCATCTTGAAATGGATATTTCGAAAGAACTCGAAAAAGACGCCATGAAAAGATTGAACTGGATTTTAGAAAATCCACACGAGTCGCTTAAGAATCGCCACGATATGTTTATTAGATCCATGTTTGCGCTTTACAATGCGATGTCGTTTACCCGAGGGTCCGCAAGTATTGCAAAAGTATTTTTAGCCGCAAGTTACATGCATTTATTCGGCAAAAAAATTCCTGTATTGCCTGAAGACATTGACGTTTTAACTATGATCATGACCGAGCAGGATTTTATACGTTTGCTTGAAAAACATTTTTCTTAGGCAAAAAAACTGCAGTAACACTTGATCAAAATGTCGTTGTGCAACCTTAAGATTTTTTTAAGACTGCTTTTGTTTGTGATAAACTTTTATCTGGGATCCTTCGGCAAACACGACGGAGTCCGGCTTCTGCGTTGATAAAAAACTAAAATCTTCTCCGTAAATTTCCGCATGCAATTCAATTTTATAATCAACGACCGGATACACATGCCACACCGGGTGGTGTACCCGGTACGTTTGCGTTTTACCGCTGCGTGATTGGCCCACTCCTAATTCGTGCTCTTTAAAATGGTGTTCCAGCGTGTCGTTGCCAGGCACATAGGGTTTTTTATCAGCTTTGGCGTACATGTAAATGGTTTGGTCTTCGTCACGCACAGAGTACGCGGCAGTAATTTCAGTATCACTGCTTTCTACGACGTCGGTCATGATCGCGGTCTTGTAGGGCTCGTTATATAATAGCTGCGCAACGCCGCTGATGATCTGTGAGGGTACAAACTCGCGAATAAAACAAACTCCGCGCTCGCCTTTGTGGCGCACATAAAAACGCAAATTCACCTCTGGAAAATGCGTGAGTCCCGGCCACTTAATTCCAAACACTTTGGTGTGATGAAACTGAAACGCCACCACACTTAAATGCGGAGTGCCGTTGTACAAATCAAATTCGCAACCCTCTGGTAAAAACGGCTGCAGCACTTCGAGTGCTACCGAATAATTAAAAAGTAATAAGTTGTACCAGCCTGCTGATAGAAATGTTCTTGGAATACTCATAGTCGATGCCTCTTTGACTCAATCAATCTACCCGATGAAAAAAGATTAAGACATTTGTTTTTCGATCCTTTTGTCTGGAATTAACCACATGATGGCAATGACTCCATCACTAAACGCTTCCACTAGAAGAAGATCGTGCAAGTGCGAAAAAAATGGCAAAAATAAAAAAAGCCGAGAACTCTTTAAAGATCTCGGCTTTCGGTTGTAATAAAATGTGGGTCGCTTATTAACTAGCGAGTACGAACGTATTTAAAAACATGATGTTCGTCATTCGAGTGGCAAACGTCATCTTTAGTCGTTTGAGTTAAAGTTACGTTTTGTGCGCCGATGTCGCCGTAACCCGTGAAATCAACTTGCCCATCAAATTGCAAAGTGATTTTAACAGAGTCTTCACAGTGGCTTTCTTCGCGATCAACTATTACTGATTCTGCTTTGTATGAGTAAGCGTCTTCAGTTATGCGAATTAAACTTGTTAATTTTAAAGTGTTTAAGTAGACAGCGTAGTGGTTGAAATAGCTGTAAACTTCGATAGAATCTTCAGTTTTATTCACTGGATCTGCTAAGTGAACATTTAATTTTTCAAAGCACAATTCTACAGGTAACTCACTTACCGCTTTAGCGTAATCTGCTTCTGCGATCGTGTAACACACTTGATCGTTGATATGGTCTTCTGGACCAGCAAAAGAAATAGCAGTGGTCATTAAACCGCTAACAAGAATCGATAACAAAATAACAGCTTTCATTTTAACTCCATGGTTTTGGTTATGGCTTGAATCCAAGTAACATTTAATTTTTGAGGATTATATCATAATAACTGTAAAAACCCAGCGTTAGGATTTTGTTAACTCGTCTCCGCATGAAAACTATTCACTCTTAGAGGGCGACGAATGGGCCTCTCGGGGCTGATCTTTGGGTTTGGCTAAATTGACTAGAACTTGCTTTAAGATTTCCTCAATTAATGGAGTCACTCCCGACTCTGAGGCCCGCGCCTTTTCAGCTAATCGTTGGCGTTCAATGCGTTTTTGTTTTTGAATAATTAAAGCCACCGTGCTGATCATATAGAAGAAAACCGATATGACTAAAAATAAAGTGGCCGAAAGCATTAGACCCGTAAAGCTAATAGTTCCGCTTTGTTCTATTTGCAAACCAGCTCCAATCACAGCAACCACCAAAGAAATTAATAAAAATAAACTGGCTACAACACAACCAATCGTAAATAAAAAATAACTTCGTGCGGTTTCTGCACTTCGCTCAACAAACTCAATTGCAGAGGTTGATTTAGTAAAAGTTTTTTTGAGTGCAAAAAGCTGTAGTCCGAATGAAAGCAATTTAAACATTTTATTTTCTTCTTCCTATTAGATAGCCGAGTGCAAGTCCAATAACTGCAGCACCTGCGACTGTTTGCAGTGGGTATTCTTTAATAAATTCAGTCGCAACATCGGCGACTTCTTTAGCTTGCTTTTTCATTTTAACGACGTCGTCTTGCTCGTCTAAATTTTCGATAACTTTTTTTAAGTCATCTGTTAGTTGGTCCGCTAATTCTGCGGCCTTGCTGGTTGAAGACTCGGCCGATTTACTTTTACTCATGGATTATATCCCGTGTTATTTTATGGATTACAAACAAGGTCAAAGTAGCAGAACTTCAGCTTAAGACAAGATCCAAAAATATCTCGCTTTAAAAGGGCAACTCGCGACCCCAAAAACCCACAATCATGCTAATCACATACATAGCGACGGCCACCTGAATAATTCTGGGGATAATTCGAACGATCAAGCCGCGGGTTTTTTCGATTTCAATTTCTAAACGAACTCGGTAATGCATTATTGATTCCGGCAGATTCCCGCTGTTAATTCCCAAATCTATTGCTATTATAAATTCTTTCGGAAAAACAGTTTCGACTTTTAAAGCGCTATCTAAACTGACGCCCTCTTGAATCATGGGAACCAAGCGCTTTGTAGCAATGCGGACTTTTTCATAACCCGAAGATTCACCAGCAAGATCCAGTGATTTGTACAAATCTAATCCGGTTTCGATGGCCAGTTCAAAAGCCAAGCTAAAACGCTGGATCGCCAAAGATAAAATATAATTTTTAAGTCCGGGAATAACACCGAAAGTTGAGTAAAAATACTTACGATACACGCGCGAGTATTGTGATTGTTGCCAAACCCAGTAAAAAAAACCGACAGCCGCAAAAACAAAAAATAACGATGGCAACGTACGAAATAAATACTGCATTGTGGTTATTTTATCGGCGATAAGTTCTGCAAAGTCGCCAATGAACACAGCCAGTGTTAGTGTAAATACTGGATTAAACATTTGGCTTTTAATTTCACTGAACGAACGGTGTAAATCTTCGTACTGCTTTGACAATTTTTTTGTCAGTTGTGGAATTCGCCCCATAGCTATGGACGCTTTTAAAAGAGGAATATCAAATTCCGGCAATAAATTAATTTGCTGTAATGTGGCTACAAAATCTTGGCCGTGCTTAAGTTTATTAGCCAAGATTTGAAACTGCTGCCGATGAATTGAATCAGGTTCAGTTCTAGAAAAATTTAAAAATATGGCATCTAACGCAATTCCGGCGTTGGCCATCATAGAAATATTTCCGTAAAAAGCGCTCAGTCTTTTAAAGGAAATCTTTTTGGTGCGTGCATCAGGAAAACTAATCATAGGGTTTATTAATGTTAGCTGAATAATTCCAAACTACGAATAGTTTTATAAAAACGTCCACCTGATCAATTTTTTCTATCAGTTAAGGACTCATCAAAAACATGAAGACCCTGACACAAACCAAATATTGTGCATGAGGTCTAGTAAACATTGTGAAGTTTTAACTCTAAAAATTTAAGATTTTATCGCGAAAATTTCACTTTTTAATAAAAAAACGGTCCCAAAAAAACACGTTTTTGCCGGACTTAAGCAAAATACTTTATTCTGTTAAAAACCAATCTTATTAGATTTGACGGTTTTTGAGAGTGAGTTATCAACGCCCTCCACAGACTTTTCCACAAATCAAAGATTTTTTCAGTGCCGTAGTGGCCCCGAAAATGGATTTCAGAATCTGCACTTAATGTTTAAATGTTATCGAATAATTAAGCAATAATTAATGCTTATAATTTAGACTTACTTTTTAGAGGCATTCGTAACCGGAAACAACTGCAAGTTCAATTGATAAACTCGATCGCCCTTATTAGAGATTCGTGCGATTGAATTTTCTTTGTGTAAAGTTTTGCGCATCTGACGAAGTTTAAATTTAATTTCATCAAACTCTTTTTCTGTCAGTGCCATTGTTAATGATCCGAACTCGCGTGAAGCGGGATCATCTTGATAAAGTGATTCTAAACCCAAATACATTAATTGCATTTGTAGTTTTCTGATTAACGCCGAAGGAATTTCTTCGGGAGCTTCTTTAGCTTGGCCTTTAGAGATTAATCCAGTGATGGGGTCTTTAACTAATTCGCCAGACGCTAGCAAACTTTCTAATGCTGCGCTGATTTCATTCTCGGACGCTTTACCACGTAATAGGTTTTTTAGCTCTGTAGTTTCGAATCCCGCACCTGCTTGGTCTATTAAGGCGTAAATGATCCAACCGATCCAATTTGGAATTTTATCAAAAACTTTGCGATCAAGTTCTCCGTCTTTTAATTTTCGTTCAACACGAAACTCAGACAATTTTTTTAAAGCGTAGTTGCGATCCGCAGGATCTTCGCTTTGATTAAAATTAACCAACAATTTAAATTCGTCGCTGTGAGCTTTGTTCAAACCACACGCGCGCGCAAATTTTAAAATCATATCGGCAGATAAATTTCGTTTACCTTCGATGATCATTTTTAAATAATTCGGAGATTTTATATCGGCGGCTGCAGAAAAAATTCCGTAGCTGTAAGGACGTAATAAATTTTTTGTAGAGTCTTTTTTGTGGTTGTAAAAGTCGGCTAAAAACAGGCGAAAATCCATGTAATCCGACAGAACCGGGAAGTCCGTACGACCATTTGATGTGGTTGATTTATTTGTATTTTGCGTTAACTCAGTTTTTTCAGTGCTTAAATTTTCCACAATCTTACTCCGGTTAAAAAAAACCTCATGAATTTTATCTCATGAGGTTTTTTAATTTACAATAAATTACGACTAGTAACGACTTAAGATGATCGAAACATTTTCGATCGTTAAGTTGCCGCGCGTGTGTAACGTTAAGCTACTCGCGTCACGACCAATCACAGGACGCTGACTGATGTACAAAGAATCTTGTGATGAGTATCCGCTATCACGAAATTGCATTGAACCCATGTTGAATCCGTTAATTAAAAAATCAACGATTCCAGTTCCATATGAAGAACGCGCTTGAACAACGATTTGTTCGATGCGGTATCCATTGTAACGGTAGTAATCAATGTATGGATTTAAATCGATTTGATCATTTCCATAAGTTGTTCTGTAAAGTGGAATGTCGATTTGTCCGTCGCCGCCAACTGGTGGCGGATAGTTTCCGCCGCCTGTGCGTTGAACGATAACTTCAACTTGTTCAATTTGAGTTGAACCCACGATTTCAAGTTGTAAACCTTGAGTGTTAGAACCCAAGATCAAACGTGTTTGTGGATACAAACCAATTTCGTAACCAGGATTAGTTTGCGAAGCTAAAATTCGACCGTCGTTAACTAAGCGTGCGATTGTAGTTGAAGACGAATTCGGACGAGTAATCGCGCGAACGGCTACAACTTCATAACCTGCATAGTAAGAATCTAAACCAACTAACTGACGTAAGTTGATTCGTTCATTGCGAACTGTTCGACCAATCCAACCTGATTTAACTTCTTGTTGTCCGTAGTCAGGATAGTTTGGTGGATAGTCAGGCTTTGATGGTGGATAATTTGGATAGTCAGGATAATTTGGGTAATCCGGACGTTGCGGTGGATAGTTCGGGTAATCTGGGCGTCCATAATCTGGATACTCGTGCCCGTTACCTGGGCGCTCTGGACGATCTGGTCTTTCTGGATTATGTGGTCTGTCTGGGCGCGAAGGGCGACCAGGTTCACACGGTCCATAGTTATTTTGGCAGCCATCTTGGTATCGTGGAGGGTTCGGCTGGTTCTGATTGCCACCACTTCCACCGCTTCCGGCTCCTGGCTTTAATTGCGCAGTTGCTACAGAAGTCATTGAAACGACTAATAAAAGAGTCGATAATACTTTAGTTGTTAACATAAATTTCCCCCTTAGTGCTAACGTTACGATAGTACGTAAAAGCAAAGAGAGGGCCATAGAAGTGCTTAAAACGCACGCCATGGTTTGTGCTGAAGAAATAATCTTAATTTACAGTTTGTGTCAGTTTATTTAAATCCACCGGAGTATTGTTTCTAGAAATCACCAGGTTCATTCGTGATTGGTCTTCGGGTTCTTGGTTGCGATCACGCTGATCAAAAGTCACCGATAACATCACATCTCCGCGGCCATTATTTTTTACTAATTTAACTCCATGAACCACATTACCTAAATTAAATGATTTAACTTTTTTAGCCACTGAGTAGCTTGAAAAATCAAATTTGTTATCAATGTGATTATGCATGTATGAGTTCGCATTTACAGTTGAGCCTTTTAATCCTGCTAACAACGGAACGCGAATTCCTGCAGATGCTCCATCGGCCGCCGTAATTAAAACTCCCATTTCAGATTTTCCGCCGACGATTTCATACGACGATACAATTACTTTTTCGGCTTTTTCAATCGTGATCACTTGATCAACGCGATTAGAAACATAACGTAACCACATTCCTAATCCAGTTTGATCTAATTCGTTCGCGTTGTAAGCTGTGACATCTTTATCAGATAAAACAAATTCTGCATCCGCAAGCGCGTGATTTTTTCTGAAAATAATATTGGCTTGACCATTTGCAAATTGCACTTTTGCAACGGTGACTAAACAATCATCTGCACCGTTTGCATTTTTAGAAACGGTCGCGTCCATACAAATTAATTCTGCAGATACCGCTTCTAAATGACCCACTGGTGCGGACAAATCGCGTTTTACGGGTAATAAGAAATTTGCGTTTTGATCTGATTCAATCAGTTGGAAAATTTGCATTTTAGTATCAACTTCATCTGTGCTGATAGATAAAACACGCTTACCCGATTTTTTTTCAATATTTAATTTTGCAAACTTAATATCACGTGCAATTTGCATATCAACGCTACGTTCAGCATCGGATTTAAAATTCATAGAAATTAAAAGTGTTTCTAACAATTGGTCATTCGAAGAACCTGTGTAATACATTTCTGTCGAACGTTCGCCAGCCGATTTTAATCCACCCGTTTTTACAACTGTACCTTCGAAGTTAACGCGTTCGTTACTTTCTGGTAAATTGGGCGGTAGCTGTGGTTGCGCTGGAGTTTTTGGGCCTTCGCCAACTGGTGGCGGTGTTGGCGGTTTTACTGGAGGCTTGATGGGAGGCTGACTACGATCCGGCGGAGTTACAGGGATTGGTGCTTTTGTTCCATCGCCTTGTCCGGGCACACGTGTTGTTGGACGCCCACCGTTGCCTTGAGTTCCTTGTTCAGCAGGTGGAGGAGTTGCTGGATTAGATTTGGTCTCTTTGCTTTTTCCACAACCTGTTAATAGGCTGACAAAAGCCAATGCCGAAATGACTAAAAGACTATTTACAATTTTGTTACTCATACCCGTCCTCCGCGTTACTTCTAGAGCAAGGAGTGGACCCTTTGGGTCAGAGTCGTACGGCTATAGGTTTGATCTAATGGTTTTAAGGGGTTAGCTCTTAGAAATAATTTCATAGTACGACCAAAAAATGCTAAGTTCAGACCCTTGAAATCCAATAAACAAAACTTCTTTGATTTAGATCCCAATATCATCTGCCTCAGTGCGGAAAAGCACGGGTTTATTCCCACGGGCGAAATCCAACAGCTGAATTCCATTGAAAATCGCGTTTTTGACATTAAATTAGAAACCGAAGGTTCGACGTCTTTGATTATTCCCGCCCGCACATCAATAATTGCTAAATTTTATCGGCCTGAACGCTGGTCCGCCGAGACTATTTTAGATGAACATAACTTTGAAATCGAATTAGATGCCGAAACTTTAAAAGTCGCGGCGCCTATTGTTTTAATGAATAATAAAACCGTCGATTATTTCGAAAATATTCCGTACGCGTTTTTTGAAAAAGTTCGCGGCCGTTTAATTCAGGAATTTCTACCTTCGCATTTTAAACAAATTGGTCGGTGGCTCGCGCAACTGCACAATATCGGCGAGGCTAAAGTCGCCATGAACCGTTTTGAATTTGGTCCAACGGCTGAAAATAAATGGGAAGCCTTAGATCAAATGCGCTCGTCAATCGCCCCAGAAGTCCAAACTGAATATTTAAAAAATGCGGAATACCTATTTGATGATTTGGATGATCGTTTACAGGATTACAATTATTTGCGAATCCATGGCGATCTTCATCGCGGAAATATTCTAGAATCGCCCGAGGGCTTAGTGGTTGTCGATTTTGATGATTTTTTAAATGGCCCCGCTGTTCAAGATTTTTGGATGTTGTTTCAAGAAGAAAACTACGCCGAAACTGACGAGTACGAAAATTTTGTGAGTGGCTACGAAGAATTGCGATTGTTTCCCTTCGATGAATTGATGCTAATACCATTGTTACGCGCGTACCGTTTAGTTTCTTATTCAGCATGGATTCACAAACGCTGGTCGGACCCCAGCTTTCCACGATTGTTTCCCCAATTTGAAACCTATAATTATTGGGCCGAACAAAACGAAGCATTAAAACGCTTGATACAAACTATATAGTCGCAACTCTAGTGCATTGTTATTTATTTGCTAAAAAGATTAGCTAATAAGTCGTAAAACTTTGAAGGCGTTTTTCCATGGTACAACAAACACTCCGTCAGATTTTCGTTGTTTTTTCTCGTTACAAACACACACCAGATCCGAGGTTGGAAAATCGTTAGCAAAATGCTTAAGGTGTTTTAAATGTCTATCTTCGATTTTTTCCGCTGATTTAATCTCAACCAGTGTAATAGATCCATCTGGGCGCTCAACAATAAGATCAATTTCAGCATCATCCTTGGTTCGTAAATATGAAAATTTATAATCGAGTTGGCTATACTCGTTTAAGCGGTGGCATTCATTGACAAACCAGGATTCAAAAAGCTTACCGTATTGACTTGTTTGATTTTCAACTTGAATCGTCAATTGTTTTTCAATCGCTCTATGTACTCCACAGTCAAAGAAATAAAATTTGGGAGCCCCTTTTTGTACGGCACGTAAAGATCGGCCATAGCTATTTAAAAAGAATCCTAAATGCGTATCGATTAAAATTTCGAAATAATTTTGAACGGTTTTTACATCAACGTTGGTTTGCTCTGCAAGCTTAGTAAAATTCAAAGGTTCTGTTTCGTTTTGCATACAAACCGGTAAAAACAATCGAAAAGGAGTCAGGTTTCGCACGGCTTGTTCTGCAACCACCTCTTCTTTGATGTAGTTCTCAAGATAAGTCCTCAGGTAGGCCGCCTTATCCTTCGCGTTTTTTAAATTAATGACCTCCGGCAAACTCCCCCAGTTTAATTGATGACTCAGATCCATTCGGTTTCCTAATTCAATCGCGGTTAGTGGGTATAAAAAGTGACGGAAAGCTCGTCCTGCCAACAGATTTGCGCCCATTCTTTTTAATTTTCGACTGCTTGACCCAGTTAAGACAAACTTAATATCTGTGCTTTCAATTAATTTATGGACCACATCCAAAAGTTTTGGCGACTTTTGCACTTCATCAATAATCACCCATTTGTAGCCATCGGGATTTCCTTGCAACTCCTCAAACAGGTATTGAGGCCTTAGCGTATATTTTTCTTCCTGCTCCGGCTCTAGAAGGTCAATTTTCAAACTGCGTTTTTGAAATGTAGGGTCATTTGCTATCAAAGTTGATTTTCCCGTTCCCCGAGCTCCGAATAGAAAAAAGGATCTGCTTTTAGTAAGACTTAAGATTCGCTTGAACATGAATTTCCTTTCGGCGACTACACTCCATAAATTAACGCTTTTTGTGGGCAATTGTCCACGAAATAGTGATGCTTTTGGGTTTTAGCTCAGATTGAGACGCGCACAAATGAAAAAAGTCAGGTTCAAGGCCTGACTTTTTTCGGAAATTTATTTTTTTAATTAGTTTCTTTAAAAACTAATTGTCTGAAACAATTACGGTGAACCCGCCGGTGCCACTGGTACTACCCCTGCTGCCGTTGGAGCCGCTAGCTCTTGAGCTGTAACTTTTTTGTTTAAAGCTGTTTTGATAGCTTCTTCCAAAGTTTTTTGTAAACCTTCTACTTTAGCTTCTTCAACTGTTGATTCAGCTGCAAGGGCCGCTTGTTCGTCAATCGCGTTTAAAGATGCGATATAAAGGGTTGCGAATTCATCAACGGTTCCAGCGTCTTTAACTTTGTCTTTGCTTTGAGTTTTCAAAGTCGCTAATGCAGCGATTGCTAAATCATTAGCTTTTTTAGTATTAGTTTTTGCCGCAGCATCATTCCCTTTATTTGCATCAGTCATTGCAGCTTCAGTTGATTTCACTAATTTTGCAGCTTCAATTATTTTTAAGGCTAAAGCTTTGAATTCTGCGCCAGCAACTTTTTTAGTTGTTAGAGCTGCGCCTGTAGTATTGATTTTTACAGTTGCTGCAGCTAATTTAGTTTTAATACCTTCGTTTTTTGTTTTTTGTTCACCTAAAGCCATGCGCGCTGTTGTTACGGCTCTGATTAAAGTCGTTTTTTCGTCAGCTGCTGCTGCGCCGGCTGCAGGTGGAACCGCTGGCTTTGCAGGTAAACCTTGAGCGATACGACGCTCTTCTTCAGCGCGGGCTGCGGCTGCTAATTCTTCAGCTTTAGCTGCTGCGAATCTTGCGGCGTTGGCTTCAGTTTGCTTTTTTAACTCAGCTTCAGTGATCTCACTTAAGTGTTTTCCGCCAGAAGATTTAATTCCTAAAGCTGTTTTAAGAGCTCCAATGTCAACCGCAGAGGCTTTAACATTTAAACATGTTAATGATAATACGATTGCATGTGCTGACGAGTTGTCGATCATACCTTTTTCAGATTTATCATTTTCACGGCTTAAGCTAACAGACATTGCGTCGCCTTTGAAGCCTTCCAATGCGGTTTCACCAACAACAGTTTTGTACTCATCAGCAAACTTCATAACCACTGATTTAGAAACTGTTTTATCAATTTCATTTCCAGAGATCGAGCAAACAATTGATTTAGCGCTCGAGTTAGCTAATTCTAAAGCTTTAGAATCAGATTTGATATCACCACCAGCAATATATTTTTTGAAGGCATTTTTTTCTTTAGATAGTTCTTTAACATCGTCAGAAACTAAAACGATTTTCGTTTTTAAGTAATCAGTTGCACGAGATTGCTTTGCTTTGCGGTCTGCTTCATCTTTTTTACGTTGTTCTTCAGCTGCAGTCCCTGTAGCGCCAGCGCGATCAGTTGCTGCTGCAGCACAAGTTGCACCGTAAGAATGTGTTCCACCATCTTCGCACAACAATTTTTTCGTAGCATCACAAGACTGTTTGATTTCAGTCATTGAAACATTGTTATCATCTATTTCTTTTGTACTAGCTCCGGCTTTTAGCTTAAGCTCAAGCAAGCAGGCTTTTTCAGACAGTTTTTCTAATTCTTTAACTACTACTACGCAATTTTCTAAAAATTTAATTCGTAAGTCTTTTAGTTTGTCTTTTTCAGCATCAGATTTACCAGAACTTGAAATGGTTGCTACGTCTTGTTCTTTTTTAACAGTAAGCATTCCGTCGCGTGCATTTTTAGCTTCTAGCGTACAAGCGAGCTTACCAATCTCTTCAGTTTTTGTATTTGTTCCCGCAGGATTGGTTACGTTGGGCTTTACTCCATTTTTGTTTGGAGCTTTTTGACAGTTGATGATGGCAAAGCTGACCGCCACTAAGCAACTTGTTAAGATATACGATTTCGATTTTGCGAACTGGTTTTTTGGGCTTCCCATAGTTTCTCCTTCAATAAAAAATAAACTTCTATTCAAAGGATTTAATATCAAGAACAGTTCCAATCCCGCCTTGAGACGGTTTAATTCGCTCTCAGGTTACCAAAGCCCGTATAGTTGTTAATAAGGTTTTACTTTAAGTTTTGGATAGAAATATCGGTCCTTTTTGAAGGTCGCGCAAACCTGGTTGTCAAAAATTTTGACGACAAAGTAACAATTACTGCATCTATAAAATAATATAATCGATGTGGTTAGTGACCTAATAAGGTTTTAAAGACCAAAAGAAAGCGGGTTCCTTTGCCTTTTTCAGAATAAATTAGGTTAAGCTTACCACCGATTGATTCCGCCCACATTCGACTGGTCGATAAACCAATTCCTAAACCTGAAAATTCTCGGTTTAAGCCTTTGCTCTCTTGCTCGAACGTAGCAAAGGGTTGAAACCCCTGGGCCATACCAATTCCACTGTCTTCGATAGTAATGTGAGCTTCGTCTTTAATAAGATCGGCCCTTATACCGACAGTTCCTTCAGCGGTGAATTTAATAGAGTTCGAAACTAATTCATCTATAATTCCAAAAATCACATCTGGATTGTTAAATAGTTCAATTTTTTGGTGAGCTGAATAGCTGAGTTGAATTTTTTTGTTGGTCGCATCTCGGTACTGTTTTGCAAACACGCTTTGAACAAGTTTTTTTAAATCGACTCTTTCTTTCCGTGAGGTTTTAAATACAAGCTGCGGGTTTACAAAACTCGTTAAGCGATCCACCAACTTAATGAGTCGTTCTGTGTTTGCACGAATTTTTTCTACTCCAGAATCATTTAGACCCGTGGATTTATCTTTCATCATGATTTCGGCATAGCCAATCACAGCCGAAAGTGGCGTTCGTAATTCATGAGACAAAATATTTACGAACAAGGCTTCGGCTTCTTCGGACTGACTCATCATAGTTGGTTCATGCTTAATGTTCTCTTCGTGAACTCGTTTTTCATCAAACAACAGGGCTAAATATAATCCTCCGGCACTGAGTGCAGTTAAAAATATTTGTTGTTCGTAAGCCAAGACTTCCGACGGAACCGCGTATTCAAACAGAGTCAAACTTATGTTGACGATAAAAACTTGTACGCAGACCCATCGAAATCCCATAACAGCAGCCGCGACGACGTGAATTGAAATCATTAAATGCCAATAGCTGTAATGATTCTTGGTCGTGCAATGATAAAGTAATGCGATGATTGTAAATACCGCTAGTGTAAATCCAAGTGCCTTTAGGTAGACCGTAAGATTCTTAGTAAATTTAAGTTCACCCGCCAAAAGCGGACCAATAATGACGATAGAAACCGGAGCTACCGTGATCATTCCGATTAAGTCCCCGGTCCACCACGTAATGAGGTTGGATGCAAAATAAAAAGATACTTGCAACTTGCGGCGACTGAACGCGCCCTTTCCACATAATAATTCGCCGGATCGGGTAACTTAATAACAACGTTAAAACGGCAGGAACTACCGTGTAAACCATAAGGGACAACGGCTTCAATTCAACATTCCAGTAAAAAATAGCTAAAATCAGTCTGACCGCGGACTCGATTAAAACTGCAATCGGGCCAAAATAAACTGCAAAACCCAAACTAAGACCCGCACTGGGATACCATGAACTCAAAAGATGGTTTTCTACAAATAAGCGCGCAAGTAAAGAAAAACAAAACCACAAGACCAAGAAAACCACCACAACAGTGATTTTTCTACTAAGACTCAGCTTTAAAAAATTATGAACTGGCGACAAAATCATATGCGAAGATCCCGACTAATCCGTTTTTTTCGTCCAATGGGAATTAAAAATTCCACAACTAGAACGTCTTCGTGGCTGAACCACAGTGGTCGTAACCAAAATTCTCCACCGACCCGTGCAGCTAATGCATGTAAAATGTAGCTTGTTAAAGCGAAACCACCCGTGGGTAATGACTGTTGAAATGTCCAGTACGCACTCATAAACGAAATCTGTTGGGCTTGAACTGATTTCATTGAACCCAAAATTTTAACTTGAATTTGTAATTCGCTATCTTTCCAATCAATCAAAAACTGCGATTGAGTTTTAGACTGCGGATTAATTTGGTAAATCAGATTAGCGATTT
>JAYVHE010000048.1:0-14337 GCA_043771495.1 Bdellovibrio sp. | reverse complement strand
CAGCCAAAGGAGCGGAAGAAAAATAGTCATTAATTTTTTGGGCTGTGACTTCAGCCGATGGCGATTCATGCCGGATTTCTTCTTCTTCGTAATGAACGTAGGCAAAACTATTCAATGTCAAAAAGATTAACATCAGACTTGCTACTAGGGGCTTTATAATTGTCGTACTCAATGATGCAACTCCATGAAATTTAACAAGGCAATGCTTATGCCTAAAATTAATTAATACACTAGTTCTTACTCTAATCCACTTCTTGCCAAGCACATACTTCAAGTCTTAGGCTTGAAGTATGCAAAAATCTGTAAAGCCTCTTCACTTGGTGCTATTAGCGATTGTACTGATTGTCCTGATCTGGTCAGGGATTACTCCCAAGGATCGATTTACTTGGTTTCTAGAAATCGCGCCGGTGTTGATTGGCTTTGCGTTGATTGTCCCAACTTACCATCGCCATCGCTTGACCGAATTACTTTACGTCCTTATCACGGTTCATTGCGTGATACTAAGTATTGGCGGTCGTTACACATACGCTGAAGTTCCCGTCGGCTTTTGGGTGCAAGAAATGTTTGGTTTTAGTCGCAATCATTACGACCGGTTAGGACATTTTGCTCAAGGATTTATTCCAGCCATTTTAGCGCGCGAAATTTTAATTAAGAACCAAGTTGTTAAGAATAAAAAATGGCTATTCTTGGTTGTGACGTCGATTTGTTTAAGCTTTAGTGCCGTTTATGAATTTATTGAATGGGGTGCGGCCTCTGTCAGCGGCGAAGGCGCCACCGCATTTTTAGGAACGCAAGGTGATGTTTGGGACACGCAATGGGATATGTTTTTAGCTTTACTTGGTGCCTTAACAGCGCAATTAACTTTAGCCAAATGGCATGACCGTCAGCTTAAACAATGAAGAATCCGTTTGCGATAATTTAAAACTACTTCAAGAAAAGCTGTTTCATCATGAGACTCTTTTTTTTTAGATCAAATGTGTTTCGCAGCAGATTAAAGCTAGTGGCCAAATCTGTATCTATGTTGCCGAAGGAACTTTCAGCAATGCTCGAGTCTATCGTTATCATCAGAACTCACCATCTGGTAAAACGGTGGTGGCCGATTCTTTAAGTGGTGCGACTGGAATTGCCGTTGATAGCGTCGGTAATATCTTTATTGCCGAACCGGGCGCTTCGCGGATTTCGTTAGTGACCCACAAAAATCAGTTTTTCTATTGGGCTAACGTCGTTGCCCCGTTATACTTGGCATTCACTTGGCATTCACTTGGCATTCACTCAGTATTAATTCACCTAAAGCCGTAAAAAGCCGTGCATTTTTTACCGTGAATGACAGTTTTTGGTTCCTGTCAAAATACTTACAGTAGAAAATTTTTGTATTTTTATTATGATCCATCCATTAAAAATTCTGATTTAGAAAATGGGTTGTTTGCATGTTGGGTTATGTTGTTCAAGTTGCATTTTCTGTAGGTGTCTTATTAGCTTTATTAACGGCGCCACCGGTTTGGTCGCAAAGTTGTCAAAATTTATTTCGACAAAATGAAATCCATGAAAGTAAATTTCAGTTAAGCCAAAAACAATCCTCTATGCCCGCGCTCGTTAATGTTGCACCACTTGAATCAACAATGGCTGTTAATGACGTTTTCAAAAAACTTTTGCAAAGCGCCGCAGATTTAAAATTTTTGCCCATTGGGAGTCGCTTTGCGGTCCATCTATCTCGACAAAACCACATTCATTTAGTTAGCGAAGGTTTGACAGACAAACAGCATCTGCAACTATTAACATTTTTGCAAGTGAGCCATACTGAGCAGATTCTTTTAGGCGTACCAATGTTATTTAGAAATCGTTACTTTGAAGTCGAAGTGCAATCGCACGGACCACGAACCATCAAAGCAGAAGTAACTCCAAAATTGGCTTGGGATTTAAAAGTTCCGGTGAAAAGCCAAGTTATCACTGGGTTTGCAAGCGTTGCCACAGACAAAATTCGACCCTTCGATCCAGCAACCAAAAACCCTGCAGAAAAAATTCGTAAAGAGCTTTTTGACCCACGATTTACTCAAGAAACTTTTGCCACGTGTGGATTAGCTTCGCTGATCAAGGTTTTTAAACCACGACAAATTAAATACACAGAGCTTGAGTTGTTAAAGATTGTGGAATCAAGCGGCATTCGCGAAATCCAACAAATATTTAGTTCAGATCCTGGGTTAACGCTATCGCAGGCGGCAAAACTTTTACAGATTTTAGGCCGCCAACATGGATTCACCGTCACTGAAGTTAAAGTCACATCAGACGAAGACGTTGCGGAATTTGCAAAAGTCGCAGCGTTGGCCAGTGAGGGAGAAAACACAGATGTGATCGTCAATTATTATTCCCCGTTTGTAGGTCGTCCTGGCGGAGGTCATTTTACTCCCATCGCTGGATACAATCCGAAAACCAAAGAAGTACTTTTAGGTGAAGTTAATCTTGCAATGAACCCGTCTTTTTGGACGCATCAAAAAACCATGGTCGACGCCATGAACTCACAATCGCCAACCGATCCGATCAGAGGGTATTTAGTGATCAACTGGTTAGATCCGTTAAAGCAATGATAATTGCCACTGCATATCTGTAAAGTGTCTTTGCAGTTCAGCCAACGGCTCCCGAGCGCGAAGCGCATTCACAAAAAAATCAAAAGACCGCGGTAATGAAAGACTGCGAACTCGCGGCGAATTCGTCGTCGCCGTTTGCAACCAGTTTAAAGTTTTTTGCGCAAATTCTAAATGTGCTGAGGATTCATACCACATTGGCTGCGCCATATCGTCAAGCAAAACTCCCATGATGTATGAGACAATCAAGGAGCTTTTTTCCGGCGCCTTTTGTGAAAACGTAAATTCATAGGTGGCTTGGACTCGTCGATAAAATTCAAACTTGTCTTTAAAACCAAGAACAGTACCTCCCAAGAGATGATCAGCAATATCGTGAGTACCCGAGAAAGCCACTTGATTTTTAGCCAGCAGTTGCGCTTGCCACCGTGCCGAATTAGAAACGATTTCGTGAGCATTAACGTGAAAATAATTAACAGGTTTTTCGTCAATGCCTTCGGATAAAAAAGAACTCAAGACCCAGTCTTTAACAATAACCAATTCTAATCCGCGCCGAGCATATTTTTGGGCCACTTGATTTGGAAAAATAATAATTTGCGTCAGCTGGCCGTCTTTGTCTAACGATAACGGATGCAAAATTTCTGCAAAGTCGACATGACGTGGAAAAAACTCAATTCGACCCGGAATCCAAAAACAAATTCCAATCTGCTCCTCAAAAGAAACAATTTTTGAATGCCAGGGGTTTTTCCGATAATCTTTGAGTTCGATTCCCAACGGCACACTCAGGCGATCCCACCCCAACCGTCCCATTTCAAATTGCAAACCTAAGCACGCAATTAAAGACGCCAACGCCGGTTGCTCTGCAAAAGAAAAAATCGGTTCTTGCTTTTGCAAAATAATTCGCAAATTTGATTTCATTTCTGCATTAACCGGAAACTCCGCTGGCGTAATCATTATTCAGCCGGGGTAACTGGTGGCGGTAAAAGTTTTGAGCGCAAATGATCCAAGCAGTATTCCATGATTTCAATTCGCTCGCCACGAACCGAAGAAAACTCATACTCCCACATTTGGCCTTTGATCAAAGCCAAACACTTTTCTGAATCCGTCATCGTTGCGCAAAGCTGATTGTAACTGCCTGCTTTTGCTGTTTGTGAGAACGGACCAATATTGCAGCTACCAGCGGTCGGATCAATGTCGCGTCCACGTGCTGGGCCTTCATCAAGTTGGGCCGAAGCTGAAATTGTTGCTAAGCTGATTGCAGCGATTGCTAAAGTTTGTTTTTTCATTGTTATTCCCCTTTGGTTTTTTACGAGGACTTCAGTTGAAGACCTCGGTTAAAATCAAAGTAACAATAACCGAAATTTAATATGGCACAAATTGCAATATGTACCACTCAACTTGGCATAAACCGCACTTCCCTTATTGCAAATTCTGAATTTGCGCTTCTAACTTTGCAATTTTTTCTTCAAGAGAGCGAATTTTCATATCTAAAGAAGAACGATCCGGAAAATATTCAGTCGTTGGATAGCCCGAGCAAACGTACCCACTGCTGGTGTAATTCCAGTACGAGCATGTTGGAATAGCTTTGTAATAAATCGATTGCGCCTCTGACGTTTGCGCAGCCATGACACCAAGGATAATCAGTAACGATTTCATATTATCTCCTTTAAGAAAGTAGCTTAATTGAATCGTGATCCTCAGATGATGTCTAGAGTTTCGTTAAAAGGACTGCCCATTCCAAAATAGCAAATCATCGTGCCTCTCTGTCACCTAGGGAGCCGTCGGATATAAATAGGCTTGCGGAATAACTTGTTTCGGTGTCGTTGGACTACTCCAAAGTAACGAAATAAATGAAACTCCGGGCCCTTCAAAATACTCTAAAGTAATTGAAACTTTTTGACCGGCCGTTAAAGCAAACGTCGTCGCGCAGGTTCGCTCTTGCACGCCGTGCAATGTCCAGTCGTTAATACAACTTGCAAATGGAACTCCGTTAATTGACAAGCGCGTACCATCATCGGCTTGTGTATAGAACGTATAAGTTTCAGATTTTTGGGCTTTGATTGAACCCGTCCATCGAATCGAATAGTTTTGATCTTGTCCTAAATTATTAACGTCGGCATTCCATGAAAAATTGACGGTCGCATCAACGCGGGAACCAAAGAATGAATTAAAGTCGGTCCCCTCAAAATAATCGCCTAACAAACCAGTTCCGTTGGTTGTTCCGCCCGAGCTCGCACCAGCCGCAACCGTAAATCCGGTATTTGCTGATAAGCCGTTATAACTAACGCTTAACGTCCCGGTTCCCACAGTTACACCCGAAAGTGTGGTCGCAGCCACTGTCGCATTGGCATTATTAACAGCTGCTGTCACCGAATTTGTTACATCTAATGTTGAACCATCAGTCATATTCGCTATAACAGTAAAATCAACAGTTGCGCGTGGTGCAACTGTTATGCTGGTTGGATTAATCGCGATACTCGATAGCGAAGCCGAGACCACAGTTATTTTTGTCGTCGACGTTAATCCTGTCGCTGTGTGCGTCGCAGTCACATTGAGCTCGCGAGTTGCATTGTTAACTCCACCCGCCCAGGTATTTACAAGCAATCCAGAACTGCTGATCGTAGCAATAGACGCATCGTCCACTGACCATACAATTCCCGATGTGACTTCCGACAAACTAGCGTCGTCATAAGTTCCCATCGATCTTAATTTAAACTGTGAGTTTCGCGCGATAAATTGGTTGGCAGGACTTAAGGAAATTGCGACCAACGACGCTGGTGTAACGGAGGCGATGTCTCCTGGAGCAATACCACCGTTTTTACATCCGAATATAAACGTGACAAGACCCAATATTACCAAAATATTTTTGTTCAGCATACGTACCACCTTCATAGATAAGTCTACGTGATTCCTCGGTTTTGTTACACTTAGACGAAAGCCTTTCTCAGAGTGAGACAATCGATTTTTATTATGAAACAATAGCAAAAAATTAATGGTCCAGTTTCATACACTAGTCATCAACTTTAGGGGTGTTGTTGTTTACCATTAAGGAAAGCCATTTGCTCAAAGGATTTTCCAATGAAGTTTTTAATTCCATGGTTTATTTTAATGTTTGCCGCACCCACAAACGCTTTTTCTGACAAAGCCTTTTCGGCGGGCCTTGGATATTACTCGGATAATGTCCTTAATAAAATTACGCAAAAAGAAACTGGTGCGGCTAGCTTAACAGGAACAACTGAGTATCCACTTATTTTAAAATATGATTGGCGTTTGAATCAAAATTTTTTGATGGCCGCCAAATTGTCGTGGTCTCTGTTGGGTCGCAAAGGAGTTGGCGACACCGTCAAGGCCGAAACTATGCATTTGTATTTTCCAGTTGGAAAAAATATTTCCGGAACCTCGTGGGATTGGTCCGTCGGTTTAGGAATCCTACGCCAAACATTAAAAGGCGCTGGTGGGTTAACGCAAATGAGTAATGGAACTGGAACCGCAACTTTTGCAGTTCCTGGCCGAAGTGTGACCACACAAGTTATGACTTTAAATTTTGGAACCAACTACACAATGGGGAAATCAAATTTTGGCATCGACCTAATTACAGAAGGGGCCATGTCATCCACAAAACGCACCTTCAATTTAATGTTGAGTTACATCTACACATTCAGTGGCGGCGTTGGCGGCAGAAAAGGCTCTAAATAATGAAATTTTTATTTCTGACACTTTTATTTTTTCCGTTTTTCGCTTCTGCATTTACTTTGAATTCTTCGACCAATCCGAATTTTAAGGGCTGGCAAAGTGGTGAAATTAATTTTGCCATCAACTCAACCAATTGCCCGGCCAGCATGAATATTAAAAGTTTAATGGAAGATGCCTTTGAAGTTTGGAATAAAGTTCCAACGTCTCCGGTTAAATTGACAGCTTCGGCAACAACGACGTCGACGGCGGCCGCTAACCCAGTCACAGTTTATTGCGAAACAAATTTTCAAGGTGTAACTGGAGCCGATGATGATTTTGTTCCAGGAGCCGCAGCCATAGGCGGTTCTGGCGACTATGCGACGATCGGAATAGTTTATTTAAATGTCTCTGCAGGGCAGGCTAACATATCACAATTTGACCGCAGTCTTTTAACCGTTATCTTGGCTCACGAAATTGGCCACATCATTGGCTTAGGCCATTCTCATGACATCAACGCGTTGATGTATTTTGATGCATCTGCCAAAAACACCTTAAACCTTTCACAAGACGACGTTGATGGTCTGACTTACCTTTACCCGCGTGATGAACTCGGCAAAGACAAACCGTTGGGATGCGCTTTAGTTTCAGAGGTAAAGCCGCCGTCAGGGCCTTATATTGCGGCAGTTTTATTGATGCTTTTGATGCCGGTTTTTGTCTCCTTAGGTTTGCGCAATAAGAAAGTTTTCAAGACCGCCAAAATGTAAAACTAGTTTGTCCTTCATGACGCATTAAAATTATTTTTAACCTGTCTTAAATTTGTCTTTACATCACCCTCTTTTTTATCTACACGTAAACAACTTTTTAAATGTTTTTTTGGAATCAAGAGGGGTCATATGTTTCAAAAATTGTTATTAGTCGCAAGTCTATTGGTCGTCGTGGGCTGTACAGCTTCAAAAAATACTTCAACAATTAACACTCAAACTTCATCAAGTATCATTAACGGAACTCCCGTTTTAGAAACTGATGTTCTTTCTAAATCAACTGCGGGATTACTTGTTAATTACCGTTACGATGGTTTAGAAAAAGTCTGGTTCCAAGGATGTTCTGCATCAGTATTAGGTAAACGTTTTATTTTAACGGCAGCTCACTGCGTACAAGGTACGCCAGCTAGCGATATCGCGGTTAATTTTACGATTCATTCTTTTACTTCAAATCAGCAAACGAACAAAGAAACTCGCATCACAGACATCTACAACCACCCAAAGTTGGTTGTTCGAAATGTTAAAGCCTACGTGATCCACCCGGATTATTCTGGTTCAGGCGATCACGACATCGCTGTAATGATGTTAGATTCAGATATTCCTGCAACTGCAGTTCCAATTACATTTTTACCAGATCAATACTTGAAAGCTGATGACTTCAATACGGTTCTTGATGGTCAAAAAGTACAAGTTACTTTACTTGGCTTTGGCATCATTCACGAATCTGAACAAACTGAAACCGAAGTCATGCGCCGTACAACTTTACCAGCACGTTTTGATAAACGTTTTGTAGTCACTGATCAAACCGGCGGAACTGGTGGTTGTTTTGGTGATTCTGGCGGACCAGCTTACTTCGAAATCGAAGGCGTGACTTACCTAGTTGGTGTGACTCACGGCCCTCACGCTGGCAGCTCAACATGCCACGAAGAAGGCGAATGGTTAAATCCAAGTCTTTTCCAAAAGTTTTTAAAGCAATCTATGGGACAATTAGAATCTGCTCCTCTAGATGTTAAATAATTTTTAATTTTTTTGCGCCTATCGTTTTACGGTAGGCTTTCTTTAGGGGCTGTATTTACGGTGCAAGATTCGAAAGAACGTTTCTCAAGCCGCGTTGAGGATTACAACAAATACCGCCCATCTTATCCGCCTGAAGTTATCACACTATTAAAATCCAAATACTCATTAAATTCTGATCACACGATTGCAGACATTGGCTCTGGTACGGGAATTTCATCAGAACTATTTCTAAAAAATGGCAATACGGTCTACGCCATTGAACCCAATCAAGACATGCGTTTACAAGCCGAACGAAACTTAACAACGTTTCCTGGCTTCAAAAGTATCAACGGACAAGCCGAAGCAACGACGTTAGCGCCCCAAAGTGCGGACTTAATTGTAGCGGCGCAGGCCTTCCATTGGTTTAATTTAAATCCAACACGCGCGGAATTTCACCGAATTAAGAAACCATCTGGGTTTGTAGTTGTTTTATTTAATGATCGCTTAACTCAAGGTTCTGAATTTGCTGAGCGATACGAGCAAATGATGAATGAGTTTGGCACCGACTATAAAGACATCGAACATAAAAATCGCGAAATAAAATTACAAAAGTATAAAGAATTTTTTAAATCCTATGAAGAATTTGAATTTCCGTATTCACAACATTTGAATTACTCGTCTTTATTGGGGCGTACAAAGTCTTCGTCGTATACACCAAAGACGGATCATCCAGATTTTTTGCTGATGCAGGCACGGTTAGAATCAATTTTTAAAGGCTGTGCGATCGATGGCCTTGTCGACATGAAATACGTAACCCAGGTGCTGGTCGCACCTGAGTTACGCGTCGAGATGGCTTAATTCCAGTCATCTTCATGATGATCATGGCCTTTACCTTCACCATTCCATTGGTGACCTTTAGTGCAACTCTTTTTCTTGTCACAGTGTTTGTGACGGTCACATTTTTTGTGATCACAACATTTGTGATCACAGAGTATTTTAGGTTCTTCGCAAACAAATTTAACGATCGTTTTTGTTTGACGATTTTTCTTATACGAACACATGTTTCCCGATGAGTATTCAATTTTGAATTCTTTAAATTTACAAATATCACAACCCGGATTTGTTTTTGGATCCATCGCCACCAGCGCACGATTGCGTGGATTCGTTGTGTAAGTCACATTCGGACGACCACAACGGTTTTTTCCGTACTTTTTTAACATGTAATTCCAAATTGCCGCTAAGTCCTCTGGTAATTTATTCGTTTTAATAACTAACCATGTTTTTCCACCATCGCGACTGATGCGCGATTTTTGGAAACCAATAGCAGTTCCACAACTATTGCACTCATTCGGCAACTCCCAAATCAATCCATCCAAAGAACACTGACCTGGCGGATTCGTTGGTGGTACTGGATCGATTGGTGGATTCGGATCTGTTGGCGGCTCTACTGGAGGCGTGATTTGCACACACGTTTCACTTGTAGCGCTTCCAGACAATTCTGCATTTTTACAAACGCGAACTTCAGATACACACGTTGCCGGTGCCGTTACTTGCGATGACATAAATAATGTGATCGAAGATCCCGACGGAATTTCTTTACCGTTTATTTGACATGATTTTTCTGGTACCGGATCCACGGGCGGAACTGGTGGTGGGTTTGGATCCGTTGGCGGATTAGGATCCGTCGGTGGCTCCACAGGTGGCGGAGTCACGCAAGCCGTTTCCAAATAGGTTCCTGACAAACTTCCATTCTGACAACCACGCACTTCAGACAGACACGCTACATCGGCATTGGCTAAAGCCAAGTTGTACGCAATGACTGATTCACCATGTGCCACGGTTGTTCCATTGAACTGACAATTCGCCGGCTCATTAACAACACACGATGAATTTAAAAATGATCCACTCAACTGACCATTGCTACAAACACGAGTTTCAGGCTGACAGCTTCCGCCAAATACAGCACTCGAAGATGCGTAAGCCACAATAGAAGACCCATGTGAAATCGTGCGGCCATCAAATAGACAACTTGCCGGCTGATCGGCTACACACGATGAATAAACGTAAGAACCAGAAAGTGTTCCATCGTTACATTGACGAGTTTCAGCGCTACACTGACCACCAAATTCTGTGGTTGACGTTGCAAAGGCTTGAACTGTTTCACCATGCACAATGGTGCGACCATCAAATAAACACGAACGTGCTTCATCAACGCGGCAAAGCGCATACTGCGCGTTTCCAGATAAGGCTCCATCATTACATGTGCGCGTCTGAGCAACGTCGGTACAGGAACTACCAAACGAAACAGTTGATGTTGTGTATCCAGTTACTGAACTTCCGTGTTCAATCGTTTGACCGTCAAAGATACACGAATACGGGGCAGCGATGGCACACGTTGCATAGGCAAAAGAGCCAGATAATACAGCTTCGCGACAGATTCGAGTTTCTGAAACGCAATTCTGCCCGTAACCGACTGATGAGTTTTGATAGGCCGTGATTGCATCCCCGTTAACAACACTTTCACCGTTGAAAACGCAATTCAATTCGGGCACTGGATCTTGTGGTATGTCGCCACCAATGGCCATTATAGCCACGCCATTTGTGGGAGTCGGCGCGATTTTTTGCGCTTGTTCTTTTGTTTCAAAACAAGATTGCAATAGCGCCATTGCAAAAACTAATATGGCTATTTGCTTGTAGAATGTATTCATCTAAGTCCCTCCAGATAAATTAAACCGTATAATCCTTATGTTACGTTTATCTTACCCGATTAGGCCCAAAGATTAAAATTTTCCATAGAATGAACAGTCAATTCAAGAATGATGCGTAGACTGTCAAAAATATTTTCAAAAAAAGGAACTAAAAATACAGTTATTTACGGCGGATGCGCGAACGTATCTTTTTGAATACAAGCAGGACTTCTTCAACCCGCAAAATGTAAGAAATTATAACGATACTAAATAAACAGATCAGTAGCGTGAATATCAAAATAAAAATTTTCATCACCGAAGTTGACCCATACAAATCAACCATCCAAAAATAATTGTAAGCAATAAATGCTAAAACAAGTCCACCACCCAAGTACATACATACAGTTTTTATAAATTTTAAATATTGAAACTGTGTTATAAAAATTGGAAAGAACGCAAGCAGTAGTAAAAAATTCAACGACGCACTGGCAATAGTAGAAAACATCAATCCATGTACTTGGTATTTGTTCATCAATAGTGGCGCAATCGAAATATGCATAATCACGCAAAGACCCGAGACAGTAGCAGGAAACCAAGTATTCTTTACAGCAAAATACGCCGGCGTAAAAACGCGAACGCCGCTCGAAAAAATCATAATCCAACAATAACTTTTTAATATTTCAGCGGTAACAAACACGTCGTCAGCCGTAAATTTCCCGCGTCCATAAAGTAAATCAACGATTGGATACGCTAATACGTAAAGTCCCGCAGCGGCCAAAATCGAAAGATAAATATTTAATTCCAAATATTTTTGCGCGGTTTTCGCGAAACCGTCATGGTCCTTTTGATTCCATAGGCCCGACAAACTGGGTAACAAAGCCGTCCCCAAACTAACCGCGATCAACGAAAGCGGAAGCTCGATCAGACGATCAACGTAGTTAATAAACGAAACTGTGCCCTCTTCAAAACGCGAAGAAAAACGCAAATTAATCACGGTGTTGACTTGCATGAGCCCCATTCCAATGAGCCCGGGCACCATATTGCGAAACACGATCCAACTGTCTTTATTTGCTAAAAGTTTTTTAGGAGAAAAATCGGGTTTTGGTAAATAACCTTTTTTCTTTAAGGACGGAATCAAAACCGCAACCTGCAAGATTCCGCCAATAACCACACCCCACGCCAGCTGATCGCCAAATCGGGCATAAGAATCTGGTAACCACTTTTGCGGCCAAACTGTTGAAAAAACCATGGCCAAATTCCAGAATGTTGGCGCAATCGCGGGCCAAAAAAAATCTCCCAGCGAATTTAAAATTCCCATGGCAAAAGCGAACGAACTTATAAAGAAAATAAACAAGAACATGATTTTGGCCATGTGCTCGGTCAGGACCATCTTTTCAGTTTGACTCACAAATTCGGGACTCAAAATCAGCCGAAGGAGTTCATCCGAGTAAAGGACTCCCAAAGTCGTTAAAACCGAAAGTAAAATCAATAAAATGGAATAAAAGGAGTTCACCAGATTGTGAGCCCGCTCGGGCGATTCAGCTTTCGCATCAATAAAAACCGGTATAAAGCTCACCGAAAGCGACCCTTCGCCAAGTAATCGTCTAAATAAATTAGGTATTTTAAAGGCGGCATTGAAAGCGTCCGTTATGGATTTGTCAAAAAGGGCTGCTAGCATGCTTTCGCGAAGAAGTCCCAATACCCGGCTGGTCATAGTTCCGAAGGCCATTTTTAAGGCATCTTTTAGGATGGAGGAATTTAGTGTAGAATTCGATGAGGCACTGACTTGCGTGCGAGCCGGGGTTGTGTTAACACCTTTACTTTGATCGTCAGTTCTATCGGACATTATTATTGGAGGTTATACCTTGGCACAGCATAAGTCAGCAGCAAAAAGAGCACGTCAGTCTGTACGTAAAAACAAAGTTAATACAGCTAGACGTTCATCAGTTCGCACTGGTGAAAAAACTTTATTAAAAGCAATCACAGATAAAAATTCAAAGTCAGCACAAGAGTTATTATCTACATTCATGAGCCAAATGATGAAGGCCGCGCAAAAAGGTGCTTTCACTAAGCAAGCCGCAGCTCGCAAAATTTCTCGCATGTCTGCTCAGATTCATAAAGCATTCTCGAAGTAATTTTTGATTTAGTTTACTGAGGTGGTCTTTTGATTTTTTAGCGTGTGAGAAGATCGTGCCACAAAAGATCGAATCTGTCTTTTTAAAGATATATTCACTTCATTAAAATTAACGCCGTATCGAAAGATTGCGGCTTTTTTATTTTTTTTGCCAGCTGTGGTGGTCGTTGTATTTTGTCCGGTTTGGCTATCCGATTGATTGCGGATTGAACCGCGCAAACAGTAGTACTGCCCGTTTGAAATAAAAAAATTCATAACCACTTGGGTGTCCTCTGGAATATCGACATCTGTTAAAAAAGAAAGTCCGCCCTCGCCGATTTCTTCGCCGGTAACGATCACCGATTGCGACATAAATGTAATGCAAATAGGTTGCGAATAGGGACAACGGGGAAATTTTCGACGAGCTGATTCAACCATAGTGATTTATCGGAAATAATACACCGGGACTGAAGGCGAGAATTAGTTATTGCGAGCGCTTTGAAAATCAGATCAAATAAGTGATGCAAAAACTCATTAAATTCATTGCCGCAACTTTTCTGACTTTAAGTATCTCTTCATGCCAGACCAAAGCCCCGTCTGAACCGACCTCGCCGGCAACAAATCCGCCTTCGGCACCGCTCATCGACCCGAGTAAACACAAAGACTACAAAGAGTCCCAGCGCACATCACTGGAAATGCAATTAAGCATTCCCTATCGCAGCTTAGACACCTCAAAATCAATTGAAACGTTTGGATTCGGCGCTTGCAATGATCAAGATCAGGAGCAACCACTTTGGAAATTGATTAGTAAAAATTCACCCCAGCTTTTTATTATGATGGGCGATAACGTTTACGCTTCGGCCCCCGAATCAAAACCAATTTACGCTCAGTATTTAAAATTAAACAAAAACCAAGATTACCGTGAATTACGCGAAAAAGTTCCATTTTTAGCCACTTGGGATGATCATGACTTCGGACAAAATGATGGTGGCTTCAATAATCCCGAAAAAGACGAGGCACGACGCGTATTTTTAAATTACTGGGGATATTTAAAACAAACCTTGCCAAAAAAACAAATGGCTATCTACCACTCTCGAATGATCGGAAAAGCTCCGCATCGAGTTCACGTTATTTTGCTGGATACTCGCTGGGATCGCTCGGACCTGGTAAAAAATCCTGAGCACAACCCCGATGATCAAGACGTACCACCAAAAATTTATAAACCGACAACAGACAAGTCCACAAAAATTTTGTCCAGTGAGCAATGGGCTTGGCTTGAAGATGAGTTACAAAAACCTGCAGAATTAAAAATTTTGGTTTCATCGATTCAGGTTTTGCCGGAAACTCCTGGTTTTGAAAAATGGGCCAACTTTCCTCATGAGCGCGAAAAGCTTTTAAATTTAATTAAAAAAAATAAATCTAAGAACGTCGTTATTTTTTCTGGTGATCGACACTTGGCAGCTGTTTCAAAAGTGAACTTGGGCTCAAATCACGAGCTTTTTGAAATCACAGGCAGCGCTTTAAACCGTCCG
>JAYVHE010000047.1:0-13041 GCA_043771495.1 Bdellovibrio sp. | reverse complement strand
TGCAAATCATGGTTCGCCGCAAAATGCACTCGTGTTTGGCGTGCCGGGAATGTTTGGAACCGCGGTGCAGTTTAATGGAGTTAATCAACAAATCAATTTAGCTGCCACAGGATTTCCGCTGGGTGCGAACCCAAGAACAACAGCAATTTGGTTTCGTCGCGATCCCACAGCAGGAAACCGTAATTTAATGGCTTACGGTTCAAACGCTAATGGGCAATTGTGGGAAATGATGGTGTACAATGGTCATATTATTTTTCACGGATACGGCGGTGGTTTTGATACCGTTGGAGTAGCCGCGCCAGTAGTTGATAGTGTGTGGATGCATGCTGCATTAACCTACGACGGCACAAATGTTACTGTTTATTTAAATGGAGTAAATCGGGGATCTCGCGCTGTTGCGCTGACAACAACGGCTGGAGTTTTTACGATTGGTGGGCCTGGATACTTTGATTTTTGGAGAGGTGATCTTGACGAAGCCGCGCTGTGGAACCGCGCTTTAACAGATGCTGAGGTCGAACTACTTTATCGTCGCGGAGCCAATCGCATAAAATTTCAAGTTCGTGGTTGCGTCGATAGTGTGTGCACTGGAAATCCAACATGGGTTGGACCCAGCGGAACTAACAGCGATCATTTTTCTGAAATGAATAATAATACAGATCCGTATACATTTTTTGGTACTGTAATAACAACACCGTTTGCAGTGCCGTGGTTAGACCTTGCAAGTGCCAATGCCGGTTTTTCTACGTGGAAAACAATCAATTCGGTTTTACCGTTTGTACAATATAAAGTTCGTATGGAAAGCGACAGTCCTACATTTTTCCCTGATTTAACCAGCGCCAGCTTTTCACCGACGTCCGCATATTTACTGACCAAACCAGCTGTAAAATCTAAATTAAATATTGCGCAGAATTTTACAGAATTAACAAGCATTGCAATTACGGAGTCAGGTGTTTGCGCCGGTGTTCATTACGACCTGGGCAATGATGCAAATAGTTTTTATTCCTGGACAGGCACTGCTTGGACTGCCTCTACAAGCTTTGCGACTGCAAACTCCAAAGCAACTTTGGAAGCCTTATCAACGACCGACTGGAAGCTTTTTCCTAAAGGCAGTGGCAAAGTATATGCGCGTGCATTTTTAGATTCGAACGGAAGTACGACCTGTTCGGTCGATAAAATCACAATTAATGGCTTATTAGCTCAATAAAATGTCGAAGGAATTTTTGTGAAACTATAGTTTATGGTTCTACTTTTTTTATCATTTATACCGGCACTTTCTTTTGGGTGCAAAGGCAGCGAAAATAAACCAAAGCAATCGTTTGAAAATGTTTTCAAAAATGCTTCATTGGTATTTATTGGAACCATGGTCAACGTGGAATACACAACAGGTGGAACAGATGCCATTGCGACTTTTCAAATTACACGTTCATGGAAAGGCCCTAAAGAAGGTACTTTTACTTTTCCGCTAGAAACTAGTCGTAGTTGTGATCTTGGCAAGTACGCAGACAAAAGTTCAACATGGTTTATTGTCGCGAAAAAAACAAATGAACGAATTCTAACAGCGTCGTATTCACGTCGCCTATTTGATGTAACTGAAGAAAGAGATCAAATCGCTATCGTCCAAAAAAATAAATAATTATTTGAGTATATGCTTAAATCAAGATAGAAACTTCTTAGTTCATCTTTAATGGCTAAGGGGTTTTATGAAAAATTTTATTTTAAGCGCAATTATCTTATTACCAGCTATTTCATCAGCGGATATAATCAAATGCTTTTTTACCGAACCTTTCGTTACTAGTGAATTTAATACAGCTGATTCAACATTAACGTATTCCGACTTCGAAGGTAACATCTTACAAATCGGCAGTGTCCAATTTCAAATTAAGGGCGCTGCAGAGTTTGAATTGGTCAAAGATGGTCAAGTGTTACAACATTTAGACTTAAACTACCAGGGTTCAAACGGAATGAGTGATCATGTCTATCCTTACGATGTAAAAGATAATCATGAAATGACTCACGAAGGTTGGGGCGGTTGCGAATCTGATTCTTTGAAATCTAAATTGCCGTAGTTTTTTAACATTTATGACAAACGTCACTCAATGACTGGAACAGAAAAGTTACTCTTATTGCCGCGGAATATTTTTCGAAATGGCAGTGGTGACGAGTATAAAGAGCGCATGCGAAAGCGTCTTGAGGAAGACATGGAATTCTTTAAAGCTTCAAAAGAAGAAGGCGGTTTTGGAATTTGTTTAGATCTGTTAAAGATTGGTTCAAGAATTAAGTAGGTTTACAAAACAAAATAAACCTCTTCGCCAGACCTTTGACCTGCGTCACAGAACGCGACTTGCCTGATCCACGCTAACAATAAAGCATAGGGTTCACCTAAAGTTTATCGAGGTTTGATAATGAAGCTGCATAATTTTTTCATTGCCGCGGGGTTTTATATTTTTTCAATTACGTCATTTTCAGCTGGAATGGGTATTCAACAGCAGCGCGCGATGATTGCCAGTCAAATCATGCAAACCCAACAACAGTTGTCACAAAAACAAAGTGAAGCACAAAACCTAAAGATGAAAATCAAAGATTTAAATACTGCGATGAGTACAAATGCAATGCGTTCGACGCATTTAATTTTATTAAAAACTCAAAGAGCAAAAGCGCAACACGATTTAAATAGTTCACAGATACAGATTCAACAATTAACAAAAAATCAAAACGATTTGTTTGAAATTCAAAAAACCATTAACCGGAAATAAAAGGGGACTTTATGAAACGACAACTTAAGATTTTCACGGGCCTAGTTGCAATCGCAGCTTTGGCAGCCGTAATAAGTGCATGTTCTGGCAGCGGCGGTAGCGGCGGCGGAACAAGCAACATCACAATTTCAGGAGCTATTGCGACCACAACTGCATTTGTAGCGGCCAATAAAAATGGCGATGTTCACCAATCTAATGAAAATGGAATGATGAATGTGAATTTAGGCGATTTGGAAATATATGTTATTTATTTTAACGCCGGCGCTGTTGGAGTTGTGCAGGCTTCAGTAGATTCAACGACGGGTCAGTGGTCATTCCAAGTTCCACCGGGCTCACAAATCAATGCGATCGTTCGTAACAAAGTTTCTGCAGAGCTGGTCGGACCAATTACTTTTGTTGATGCAACACAAAAAGATATGAGCGGAAATAACAAGGAAAGTTCGACGTTCTCTTTTACAAAAGGTGCAGGCGTTGGGACGATTGTTTTATCTGACGATGGAAAATTTAAAGTTGATGCGACACAACCGGCTGTAGCCGGTGCTTCGAATGTTACGAATGCGGCTCCAACTTCGACAGTCAATTTTTCAGGATCTTGGACTTTAGCTGCCTTCGACGGAACAATCCCAAGCGGCTACCAAACAGCCTGTGCCCCAGGTAATATGACTTGTCATGGACCTGTTTCCGGTGAACCAGTTTATTTGGTTAAGTTAGCTGGTAAAAAATTCTCGTACACAGGCGGCAACTGTGCAGCTCGTACGACAGATAAAACAACAGCTTGTACTTCCGGTGATGGAACTGTCGGAACTCAGGATCAGCACGCGGCGCAAATCTGGGGTGGTGGAGCTGCAATTGAAGCTTGCGGATTTAAAGTAGGATTTTCAGCGGACGATGCACGCGCATTCGGTCGAGTTCATATTCTTCCTGGCGACTTGCCAGTGATTACTGGAGCTGGTGTAATAACACCATCTGCAATGACTTTTGGTCGCGTTACATTTGCGGTTCCTGCAGGCTACGGAACTAACGGTGGGGATGCGGGTCCAAATAATTTACCTTGGATGAAAGGCTCTGCGACAACGACTTACGATATTATGGATTGTAAGAACGTTGAAAAAACCGGAACAGACGGAAAAAAGTATAACTTAAATGTTTGTAAAGGAACTCTTTCTAATACAGCACAAGGTTATCAAGCCAACGGACCAGGCGGGTGTGTTGATATGTCTTCTGGATCACCAGTTCCGGTTATTGTAAAAAACTGGGCGGGATTAAACGGCTTAACTCCGAACTGTGGTTCGGGTCCTTCAAATCATCCAGCACTTGCTAATATGAAATTCCAGAGTTGTGCTTATACAGCTGTTTCTAACACAATTGCATCTGCGGCGAATTTTTCTTGCACAAATACTTGGGGAACATTCACTGATGCGAATGCAACAGCACCAGCTGCAGGCGGCGTTTATATGCAAACTTTTGCAAAAGTTAATGCGGGTTCTACATGTTCATCAATCGGGGATCAACTAACTCGATATCGCTGTTATGCAAATGCTTACTGGCAAGATCCAAATCATAATGGCTCAGGCTGTACAACTGAGTTGAGATTTAATTGGAATGCAACCAATGCCGCAGACTTTGTGGCTGTTGATGGTTCACGCGATAATCCAAAGGATCAGTATTTAACAAGTATTGTGAATTATTCACCTGATGGAAAATCATTCACATTAGAAGACAATGAAAACGAAGGAGTTTCTGTTCAAGCGGGAACATCATCGGTCGTTTGTCGTGTTACTCGTAAGACAATTCTTAAAGCTACGGAACTGACTGCAACCAAGTTATTGGTTGATTTAACCGAGTCGTCTTATTTAACAGATACACAAAATGCACTTTGTGTTGGCGAGAAAAACAATTCGTCAGCTAATGGTGGCAATGGAACTGATTTGCATCGTCGAGTTAAAGAAGGAAATGGTAAATTTATTTTCTACTTAACGAAATAATTTAAAAGTAATTTAAATTTTCTAGATGAAAAAAAAGCGGCCAGAAATGGTCGCTTTTTTTTTGATAATTTAGATAACTTAACTGTGAATTCTTACAGATCCACAATCAGCATCTACCGGAAATTCTAAAAATGCCGTTTTTCATGGTTCAGTCAGGCATTACCCTAGACCAAAGTCTTACACTTTTTAGGTCACATATTATGTTTCTGTTAGCATTGCCAGTTGGGCTTGTAATACTAAGGTCTAAGATATTTAAGATAGAGCATAGTGACAAGGAGGTCATATGTCCATTTTTCGGTACGTTGTTTTGGTGGGTTCAATTTTATTTGGTTTAAATTCTCAAGGGGAGTTGAATGTAATTGCGGTCGGAGACACCGGCAAAGGTAATACAGAACAATTTCAAGTTGGTCAGGCTATGGCTCGTGAGTGCCGGCAAATTCAATGCGATTTTGCTTTGCTACTTGGAGACAATATTTATCAAGTCGGTATTGATTCACCGAGTGATCCGCAAATGATCGAAAAATTTGAAAAGCCATACGCTGAATTTCCACAACCATTTTATGTGGCCCTTGGAAATCATGACTACGGAAAAATGGCGAATGAATGGCACCGTGGCGATTACCAAGTTGAATACAGCAAAAATAATCCGAAGTATATTTTGCCGAGTCATTATTATGCGTTTGAAAAAAATGACGTCTTGTTTATCGTGTTGGACACCAGCAGATATTTCCACGACAAAGATTCAAAACAACAAACCGAATTCGTAAAAACTCAAATTTCTAAATCGACAGCTAAATGGAAAGTCGTTGTAGCGCACCATCCTTTTATAAGCAACGGTAAGCATGGAAATGCCGGCAGTTACGACGGAGTTCCGTTTCCTCCGTATTCAGGATCCGTGATCAAAAAATTAGTAGAAAACGAATTGTGCGGCAAGATCGACATTTACATTAGCGGACATGATCACAATTTACAAACTTTGCAAGGGCAAGGTAAATGCGCCAATACTCTATTTGTTGTCAGCGGAACTGGCGCCAGCGGAGATGATAAATTAAATGATAAAAATCCAACTTTATTTCAGTCACCAGAACTTGGTTATTCTAGCTTAAGTTTTTTAGCGGACCGGATAATTGTTCGGCATCATGGCTTGGAAGGGCGTATGTTGCATTCTCATGATTATACTAAATCCAAAACACTTTTAGATTTTAAAAATTGGCTGGCATTAAATAATTGAACACGCTTTCGACGTCCGTTAAAATAAAGGTTTAAAAAAGTGATAGGCACATTCTAGAAGTCATATTAGATCTTAAAACTGGAAACGCCTCACCGGTTTTAAGATCGTAGTCAGTAGCATTTCCTAGCTCGAATGTAATTCTTAATCGCCCGGCTACAGTTGTGATGTCGACCGGTGGGTTATTTCCAACTAGTCCTAGAAAAAGCGGGGATTGCGACGATGATTCCTGATAAGTCATTACGCCCAGCGGAGAAACTTGCAGTTTTTGATACGGGCGCCATTGCGCAATAGAATAATTAACAAAAGGATCATCATTGTGCGACTCCTTCATTATTTTATGAGCTTCGGGAGAAAGTGCTCGATGCATTTTTTTACTTTCAACTAGAAAATTAAGGACTCCATAATAAGATAAAGCATCGCTTAAATCTGAAGTATTCAGTTTTTCTTTGGGAGGCGCTAGGCGATCCCAGTCTGGATCTATAGAACGACCACCCTTTTCATAAAGAGGACGCGTGTAGAGCGTTTTGCTACGCTCCAGTTCAATTAAGTTGAAATGGTCCGGGACGTGTTCACCAACATGGAATAGAATTTTATCACCTTGCAAAATAACTTTTCTTTCATCCGTCCGTGAATAAACCACGGGCCCGGTCACATTATCAAAATTGACCCAATCGCCTTGCAGACGAAAAAATTCGCCATCATTTCTTTGAAATAAAGAAAGTGTTTTAGATTCGCCAACGGCATTGGTGTCAATAACACTGAAAATCGAATGTCCATCGGCAATTTCATTAAACTGAAAACGGCGGAATGGGAAGTCTTCACTGATTGGGGGAACCATACCGATCAAATAGCGAACGCTTCTGCCGGCTGCGAGTATTTTTCGAAAAGGAAAAAGTTGAGTTTCGTAAACGCGACCGCTCCGTCTTACTTTTTCGGCCGTCACTGTAAATAGGCCGTCGGTTTTTAAATTTCTCATCGCATTATCCGAATTTGAAAAATCAACGACTCCGCCAAAAGCTTCGCGGGCTCCTTTTGAGGTAAAATCCGGATTTGGAAGTAAAAGTTTTTTAGTTTCGGCCCAAATGTGGCTCACGCCAACAATAATCGGGGCGGCCGCAATGCGAGGGTCGTAGATTGAAACTGCATATGATTTGTTTTCGTAAACTGCGACAACCAAGTAACTGTTTTTTCCGATTTGATAGCCGTAAAATGCGACATTTGGCTCGGGTTCAGCCTTGACCAAGCGGTCATTTGCCATGGACAACGAAGTCCATAGGACAGTTAAGATTAAAAATGAATTTAAGATAAATTTCATATCTTAAAAAGGCTGCAATATTTTGACCGTTTATAAACGGTCTAATCGTTTTAGATTGTTTCAATTTGAGATAATGACCGAAATTGCAGACACGGGTCATTAACCCGTATCCGAATTATTTTACGCGTTCGAATGCAATAACTTTTGGAAAATCAAGCTGGCTTGAAACAGCACTCGCATGTCCTTCGTCTTCACGATACCCGCGACCGCGGTCTTGTTCACAGACCAGACGATCTTTAGACTCTAATTGAAGACCACAGATGTATTTGATCTCTACAAAAATCCATTTATCTTCCTCAACACGTTCATTATAGTCGATTGTGAAAATCAACCCAGGAATCACAGTCGCAGATCTCGCTCGATTGCGGACAGTTTTGTATTTGTACGATGACTTAAACCCAAACGTGATACCATTTCCAATTTGCTTAATGGACATCGCGTCTAATTGATCCATCACAGCAACCACCACGTGGAGCGACGGTTGTTGCTGGTTCCCTGATGCAAGCGTGTCCAGGTAATGTCTACTGCGTTGCTGGTTCCCTTATTTTAACAAGCCTTGATGCGATTTTTGGATCAAGTTCGGCGACGGCAAGTTACATGCAAACGCAAGATTTTGAATCTACGGAAACATGGACTCAGTCAAAAGTGATCATGAAGCCATGGGTTACAACGTTTATTCCAAGAAAATAATTTAACTGAACAGTAAAAGGGCCGTCGTTAAAGGCGGCCCGTACGAAAGCGAAACAACAAATGAAAACAATTACTTTTTTAGCCAGTCTTCTTTTTGCAGTGAATTCCTTTGCTGAATTAAAATGGGCTCGTGGTCCTTTTTGGAAAACAATGTACGACAACAGCTTTTTATTGCAGTTAGAAAGCTTAAGCGCAGAAATTAATGATGAATGTATCTATTTTGAAAACATCGTCCAGGATGCAAATGGAACTCTCTTTGATATTGAAAGCGTTGATTTTATAGATATCGATTCATTGGCGTTACCAAGTGATGTGGTTCATCAAAATTTTCAGCTCGATTTTAAACTTTTAGTACCAGTAAATCTAACGGTTGCTAGTGAACTGCAAAACAGAAGTGATATTTTCTCGCTAGTTAAAGCTGAGACAGCATTAGACATTCTTCCCAGCTACACTCAGCTTCCAACGGAAATACGATTGTTGGATCAAACTTTTTTATCAATTCCGCAAATACAAAAGCAGTCGTCAAGCTTAGTTGCGGTTGCAGATCGTCTAGCTGTTACCATAAAGACACCTCAATTTATACGATCTGGGGCAAATATTTTCTTAAGAGTAAACAGTAAAGCCCTTGCCTGTGATTTACTGAATGGTCGTGCGAGCTTAAAAATGGCGGCACTTGCACTGGTCAAGATTACTTTAGATTCACAGATCAAATTACAAACAGAATATTCTGATGTTGAAAACATCGCGGTCAGTCTGATGGCCAAATCAAAAAACCCAAGAATTCGTGCGGCCCTTTTTGGATTTAGAATGGGCGAGCTCCTCGTTGGGAAAAACACGGGTGATACAGCTCAAATGGAGAATCGAATGCTGGCCTTATTAGATAAACTTTTTGATTCTGACAAAATGAGTCCAAGCTTTGTGTGGGAAGACGGGATTAATCAAAAAACACTTTCGATATCTGGAACCTCGGCGCCCGTCGATGTTCAGCTCGAGATTCACGCTAAAAAATAGGAGACAACATGTTAAAGTTAAAATTGACCTTCGCTATTTTATTCACAATCGCTATCGTTTCGCTTATTGGCTATTTCCAAAAAGGCAACCATATTTCAGGAAAGGCTGCGACCGGAAAAAAAGCGGCAACAGAAAAACAAGAAGTTCGTTCTAGCAAAGAACAAGCACAAGCGGGTCCTGATTCTTTATTAAATACGCCCTCAATAGCCGAATATGAAAGGGAATTTTTGTCGTCTTCGGACGAGGCCATCAAATCAAAGGTCACAGAAATCCATTCATTGCTTTCGCGGACCAGACTGATTGATAAAGCAAATTTAAATCAACTCAAACCCGCCGAAGTTCAATGGCTTAAAGAGAGAGGAAAAACGCCCGGGCTAAACGCCTCCAAGATTTATCTGCATTAAATGTCAAAAAACCTAAAAAAAGATAATAATCAATTTTCGCAAAATTACTTTGTGAATCAAAATGAATTTTGGGCTTGTGGTTTTCCAAAATTATACCGCCTTTTTCACACTTTCAGGAATTGTCCCGGGCTGCCCCAACAGTGGATTAACCGTGATGGCCACTGGTTGTACGAGATCGGAACTAATTTGCATTAGCTCTTTTTTGTTTGTTCGCTTAACTTTCCTACTCGCCCGCTTTTGACTCTTAATATATTTACTAAACTCCGCCGCCTTGGCTTCGTTCCAACCAGGAATTGAGTCATCCAGTCCTTTTTCTAAAAGTGAATAAACTTTATCAGTTAAAACTTCAAGATTAGCTTTAAACTCGTGTTCGCCTTTTATTGAACGACCAATATATTTAATCACGTCAGTAGATAAAATTGCCTTCGCCAAGGAATCTGGTGAAAATGCAGTTGCTTCTTTTGCTAAATCTTCCCAAGCTTTTGAAGTGTAAGTCGCTTCATGAAAATCAAACATGTCATAGCAAAGTTCTTCGACCAATTTTTTATCGAATAAAAATGCGTCACCCTCGCCATTTTTAAGATCAAAACGTGGCACAACATGAAAGAAATTGGCTGGCACACGATCATGGAAATCGAGTGGCACAGCATCTAGGAAATTAGGTGGCACAATATGGCGGAAATTCGACACTATCAATATTATTGGGCGATCTTCCAAGTGTTAATCGCCACCCCATTGGGTTTCAGCTGTGCTTTCGACTGTGATTTAAACCGGACAACAGTGAAGTCAATCATATTTGATTGGACTTCCGGTCTCCTTGGGCGCATGATGCGCTTGGCCTAAATATAGTTAGGCCGAGGTAGAAAATGGAAAAATCATCAGAAATTTCACGCCATTTTGAAAACAAAAAAACTGTTCCACCTAAACAGTCGATCCTCGTCATTGATGATAGTCCTGATACGCTTCTCCTCCAGAGAACTATTCTTGAATTAGAAGGCTTTAAGGTTTTCGTGGCACAAAGTGGCACAGAAGCCCTTGCCGTTCTCGCTCAAATTGATGAACCGAATTTGATACTTCTCGATATGAAGTTGGACGATATGACTGGGGTTGATTTTTTAAATCTGCTCGAAGAAAAAAGACCTGAAATTATTGAAGATGTTCCAATCGTCTTTCTGAGTGGAGTGGACGAAGTTCCCAAAAGTCAGGCGGTCGGATTTATTCGCAAGCCTGCTGACAAGGACAAGTTTTTGGTGTCCGTTCATCGCTTCATTGAAATGGGAACTGATAGCAGTGGCCATCGTAAACACTAAGAACAAAAAATCTAACTCCAATTCATCTCAACTCAGTTTTCAGAGTCTCTTTGAGTCCTGTCCTGGTTTAATCCTTATCTTAGCTTCCGACTCTCCCCATTTTACCATCGTTGCTGCTAACAATGATTATCTCCTATCAACAATGACAAAACGAGAAGAAATTTTAGGTCGAGGAATATTTGATGTTTTCCCCGATAATCCAAAAGACCCAAAAGCTATGGGTTCTGCAAATGTGCTGGCTTCACTGACCAGAGTTCTTAAGAGCAAGGCTCCAGATACAGTGGCGGTCATTAAGTACGATATACTGCGCCTCGAATCCTCAGGTGGAGGATACGAAGAAAGATACTGGAGTCCTACCCATTCACCAGTCTTTGATTCTTCTGGCGAGATTACCCACATCATTCACCAGGTTAAAGACATAACGGAACTTATGCAACTCAACAGTCAGGTGAAATGGGAACAACAAAAAGCAGCTAAGTCATTGCAAGTTCATACTGAGCAGATGAATACCGAAATTTATCTTCGAAATCGTCAACTCCAAGAGACCAATGTACAATTATTCGAAAGTGGGGAGAAGCTGCGACAAAGCGCTGAGCGCCTTCAGTCCATTCTTGACACCGCTTACTATGCGTTTTTTGCAATGGACGCCAAAGGCCTGATTACCGATTGGAACCATCAAGCAGAAGTTGTCTTTGGATGGTCAAAGAGTGAAGTCATCGGTCGCACCTTAGCTGAGACCATCGTTCCAATCCAATTCAGGGAAGCTTATATTCAAGGTCTAAAACGGTTCTTAACTACTGGTGAAGACCCTGCGCTAGGCAAGCGCTTAGAACTCTCAGCACTTAACAAGAGTGGCCTTGAGTTTCCAGCAGAATTCACAATCAATGCCTTAAAGCAAAATGATGGTTTTGTTTTTTTTGCTTTCCTCCAAAACATTACTGAACGAAAAAAAATCACTGAAGACCTACGTCGATTGAATGAAGAGCTGGAAGCAAGAGTCGCCGAGCGTACATTGGAGCTTCAGAAAAGTGAAAAACAACTGATGCTTATTACTGATACCTTACCTGTCGCAGTTACTTATATTGATGTCGAACAGCGGTTCCGTTTTGTTAACGCTACATATGCAAAATGGAGGAGACTACCCAAAGAAAAAATCATTGGTAAATGCATCAAGGATTTTTTAGATGAGAAGACTTACCAAGACGCATTGCCCACTATTGAAAAAATGCTATCGGGCCAGACTGTTTCTAGTGAATTAACAATTCCATACCCTGACAAAACAAGACTCGTTAGCACCATATCACAACCAGATTTTGATCATCGCGGAAAATTCATAGGGTCCATTAGTGTTACTGCCGATATTACCGGTCAAAAAGAGGCCGAAAATAGCCTTAGAGATGCGAAGATCGCTGCTGAGAATGCTAATCAAACAAAAAGTTATTTCCTTGCGAACATGTCCCACGAGATACGCACTCCACTGGGTGTTATTCTTGGATTTTCAGAGCTTCTTGGCAATCCTGAATCCACTTCCTCAGAAAAGCTAAATTTTATTGGGGCTATCAAGCGCAATGGAGAACTACTCGCTAATATTATCAATGATATTCTTGATCTATCCAAAGTAGAAGCTGGTAAATTAAAAACTGAAAGTCTTGAGACTGCGATAAGTGAAATTATCACTGACATTTCTTCTTTCCTCAGACTAAAAGCTGTGGAAAAAGGGATTGAGCTAAGTATTTCATACGAAAAGACCGTCCCGAAAATCATTAGAACCGACCCCTTGCGACTCAAGCAAATCCTAATGAACATCGTTGGTAACGCCATTAAGTTCACAGAGTGTGGATCAGTGGACGTAACGCTAAAGTTCCTTCAAAAAAATGACGAGTCAGGTAACTTAGTTTTTGTGGTTAAGGATACGGGGCGGGGGATCAGCAAAGAAGAAAAGAAAAAATTATTCCAGCCCTTCTCCCAAGCTGATGTCACCACGAAACGTAAATTTGGTGGCACGGGATTGGGCCTTGTTCTATCAAAACATCTTGCCGTTCTTCTTGGTGGGGATGTCGTTCTAACGGAAAGCACTCCACAAAAGGGCAGCACATTTACGATCACAATTGATTCAGGGCCAATTCTCAAATCATCCATCAGTGAGATGGGTGAAGAACGAAAGATTCTACTTTCTTCCAATGATGGATCTGAAGTTAGGCTTGATGGGATCAGAGTATTGGTCGTTGACGACTCAGCCGATAATCAAATTCTGGTCAGTAAGTTTCTGAAAATGGCTGGTGCACAGGTGAATACGGCTGAAAATGGTGAAGTCGCGCTTGAGAAGATACGCCAAGAAAAAT
>JAYVHE010000046.1:0-23219 GCA_043771495.1 Bdellovibrio sp. | reverse complement strand
TGTGGTCCCTTTGTTATGATTATACACAAAGCCCCATGGGACCGTTGCGCCGGTGATTTATGTCCTCTTTAGACCCGGTGCCTACAGATCTGTAGTCAGTTTGTAGTGATAGAGCAGCGTTCTTTTTGAAATCACTGCCTCCTGATAGAACTTCTTAACGACCGCAAAAAAAGCCTGATTAGACGGTACGTCTGGGGTGGCGTAGAAACCTCTGGAAATCTTTTCGATAGTTCCAGCCTCAGCCGCACGCTTCACAGCCATCTTTGAGCCTAAGATCTTCTCTAGCTCGGCATGCTTATAAACTCCTGATTGTAACCTGACAATTTTAACTTTTTTCTTCATGTTACTATTTTAGCTAAAAATATACTATTTAGCAATTTTAGTAACATTTGACTAGCTTGCCTTGTGAAAAACAGTATCCAAAATAGGCTCATTGGGAAAAGTTTCGAAAATGTTTTCTAGAGTCTCAAAATTAATATTGTGGTCGGCTTTTTCGAGACTCTTATACTTGCTTAAAGAAATTTCTAACGCATCAGCAATTTGTTCCTGAGTCTTTCCCCGTTTCTCACGAAGAAAGTAAAGACAAATTGCTAGCTTTTGTTTGCTATTAAGACTCAATTTCGTCAAAACGAAATTCAAGTTTTCAGAAACATTTTCAACTTCGTAACCAACGACTTTATTTTTGTCAGCTTTAGCCGCAAATTTAAAAACACCCTCACGACCTGTGCGGGTCTGAGTGTTAGGAATATTACTTTCAAAGTAAATGTACATGAGGTCATTTGCTGGCAAGTATTTAAGATTCATTGAAAACTCCTCATTTTTTTGAGTACAACTCGATACCTGATTTCATAAAATCTGCATCGTATGCTGTAACCAATTTTCCCTGACCTGATCCTATGACTGCAACCACTACACAAAAATATAAACTTTCTGTTTCACTGATTTTGATCTCGACCGAGTAAAACAGGCACGCATTTGCAGAGCTTTTGCTTTGAATGACCTTTGATGGGTCCTTCAAAGTTTGTTTTACTTTTTCAATGGTCACCTCAGGGTGACCATTGATTGCGTGCTCGAGATCTTCCGACCAGATTTCTATTTCTAGCTGGCCGGCCATGAATCTAACTCTCGCTATTAGATAGTTAGTCATTGCTGCTTCCTTGATTTCATAATAAGTGTTCCTTTTAAAATAGTCAATATAATACCTATAGATGATTTATTGACTATTTAGATCTAGTACGTTTGATTCTAGGCTATTTCAAGTCGAAGGATTTACTGCCACTAAATACGCTCTGGATTTTGGGTATTTCTTAACACAAACACATCGACCAACTCTGAGGGTCTTAATCTGATTGGGGTGAATATTAAACTCTTCAACTTCACGAAGCGATTTATCACCCGTCTCGACATCAAAAAATAACATTCGCTCAGAACGCATAGTTTCTTTCATGACTTTTTTGGTTCCAGCAATTGAGGCAATCAGCTCTGCACTTTCTGGCCGCTTCTGTAAAAAAGCATACAAGGTCGACGTATTACCCATAAGCCGACCTGCGAATTCCGGACTGATTCGAAGCAAGTCGCAGATTTCTTGGTGTGCAACCACAATTGAAATCTTGCTACTTCTGGCGCGATCTAGAAAACCGATGAAATCCTCCTGCGCTAAATCAGCGAATTCATCAATGACCACAGAAAATGATTTACGATCTTCTTTTCTAATCTCAGAATCGATCCGGGCAGATACCATTTTTAAATCCTGAAGGATAAATTTTCCCACAGTTTTTGCAGTCTCCCCGTACCGTCTGGAATCTAAAAAGATAAAAACAATTTTATTGTTTTTAATTGCATCAAATAAATTGATTCCGGCATCACTATTTGAAACCAAACTTCCAAAATCTGACAGAACCAGTGACTCAATCTGCGTTCTTAATCCTTGCAGTGACTTATAGTTGTCATTCGAACTTAGAAAAATAAAACAACTCTCTAAAGCCTCTTTCTCCCTTTGATGTTCGTCGGGAATCTTTTGGGTTAGGGCTTCTAAGAAATTAAGTGATTCAGTCGCCTTCAAAATGGTTGCAAGCGTGACGTTGATATGTAATTTATCCCGCAGCCAACATAAACCAATGAGCAGCTTCAAAAGAAAGCTTGCTGATTGATTCTTGTAAAATTCCTCGGACCAAACGAATGATAGCATGATCTTATCTCTTAACTGAGTCGCGGTGCCTTCAGATACCAAGTTGTAAGGCGTAGATAATTCTTTTTCAGTTAAGCTAAATATCATTAGATCCTGAAGCCGGTTAACTTCTTTTGCATAACCTGAGAATTTTAAAATGGTTTCAACATCACCTTTTAAATCGATAAACATTAAACCTTTGTTTTTCGTAATTCTGTCTTTAATGATGTGACTTAACAAAACTGTCTTTCCGTAACCACTGGCGCCCACGATGTGAACATGGTGATTCAATTGACCTTCGGTTAGTGACTCTTTTCTAAAAATTGATCCAGAAACTTTTCCCAGTTCAATTCTTTCTTCTGAAGAAGTTAATCCCATGGCCGAGATTTGATTAGCAAAGTTCATGGCTACACTCCCTTTCTGATCATCAAAGTATGATCTAATTGAATTTCAAAATACTGTTTATAGATCCGCGTTTCTGCTTCAATTAAATTCTTTACAGTTTCAGACGTGACGTAAAAAACTACTTTTTTGAATATGGAAAGACTATCTTTATTGAGCCGAATGCATTTCACATAGTTTTGAATTTTTTCAGAATATCGTTTTTTGGCTTTACGACTAATTTCTAACTCGAATGCGACTTGCTCCCCGGCTGGAGTTACAATAACTGCATCCGGAAGATAACTTTGATCTAGCGCCGGACATAGTTCTGGAAACTGCGCCAAAGTTCGATCCGAAATCCATTTAGTACATTTTTTATTTTTCTCCATATCCAAGCGAATGGCCAAAACTAACTTGTCGTGCTCGAAAGTGTTAAAGTTTATGGTCTCGGTTGGTCTGGTTGGAAAGTCGCTTGGAAATCGTCTGACGAGTTCGTAAAATCCTTTTTTGGTCCCCAAGAAATATGGTTTTCGTTCGTTGAATGAATAGATCCGGCTTAGAAAACCATGCTTGATCAGTTCCAAAAGTCGTTCCCTGGCCCACCAGTCGGATTTACTTTCCGAGCCGTCCTTTAGCACTCTAAAAAACCGCTCGTAGATATCGCCCAAGGACGCGAATTTCATTTCAGAGACAAAAGTAATAATCTCGTAGTCCCGCTGAGTTAACATCAGGGGATCTAATTGTTTTACTTTTTTAACTGAAAACTTACTTTCTGTTGTTTCAAAATTTAACTGCATATTTATTCCTTAATCTTGTTTTTGGATTCCAATAGTTAGAATCCGTGTTCCTAAAAACTTACTTCTCTAAAACTGGCTACTATCTGATCCCTATTCCAATAATTCATAAAAATTTCCGCCCTGCTCTCATCTTTTCTTTGATTTCATTGAGTGAGTTCTGCCAAGCCTGACCACCTGCCCGAAACTTCGTGGAGGGCGGGTGGTCAGGCTTGATCAGCAGAACGAGCTAGGATCATAACTATTCGATTTATTTGATTTTCAGAGGGCGGAAGATCACGTGAACTCACCCTAATGAATAGGGTGTGAGACTGGGGAGCCAAAAACAGCTCCACAATAGCTCCACACTTGAAACACACCAAATATAATTATGAACCGTTATGTACTGTTATGAACTGTCGAAAAGACGCCCGTAAGTGCTTGAAATTACTTATCAGTAATTTCAGCGAGTTATCAATTTTTTGAGTTTTTTTAGGATGGAAATTGGTCGGGGCGATAGGATTCGAACCTACGACCCTCTGGTCCCAAACCAGATGCGCTACCAGACTGCGCTACGCCCCGACATTAATAAAACGTAAAAATTAAAGTACTTGGGCTTCTAGATTTGGTCAAGCCCGCAAAAACATTGGTTAAATTAGGTCCATTTTTGACCCAAAAATAGGCAATCACTCGCATTTTCTAAATTTCAAATAAATCTAAACACAAAAAGCAAACTGTTTCTTCCTTTGATGGCCTAACAACATCATCCACCGTAATCAAAAAATCTTTAATTTTTTCTCGCAGGCGATTTAAATCTTGGTGAGACAGCGAATGTATTCCGCTGTATCTAACTTCTTGTAAACCTTTGTTTTGGTTTCGCTCTAAAGCAGCAATCCGCCAGTTTTTATGTTGAATGGTGGCCATCCAATTTTGATTCGACAAATGAATATTTTTTTTGGTGGCCATAATAATTCCCTTGGAATTAATTTCAACCAATTTATTTTTTTTCAGGAATTCTAAAGCTGAACGAATAACGGCCTCTGGTTTTCCAAGTCGTTGCGCCATTAAATCTACGTTTAAATCAATTTGCAAAGTTCCCAAAATATGAAGCGCGGAATAAATCCAGTTGGTATAATATTCATTCTCGTCAGCGGGATTCATTTTTTATCGGCCATATCCCGCATCGACGCATCTGTTGATCGCGACTTTAAAACGAGCCATAAAAAATACTCTTTCTCGTGATCTTTAAGTCGCCAAAACTTAGCAAGCCCTACCGCCTGATCTGGAGTTATCGCTGTAGAACCATTAAAGATTCGGGTAATGTAGCTGGGGTGAACATTGATAGCCTGAGCCATCTTTGTGCGATAACCACGATCGTCGGAATGATCCTTTTAGATCTGCTCAATGAAGGCCTCGTGAGTTTTAAAACTAAATACGGACATAATAGATTCTACTTTTACCGTTCCTTAACTTTTAGTCAAAACTAAGTTGATTAATTGAAAATAAAATTATTTCGAATCTGCCAGAATTAGACTATGACTATTGTTAACAACTCAAACTTCAGGAGTTCCTATGAATATTTTAGTTTTAACAATTTCAGTTCTTAGTCTTTTTACGAGGGCCGCTTTTGCTGGCGGCAGCAGTACCGTGGGCCCACGTGCACCCGTCATCTATCACGCGTGCCACAAGCCAGGAAGCTCGCTCGAAAACTTTCAAGTTTCTGTGGGGCTTAATGTGGACCAAACTCAATTGCAACTGATGGTTGTCGATTACGATCAACAAACGATCTCGGTTGAAGCCGCTATAAAATCAGTGACTGAGGGTATGATGGGAGCTGTCGTACAATATTCAGCAGAAACATTTGTAGTGTCGATGGCATTTACGGTCTTGCCTGTTTTAGAAGATGGTCGCTGGTACACTCCGGCTGAACTTTTTGAAAATGAGCAATTTGTTGGGAGTTTACTTTGTGAATCTTTAGATCCTGAAGATTCGCCCGATCTTGGTCCAGTACTTTTTTGAATACACCGTATTCTACTGAATACACTTTACTGATTTAATTCTGCGCCGATAACCTAGTTATAACGCATAATTAGGAGTCACAAAGTGTATTCTGTAGATTTAAATATTTTTGTGTTCGATGATTTCAGGGTTTACCTCAAACGTTCGGTCCAATGTCTTCGCGATCAAAGCGCAGCGGGTTTGGGTTCGGAATTTTCATTTCGCAAATTCTCGGCAACGGCCGGATTTACTTCACCTAATTTTTTAATTCTTTTAATGAAGGGCGAACGAAATTTATCAGAAGAAAGCGCCGTTAAAATAGCTGCAGCCTTTGGTTTAGAAAAATTACAGAAAACCTTTTTTATTTCGTTAGTTAAATATAACCAGGCTAAAACCAGCTCAGAAAAATATTTGTTAGCCGGCGAGCTTTTAAAACTACGTTCTAAAAATAATTTATATTTTATTCGCTCAAGTGAATTCGAATATTATTCGTACTGGATAAACATTGCGATTCGTGAACTGATTTTAATTGAACCACAACTAACGGCCCTGCAGATGGCAGACCGCCTGTCGCCCAAGCAAAAACTTCATGATGTTGAAGCTTCATTGCAACTATTGCAGGAATTGGGTTTAATTACTTTAATCAATGGTCGGTGGCAAACGGCAGAAAAAAACATTTCAACCGGCGAAAATTTTGTTTCAAGTTCCGTCGTGCACTTTCACAAACAAATGATTGAACTGGCCAAAGAAAGTCTCGATCGCTACCCCAGGGCCGAGCGCGAAGTGTCGGCCTCGACGGTGGCGTTAACAAGATCTCAGTTTGAAAGCGTTCGCAAAAAAATACAAGAGTTGCGTTTAGAAATATTAGCGCTCGCTGAAACTGAGACCTGTTCGGCAGGCAAAGAAATATACCAATTTAATTTTCAAACCTTCCCATTAACAACAACCACCTCGATCAGTCCAATGAGCCAAAAATCAAAAGAGGACCAAAATGAAAAATAATTTATTAACTTTAACTTTTCTATTATTCTTAACATCATGCAAATTAAATGGGACCGACACAGGCAATCCTGTCCTCGACAACAACAGCGGCAACCAATGCGGTAAGGTCACAATCAAAAACGGCAAACGCGATTATTCCACGATGTGCGTTTTGCCGCCAATACAATCCCAGCAGGTCTTTATGATCGCAAAAAAATTGTCGCAATGTTTTCCCGTAACGAGTGAAGACGCCTACAACAAAATTCACGCGCAGCCAGGACTTGCCAATGAAATTATGGTCGCCGCCGATACCTATACTGAACTTCATCGGCTCTACCAAGATCGACTTGTAAATGTTGACATCGAAGCCTTTAAAACTTGTCTAACGACGATCGACGCTGCGGATTGCAGCTCCGGGCTGATTCAAAACACGATCAGCATTCAAAACAACATTCTCGATTATACCAACGTGCATTCTATCTTACAGGCGGATCCAAGTTGTAAAATAATTTACAGCTACAAACAACAACCGAACCCCTAAAGTTAGGAACCAAAATGAAAACTTTTTTGCAAGCCATAGGCTTGATAGCCAGCGCTTACCTTTTTCAAGCCTGTTTTCCCAATGATGAGACCCGGACAAAATTTATTGAGCCGCCCGTTATTTGCTCAACGGCTTGGTCGAAAGTTCACGCGAAGTGCCAACCACCCTATATTCCACAGAATAGTCCAAAACAGCTGGCCTATGTTATTTGTGAACGGCTTTACAACTGTACTAATTTGAAGAACTTTAGTTTATGTCACGAACAATTGCTCAACAGAACGGGTCTTGCAGAGGTATTTGCAATTGAACCAGATACTCTCGGTGAACTGGAAAACCAATCCAATCAGGGTTTAATTCAAATCGACACGAATAGTTTTTTGAGTTGCACCAATTCTTTGAGCACTCTAAGTTGTGATTCAGATTTATTACAGAGCTCAATTACGATTTCCAACACCGCGACGGATTTTCAAAATATTTTGTCAATTTTCAAAGCCGACCCAAACTGTAGGACTATTTTTTCGTGGAAGGAATTATCCCAATGAAAAACATGAATACACTTTTGACTTTTGCGATAATCGCATCGTTTTTTTTGAGTTGCGAATTCCTCACGCCATCGGAAGATCCTTATGAAAAGATAGTTTTTTTAGGAAAAATTATTTCTACCCCAAAATACGCTACCTTTTCGGCACCAATTCCGATTGATCAACAACCACCTCAGAACAAAATAAATAGAGTGCATATCGATTTTGAAAATCAACGCATCCATTTTTACGGAAATACCACTACCGATGCAAAGTGTTACTTTGATCGTCAAATGTCCGAGGCGGAACTTGCGTCGCTTGAAAAACCAATCCGCGAATTAGAGTTCTGCGAACTGCAAACCAACCAAAATTTGGCATGCCCAGCGCTGTTTATGCCTACAGATTCGATTTCAATTTACGATTATCAAAAGTTACATCACGTCGACGAATACTCTAGTTACTGCTCCGCAAACAATCCTCAGCTTTGTAATGGGGCCGACGTCAAACCTCTATTTGCTACAATTAAGTCATTAGCACTTCAAGACATCGATCACTGCCAGTAAAAATGACTCGCTATGCCGATGGTAAACATCGGGCCTTTATGAATGAATAAAATTTTACGTCGTCTTAACTAGTGTGATTTTCCCTGCGCAGCCACTTTGTGAAGGGCCGCTTCAACTTCGGTGTCCGAAGCTAAATAGCGTTTTGATAAAACTTTAAAATTTTCATCAAGCTCGTAGATCAACGGAATTCCCGTTGGAATATCGACCGTCATAATTTGCTCGGCAGACAATCCTTCTAAAGTTAAAATCAAAGACCGCAAAGAATTTCCGTGGGCCACGATGATAACTTTTTCTCCCGATTTAATCCGCGGAACAATTTCTTTTTCCCAATATGGAAGGACGCGCTTCACCGTCATCTCTAAGGACTCACCGCTAGGTAATTCACCGGGCTTTAAGCTTTTGTACGACGGATTATTTTTGGGATGATCAGCATGTGATTGCGCCATCATTGGTGGCGGCGTTGAATAACTGCGGCGCCAAATTTTAACTTGCTCTTCGCCGTGTTTGGCCGCGGTTTCTGATTTATTTAAACCCTGTAAATCGCCGTAATGACGCTCGTTCAACTGCCAAGCCTTATGCACCGGAAGCCAGTTCAACTTCATTTCGTCTAATATATAGTTCAGCGTTTTGATGGCGCGTGTCAAATAGCTTGTGTACGCAACATCAAAATAGAATTTCTGCTCGATTAGTTTTTGACCAGCAGACTTAGCTTCTGTGATGCCTTTCTCAGACAGATCAACGTCTTTCCAACCTGTGAAACGGTTTTCTTTATTCCAAACAGATTCTCCGTGTCTGACCAGCACTAATTCATACGTTTTTTCAGGCATATTCTTCCCTCTATTTTTTGTTCATCTTGATCGTTTTTTATGAGACGATCAAGCCTAATTGTTTCAACCTCTAACGAGCAAAAAAATTTAGACCGTTCAGGAGTCCATTTAATGAACCATATGAATCTTGATTATTTAGAATCATTATATCTGCAATTTAAAAAATCGCCAGAGTCTTTAGAGCTCGAATGGCGCCGTTTTTTTGAAGGCGTTGATTTTTCAAAAGATAATGGAAATAGTCTGAGTAAAAGTGAAGGCGTTTCACAAAAGGAATTAGATGTTTATCAATTAATTTCCGCCTACCGCAATTATGGTCACTACGAAGCGCAGTTAGATCCGTTAACAAATACACCAATTCCAAGTGATGAACTACGCCTTTCAAAATTTAATTTAACTGACGCTGATCTTAATGAAAAATTTCAGATTGGTTCTATCGTTGGACTACCCGGTGCAACTTTAAAAGAAATCATTCAACACTTGCGTGCGGCCTATTGTGGAAAATTAACAATTCAATGTGCCGAAGCTCTTCCGGACGTACGCAATTGGTTTATCAAAGAATTCGAGCAATCTAAAAATTTTAATCTAACAGCGGATGATAAAAAAGCGATCTTAGGCTCACTAACTCGGGCTGAAGCCTTGGAAAAATTTATTCACACGCGATATGTTGGAACAAAACGTTTTTCTATTGAAGGTGGTGACGCCACTTTACCCATGTTAGATCACCTGGCGCAAAAAGGCGCGGCTTTAAACGATTCCGTTGAAGAAATCGTGGTCGGCATGGCTCACCGTGGCCGCGTGAATATTTTAGCAAACTTCATGGGAAAAGACGTGGCGCAAATGTTTGCCGATTTTAATGGACCAACTGAATTAGAAAAACCATTAGAAGATTACGACGGCGATGTTAAATATCACTTGGGATACAAAACCACAAAAAATTTCTCTATTGGCTCCACCAAAAAAACTGTTGAATGCCATTTAGCGTTTAACCCCTCACACTTAGAAGCGGTTAACCCGGTCGTTCTTGGGATGACACGCGCCTTACAACGTAAACGTGGCGACACGAAAACGCGTAAAAAAGTTATTCCCTTATTAATTCATGGCGACGCCGCATTTGCGGGTCAAGGTGTCGTGATGGAAACATTCCAAATGGCGCACGTGCGTGGCTACACGGTTGGTGGCACCATTCATTTAATTATTGATAACCAAGTTGGTTTTACAACGAATCCAGAAAATGGTCGCTCGTCTCATTATTCGTCTGATGTCGCTAAAGTTTTAGCGACGCCGGTTTTACATTGTAACGGCGACGACGCTGAATCTTGTGTTCGCGCTATGGACATTGCTTTACGTTTCCGCCAAGAGTGGAATCGCGACATTGTTGTGAGCCTTATATGTTACCGCCGCTATGGGCACAACGAAGGCGACGAACCGGCTTACACTCAACCATTGATGTACGAAATTATTCGTAAGCACCCGACTCTTCGGGAAATTTACGCCAAACAGTTAGTGCAGTCTGGCGTTTGTGATGCTGCATTCCCTGAAACTTTGGTCACAGATCAAATGGCGCATTTACAAAAAATTTATGAAAACGCTAAAACTCAGCCACCAAAAGTAAAAACGTTTAAATTTGAAGGCTACTGGAGTGGTTTGAAAAAAGGTGGTTTGGCCGACGTTCAGAAAAAAGTCAGCACTTCTTTTGATGTCGCCGCACTTAAAAAAATCGGACAAACGATTGCCGAAGTTCCTGCGCAATTTAATTTACATCCAAAGCTGACTAAATTAATCGAGACTCGTAAAAATATGGCTTCAGGCAAAGAACCGTGTGATTGGGGCATGGGCGAACTTTTGGCTTACGGAAGTGTTTTAGCTGAAGGCAACTCGGTGCGCCTAACTGGACAGGACTGTGTGCGCGGAACCTTCACTCACCGTCACGCGGGATTTTACGACACCAAAACGGGTGAGCCGTATTTTGGCCTCAAACAGCTCAATTCTGAAAAAACAAATTTCTGCGTTTACGATTCCATTTTATCTGAATATGCCGTCATGGGTTTTGAATACGGTAACGCAATTACCGACCCAAGTTTTTTAACTATGTGGGAAGCGCAGTTCGGAGACTTCTGCAATGGCGCGCAAATTATTATCGATCAATTCTTAGCTGCAGGCGAATCAAAATGGCAGCAAATGAGTGGTTTAGTTTTATTGTTACCGCATGGTTACGAAGGCCAAGGGCCCGAACATTCCTCGGCGCGGCTAGAGCGGTTTTTACAATTGGCCGCACAATCAAATATGATCGTAGCTAACTTAACAACTCCGGCGCAAATTTTCCATGCGCTTCGTCGTCAAGTTAAATGGGATTTCAGAAAACCTATGGTGATCATGTCGCCAAAATCTTTGTTACGTCATCCCCGCGCAACCAGCATGATTGACGAAATGGCGACTGGTGAATTCCAAGAAATCATCGACGACATTTCAGTAAAAACTGCGGACCGTGTTGAAAAAATTATTTTAGTTTCTGGAAAACTTTTTTACGAACTTTTAGAACAAAAAGAAAAGAAAGACGATGCAAAAACGGCGCTGGTCAGATTAGAGCAAATTGCACCGTTCCCGGACTGGAAATTAAAAGAAATTTTAAACAAGTACAAAAACGTTAAAAAAATTGTGCTGTGCCAAGAAGAGCCACAAAACATGGGAAGCTTCGGCTTTGTGTATTTTAAGTTAGTTAATTTATTGCAGTCATTAAATTCGAAAGCGTCATTAAGTTATGTCGGACGACCAGATCGCGCCAGTCCTGCAACGGGCTCGATCTATCGTCACCGTACAGAGCAAGCGGATTTAATTGAGAAGGCATTTTCAATATAACTGGTCTGCAGAACGATCCGAGATCGTTCTATTTTTTTATTAGAGAGGATTTTTTATGAAAATAGATGTTAAAGTTCCGGCGGTTGGTGAATCCATTACAGAAGCCGTGATCGGCAAATGGGAAAAGCAATCCGGTCAGTATGTAAAAATGAACGATGTGCTTTTATTATTAGAAACTGATAAAGCTTCTGTTGAAGTTGTCGCAGAAAAAGATGGTTTGTTAACAACAACTGCGAATGCGGGCGATACTGTAAAAATTGGCGCAACTGTTGGAAACATCGATACGGCAGCTACGGCTCCGGCGGGGGCACCTCAGCCAGCAGCTCCAAAAACTCCTCCGCCATCTGCTCCTGCTGGCGCCTCAGCTGGCGGACGCGCGACTCATCCTGAATTACAATCTCACCTTTCGCCAGCGGTGCAACGCATGGCCAACGAAGGGAATGTTAATACACAAGGAATGACTGGCACCGGATTAGGCGGACGATTAGTAAAAGAAGATTTACTAACGACGCGGCCAACGTCGACGGGGCCAACTTCTGCTCCAACAAAAACACCAACGGCTCCCGCTAAGGCACCGGTTGCACCAGGAACTAAAGAACGCGTTCCAATGACGACGATCCGCAAAAAAATTGCAGAGCGTTTAGTGATGGCGCAAAAAACCGCGGCAATCCTGACTACATTTAACGAAATCGACATGACCAAAGTGATGGAGATTCGCAACAAGTACAAAGATAAATTCAAAGAAAAAAATGGAATCAATTTAGGTTTCAACGGATTTTTCGTAAAAGCGGTGTGCGAAGCTTTAAAAACTTTTCCGACAGTAAACGCCTGGATTGATGGAACTGATGTTGAGTATCACCATTATTACAATATCGGTATCGCGGTTTCGACTGAGCGCGGACTCATGGTTCCGGTATTAAAAAATGCTGATCATTTATCTGTCGCCGGAATTGAATTAGGAATTCGTGACTTAGCGGCGAAGGGTCGTGACGGAAAAATTACACCAGATGATTTAATGGGTGGAACTTTTTCTATTACCAATGGCGGTGTGTTCGGATCTTTATTATCGACTCCGATTTTAAATCCACCACAAAGTGCAATTTTAGGTTTACATAAAATTGAAGATCGCGCAGTTGTGATTAACGGCCAAGTTGTGGCCCGTCCAATGATGTATGTGGCTCTTTCTTACGATCATCGAATTATTGACGGCAAAGAAGCTGTTAGTTTTTTAGTTAAGATCAAAGAAGGCGTTGAAGATCCTGAGCGTTTATTAATAGAAGTCTAATCCGAACCTAGGTGTAAGCATGGAAACTTTTGATTTAGTTGTTATTGGTTCTGGTCCTGGTGGTTACATTGGCGCCATTCGCGCCGCGCAGTTGGGATTAAAAACAGCTGTTATCGAAAAAGATAAAACTTTAGGTGGCACTTGCCTGAACGTGGGTTGCATTCCATCCAAGGCACTTTTAGAAAGTTCCGAAATTTATCACGAAGCCATGCACGAAATGTCTAAGCATGGTGTTGACGTCGGACCAGTCAAATTAAATCTAGACACCATGATGACTCGTAAAAATAAAATTGTTTCTGATTTAACCGGCGGTATAGAATTTTTATTTAAGAAAAATAAAATTACGTCGTTGAAAGGGTTCGGAAAAATTTTAACTCCTACAACTGTTGAAGTAACCTCAGCCGAGGGGAACAAACAGGTTATCAATGCTAAAAACATAGTGATCGCTACCGGCTCAGTTCCTGTTGAATTACCGTTTTTGAAATTTGATGAAAAACGAATTTTATCATCGACCGGCGCATTAGCTTTAGATCACGTCCCACGCGAAATGATTGTTATTGGCGGCGGAGTCATCGGTTTAGAAATGGGTTCCGTATGGGCCCGCTTAGGAACCAAAGTTACAGTTTTGGAATTTGCAGACAAAATCTGTTCAATGATGGATCAGGACTGCGTTAATGTTTTATTGCGTTCAATGAAGAAACTGGGCGTTGAATTTTTAACGTCTGTTAAAGCCGTTAATTCACGTTCTGTGGGCGGCAAAGTCGAAATTGATTACGAGAATTTAAAAGATCAAAGCAAAAACTTAATTCAAGCGGACGTTGTTTTAGTTTCAACAGGGCGCAGACCATTCACAGATGGTTTGGGTTTAGAAACTGTCGGAATCGAAAAAGACAACCGCGGTCGTGTTACAATTAATGATCATTATCAAACCAAACATCCAAATATTTTTGCGATTGGTGACGTAACTGTTGGACCAATGCTGGCTCACAAAGCCGAAGAAGAAGGCGTAGCCGTCGCAGAACTTATTGCCAAAGGCTATGGACACGTTAATTACAATACAGTTCCTTCAGTTGTTTATACGCACCCAGAAATTGCTAGCGTTGGTATGACCGAAGACGAATGCAAAGCTAAAGGGATCGAAGTCAACGTTGGCAAATTTCAATTTGCAGCGAATGGTCGCGCTAAAGCCAAAGGTTATCCGGAAGGTTTTGCAAAAATTATTGCTGATAAACGCACGGACCGTATTTTAGGTGGTCACATCGTTGCGGCCGGTGCCTCTGAATTATTAGGTGAAATTGTTGTAGCTATGGAATTTGGTGGATCAAGTGAAGATCTAGCACGCAGCTTCCACTCGCATCCAACAATGTCTGAAGTCATTCGCGAAGCTGCACTAGCCGTCGATAAACGCCAACGCCAAGGCTAGTCACAAATTATTTAGCAGGTTTTAATTTTAGGAAGTTTTTATCCGAACAGAGCCATTCGCTTTGGCCTGCCGTTTCGAATGTGATGCGAATTGCATTGTCTTTTGCAGCCAAGAAATTGAGATAGCCTGGCGCAGCCAGCGTCTTGTAAGACGGATACACTTTACGGGCGCGATCGCGCTCCGCTGCATCCTTAATATCATTTACTTTTGCCAAGTTCGCCGGATTTAAAATTGATGATTCAAAATTATTTTGACGGTAAATTAAAAATTCAGGAAACGTCAGCAAGTGAGCTGTGCGCATTTTCTCAGGCAAAATTCGAACGCGCTCAAGACGAACTTTTAAATTCTTTTCATCTTTTTTAATCATTGGAGCGCTTACATTTAAACGCGCGATTTCTACAACGGTGCGCTCGACGCCATCGATGTCGTCTTTATTTTTTTTAGGATTATGGAAGTCAAAATCAGCATCAGTTAGCAATCGCTTTTTGGCATTGGGTAATTTGTTATGGTTAACCCGACGATTCAAATAATCCATAAACATTTTCATTGCCGTACCGGGTCCCGCATTGTAGCCCAGTAAGGTCACCATTTCCACCATACGATGAAAATTAATTCTATCGACATCTAAGCCGGCATCTTTCATTAATTTTTTAACATTATTTTTTTCAAATGAACCCGCCAGTACATCGGTGGCATCTTGCTTCACAGCTTTTTCGCCAATAAAATCGCGACCTGCTTTAAATTTGATTCCCGACAAATAATCGCTATTGATTCGATTATAAATTCCCATGTATAAAATATTGAGTAATGGGTTTTCAACTGGCGAAATCAAACCACATCGAACGCTGCTGCTAGCACCAACTTTGGCAATTAATTTTGGATTTTTTAAAATACGCTGACACGAGGATTTACCCGCTGTGGCCGCCTCCCGAATTTCGCGCAGATAATTATCAAAATATTTGTTGGTTTCTTCGATGGCGTCTCCGGTCAACTGTCCGATTCCAGCGTCCATTCCTGAACCAAATGTATTGATAATTAAACCGCTTTCATTGGATAGTTTTGGTAACAATGATTTTGGATTGATATTCATACAATCTGCGACATCGACCAAGGCGTTGTAAGTGTAGTTCACTAAATTCTTAGAAATACACGGTTTGGTCCCACCGCGACTTGGCGCTCCGGCTGAACTGCTGCAAAGAGCAAAAAAATAGGAACTTAAATTAAATTTATTCATAACGTGCGTAACACATCGTCTTGGCAGGACTCGCTCTTCAATGGCCGCCGGATCATCGCGCTCGATTAAAAAATCTGCGATGTATTTTTTCTTTCCTTCGATAATTTTTTCAATTCCTAAACGATTCGGCTTGCACGATTTAATGTCTTCGTAATCAATCGTATTCGACGTTGAAGAGACCAGCTTATTGCCTTCTTCATCAACGGTTAAATCAGCATAGCTTCCTTCGAACGAACTTAAAAATGCCTCTTGGTAGTGAAGTTGCTCATTAACTTCTTTTTGGTCTTCGTCATTCCCGATTAATAGAGCTTCTAATTCTTTGTCTGCAATCGCATTTAAAATATTTTTATCTTCAATAATTTTTGGTAAATAGGCGTCCTGAGCAAAGGCCTGAGTCGGAAGCCTTAATGGCAGGTTACTTTCTGCAGCGATCATTCGTAATTCGTCGGTCTTAAAATCAAAACCCAAAACCACCCAAAATAGTAATCCTAATACAAAACAAACATTGAAATACAACGACGATTTAAACAACCAGTTCATATAGATAACATTTCGTCGTTTTTGGCCATTTTCCACATCGGATTTTAGTCCAGTTTTAATAGCTCCAGGGACGGCCATTGACTGTCAAAGTGAATAAAGCACAATAGCTAATGAGCCAGGAGACGAGAGCGTGCTTAAATCGATACAAAACATCATTGAACAAACCTCGACAGTATTTTTAGATAAACGCGATGCCATTAAACTTTCCGTGGTCTGTTTGTTAGCCGACGGTCATCTGCTGATCGAAGATGTTCCTGGAGTCGGCAAAACCACATTAGTGCAAACACTGGGTCAGCTTCTGGCTTTAAAAACTCACCGCATTCAGTTTACGATTGATCTATTACCGGCTGATATTTTGGGTGGAAATATTTATAATCCAAAATCGCAAGATTTTAATTTTTATCCGGGTCCGCTTTTTGCTCAATTAGTTTTAGCTGACGAATTAAATCGCGCAAGTCCAAGAACGCAAAGTGCGCTTTTACAAGCGATGGAAGAAATGGCTGTCTCGATTGATGGATTTACGCATACACTGTTGCGTCCGTTTTTTGTCATCGCTACACAAAATCCACATCACAACATTGGAACTTTTCCGTTACCAGAAAGTCAGTTGGATCGTTTTTTAATGAGCTTGGAACTGCATTATCCATCCCCCGAAACAGAGCAAAAGATTTTTCAGATGAATTCTTCACGCGAACGAATGGAAAAGCTCCAGCCCGTTTTAACCGGCGAAGAATTAATTAAACTTCAGAACGAAATCAAACTTATTAAAGTTTCAGACGTCGTCGCCAGCTACGTTTCACAGTTTTTAGAGAATTCACGCAAAGAAAATGTACCGGGCGAGTCGCTGTCGACACGCTGTGGATTATCATTAATTCGTGCCGCTAAAGCCTGGGCCTATATCGAAGGGCGCGATTACATCAAAGCCGAAGACGTCCAAAAGGTCTTTATTCCGGTCACGGGACATCGATTAGGTGGAAAAGCCGGCGTGGCTCAGGGTCGCTTATGGTCAAAAACTATTTTAGAAATGACTCCGGCCCCTAGATAGGTTGGCAGGGAAAATGATAACAGCTGTAAAAAACATTTTTACCCGAATAACGAATCCATTTTTTGGTTTTAGGTATAGAGCTCCCCTGAATAAAACTTTTATTTTTCCGAATTTGTATGGATTTATGTTTGGCGGAATTAGTTTTGTTTTGCTGTTAATGGCGATGGGATATGCAAACAACCTGCTTTACTTTTTTGTATTCTTTTTAATTTCGGTCGCGGTTACGGGAATGTGGCTCACGAACAAAAATGTTGATCGGATTAAATTCGAAGCTTTATCAAATTCATTTTTGTACGCCAAAGAAAATAACATTTTGCAACTTCACTGCTTTTTAAAGGCGGATCGTTTTTCAATGATTCAAAGTGTATTCCAAATTGAACTGCGCCTTTTTGATCGCAATCATAAAGATCAAAAGCCTTACAACTGTGAATTGATCGAAGACAAGTCACTAGTGCCGTTAACCTTTGTTCCTGAACGCAGAGGCACAAGCTCCTTACCTCGAGTTGAATTGCAAAGTTCATTTCCTTTTTCAATGCTTAGAGCCTGGAAGTATTTCCACGACACCAAAAACATTGTGATTTATCCCGAACGCCGGGGCTCGCGAGTTTTACCACAGTTGTCAGGGCTCACCGAAGAAGAACGTAATTATCTATCGACAGACCAACAAGGCGAGGACCAGACGGGAATTTTTTCGCATCACCGCGAATATCAAAATAACGATTCAGTTTATCGGATCGATTGGAAACGCTCGGCCAAATTTAATAAATTATTTATTAAAAAATTTGAAGACGACCGCTCTCAGAAACAAGTTTTATCGTGGGGGATGGCCAAAGAGTTACCAAATTTTGAAGACAAAATTTCACAGTTAGCCTTGTGGATTGAACTTTGCGAAAAAAATCGAATCGAATACCGACTCCTTTTACCACTTTATAAAACTGCTTTTGGCCTGGGCGATACTCACTACCGTCAATGCATGGAACATTTAGCTTTGCTTGAGGAAAAAAATGTCTGATCAGGTTGCATCGAAAAAACAATTTTTCCGTCAACCGATTTTGTTCATGTCGGTCTTTGTTGCTATGGCAACAGCCGTAACTGAGCTGCCTTTTTGGATTATTATTTTTTCTTTAGTGCTGATCCTATGGCATTTGGCTTACGAAGAACTTGATTTACCTCGAGTCTCAACAATTTGGTCGACACTCATTGGTGCATTGCTCTTCGCCCTAACCTACGCCCAATACCGCACCATTTGGGGGCAGGTTGAATCCGCCGCGATTTTGGTCGGCTTAATTTCAATCTCCATTTTAAATTATCAAACCGAGCGTGATCACCGAATTTTAATTCTATTAGGTTTTATCTTGGCCGCCATGAAACCCATGTTTGTGATCGACTTAGTCTGGGCCATTCCGTCATTCGTATGCTTGGTTGGGCTATGGATTTCATTAATACCAAATATCGTTCTCCACAAATGGAAATTTTTTACGCGCATTTCGCTTTATTCACTTCCGCTCCTGGCCTTATTGTTTGCCTTGTTCCCGCGGATCGTTATTTTTCAATCCTCACGTTACAATCAGAATATTTCCACAAGTGAATTTTCGGAGGATTTAAATCCCGGTCGATTTGCTTCATTAGTCCAATCAGATCGCACCGCATTTTTTTCAGAATTTGATCGCGACATCATGCTTGGCGAAAGCATATTGGCTAATAAAGATCTTTATTGGCGCGGGAGTATTTTAGCGGAAGGCAGCGGCTTCGAATGGAAACGCCGCCAACGTAACAAGTCCAGCAAAGCCGTCACTCCGCAGCAAACAGGTCGTAAAGGTTTTAATACAAAATTTAATTACTCAGTCATTATGGAGCCGATGGATCACAGAATTGTTTTTACATTGGATGTGCCCAGCCAATTAAAACCCGCGTCGATTGTCGTTGATACCAGCGAATACAGCACGATTCGGCTGGCAGCACCTCTCACGCAGCAAAGACAATTCGACTTTAATGCCGACCCCTCTTTTAAAACACTAAACGATCCAACAGAAGACGCCGCTTATTTGGAACTAAAGAATGTACCTCCTAAAACCAAAGAATGGATCACCGAGGCCAATAAACAAAATCTGAACGTTGATCAAAAATTAAAATTACTTGAACGGTTTTTTAGTTTAACCGGATTTCGTTACACTTTAAATCCAGGCGTTTACGACAAAAACGATCTTGATGAGTTTTTATTTTCGCGCCGTAAAGGCTTTTGTGAACACTTTGCTGCCGCCTACACAACACTGGCCCGTGGCTTAAAAATACCAGCGCGAGTCATTATTGGCTACCAAGGTGGCGAGTACAACAATATCGGAAACTTTTGGAAAATTTCGCAACGTGATGCTCACGCCTGGGTTGAAGTCGCCGTTCAAGATCAATGGGTTCGTATAGATCCGACCATGTGGATCGCACCGTTACGATTAAATGTTTCAGCTCGGCAATTCTTTAGCTTATCAGATGCCGATCAAATTTTATTCAGTCGGGATTCAAAATTAGTGCGTAATAATTTTGAATTTGCTTGGAATCAACTGACGCATTTGATTGAAAACATCAATTATTCATGGACCGTCTTTTTACTTGAATACGATAAAGAAAAACAACTAGCTTTACTCAGTGAGTTTTTAGAAAAAGATCAGATTGTCTTGATGATTACTTGGGTGGGCTACTTGGTTGTGTTGTTTCTTGCATTTCGTATTTTACGCCGACTCTTAATAAAAAAAACGCGGCGCCAAGTGCTGAGCGAAATTTTGCGTCATGCAGAATCTGAGTTAACTAAGAAACGCTTACCCATTTCAAAAACAACCGTCCCAACCGAAATCATTCAATTGATTCGCGAACATTTTCCAAAGTCTAAAATCGATGACTTTGAAAAAATTTACGATCAAGAAAATTATATTAACAATTTTAGTGAATCAGTTACCTTCTTTGAACAACGACGACTAAAAGCTATGATCGTTCTTGAATACACCAAATAAGATTTCGGCTATTTACTTAATTACTTTTTACGATCTAGATTCATCGTCCGCATTTTAGAATTAATAGATAATAACGTTTTGGGATTGTCGTCCTCATCATAGAGGTCGCCGATGACTTCTTCCATGATATCCTCTATCGTTACAATACCTCGGGGTAAAGAATCCGATGTCGATAATTTAATGACCGCTAAATGGCTTCGGCGAATTTGCAGTTTTTTAAGCGCGCTAACTAGGGGCTCATTCATCGAGAGCGTTAACATATCGTGAATTAAAGTTGTCCAATCAATTTTTGCAATTTCCAATTCTGAAACAAATTCTTTAGCATGCAGTAACCCAACGACTTGACCTTCTTTAATAACCGGAAAACGCGTGTGGCGGCTGACTCTGATTTTTTCCAGAACATCATGGTAATGATCTGTAAAATGAACAATCGAAACATATTCCCAATCCAGCATCACGTCTTTAACCACTCGCTTATCAATATCAATTAAATTGAGAACATACTGTTTATGGGAATCCGTTAAATTCTCAATATCAATTCCGCCCGCAATATCGGTCAGACTTTCTGATTTAAATTTAGAAAATACAAATTGTGTCAAAAATCGTGTTGAAATTTCTAAAACAAAGACAAACGGCGCAAATAACCGGTCCATAAAAATTAGCAAATACCCGCCCCCCAATGAAATTTTCATTGGATAACGAAGGGCCAGAGATTTTGGAACAAGCTCGCCAATAACCACACTAACGTACGTCAATGGAATGACGAACGCAGCAATGGCAATAAATTCAGCGAGGTCTTCGGAAATCTGAAACCGACTCATCAAATGCGGCGACATATATTCTTCGGCACTCGCACCACCGACTGCAGCTGAAATAGCTCCGACCAAAGTAATTCCAATTTGCAAAACAGATAGAACCCGTTCCGGATTCTTTTTGAGTTGTAAGAGCCGCTCTGCTGATCGCGACCCTTGAGTCGCCATTTTTTTTAATTGTGGTTTTGGCACTGTAACAAAGGCCATTTCAATACAGGATAAAACCGCATTAAAAAACAAACACAGAAAAATAACAAACAATTGTAACATCGACTATACCTTAACCCGTTCACTCAATAACTGCTGCAATTGCTCGGCACCTTGTTTAGAGGCCGCAACCATATCGCCTTCATTCATATGAACTTTATATTGTTCTTCAAGAAGTTCGTGATCTTTTTCGCAGAACGTTTTAACTAGATCTGCAACTTTGGCTTCGGAATATCCGAGTTCGCCTAAAACGCCTTCAGCAATTTCTAAACTGCTTGAAAACGTTTCTCGCCAAATTTCGCTAACACCCAGCTTACGCAATTCAAATACGTGTGATCTGTTGCGAGCTCTGGCAAATATTTTTACTTTTGGAAAATGCTCGCGAACTAATTTTGCAACTTGTATAGAAACCTCAACATCATCAATAGCCAAAATAAATATTTTAGCTTGAGCCATCCCTGCGGTTTCTAATAAATCTAAGCGCGAAGCGTCCCCGTAATATATTTGATTACCGAATTTTCGTATGACTTCGACATGTTCGGGATCCAGTTCCAAAGCCGTAAATTTGTGACCAATACTACGAAGCATTCGCCCAGAAATTTGTCCAACGCGACCAAAACCTGCAATAATGACTGGATTATCTTTTTCATCTATTTTATCAAAAATAGGATCCAATTTTTTAAACTTTGACATCATTTCACGGATTTTATCTTGTGCGACACCCAATAAAGCCGATGCAATCATAGAAAATGTGACTAAAATCAAAAAGTAATTGTATTGGTCTTCGGAAATTAATTTAAAAGAAAATGCACTCGCAAATACAACAAAAGCAAATTCCCCGCCTTGCGCGAGTATGACCGCCATGTTTTGCGCTGAATTATGATTTAATTTTATAGCTTTACCGATAACAAAAACCACCATGTATTTGACCGCAACTAAAATTAATATGCCGCCCAAAGCTTGCATTGGCTTTTGCAAAACAATGTCAAAATTAACCGTCATTCCAATGGCAATAAAAAACAAACCCAGCAACAACCCTTTAAATGGCTCCAAATCTGTTTCGATTTGATGACGATATTCAGAGTCCGATAACAAAATCCCAGCTAAAAAAGCCCCCAGGGCCATCGACAGACCAATTTCACGCATTAAATAAGAAACACCCAATACTAAAAATAATGTCAGCGCCGTGAAAACTTCTTTGGTGCGGGTTTGTGCCACCATTCGCAAAAGCGGACGCAACAAAAATTTTGAAAACAAAATTAAACCGACAAACACGCCAACCATCAGTGCGTATTCACGCCAGGTTTTTCCATCAGCAGAGGTTTCGCTACTTAATAACGGCACAATGGCCAAAAGCGGGATCGCAATTAGATCTTGAAGCAACAAAATTGCAAAAGCATTTTGACCGTACTGAGTCTTTAGCTGATTTTTCTCAGCCATAACTTGTAATGCAAAAGCTGTGGACGATAATGATAACGAAACTGCAATCAGTAAACTAATGACCCAACTAAAATCAGCCCAAAGTAAAACTAGGAATAAAACCAGAGAGGTCAAAAACACTTGAACAAATCCCAGACCCACTAAGGATTTTCGCATGCCCCACAGTTTTGCTGGTTTTAATTCAAGCCCAATAATAAAAAGCAACATCACCACACCGAATTCGGCAAAGTGCATAAGCCCATTTACATCTTTTAATAAATGTATACCAGTGGGTCCTAACAAAACCCCAGCGGCCAAATAGCCTAAGATAGAACCTAAGCCCGCTTTTTTAAAGAGTGGCACCAAGGTGATCGCAGCGATCAAAAACAAAAGAGACAACGCTAAAAAATCCGAATTCATTTATTCAATCATTTTCTTCAAGGCGCTATTATCTTGTGATTCGGTCGAGGGTGCAAGTCCCTTCAAACTACTTAAAGACCGTTGTGCTCGATCTTTAACAAAAGACTGTTCGGTTTGGTTTTGAATTTCATTTAAATGGCTCATTGCTTCAGCTGGTGATGACGATGCCGCAATTTCCTCCACAGCTTGGACTTTAAAAATTAATTCTTCGTCTAAGCGTGAAC
>JAYVHE010000045.1:0-8911 GCA_043771495.1 Bdellovibrio sp. | reverse complement strand
GACTGAAATTAATTCTAGAATGGCATAGTGATACCAATCCGAAATCAATTGAAACGAATCATCCGCAAGCTGTTGAAAAGACGTTGTTACTAGAATTGTCTCGGCGCTCGAATTAAAAATGTTCAAATCGTTTGGACGTAATCCAAGTTGTAAACCCAAACGTTTTATAATCGGCGGAGTCAATTTGCGTTTACCCGCTAAGATTTTTGAAAGGTAGGACGCATCCGTTTTTAAGAATTTCGAAAAGGCTCGCAGTGAATAGCTGGAGTTATTTTTACAACGACGAACCAATTCGCGTTGTAAAAACAATCTAAAGTCTTTTGTTGTGTCTTGGTTTCGTGGTTTCATGTCCACAAGGTGTAGACAAAACAAAATATGCTGTCAATAGTGTTGACCACAAACTGTGGACAGAGTTTGTCCACAGTGCGAGTTTGCTTTTATGGCGCGCAGTTTTTTGTGGCCCAGCGTGTGACGTTTGCAGACACCGAGGCATAGGTGTAATACCCAAGCATTCCAGTTCCCAGGCCGCCTTGGCGTGCGACTAATCCATAAAAGTTGTGCTTCACATTTAAAAACGGGTAAGCGCCATCAGCTTCTGCTGAAGAAAATGTTTCAATATTGTTTTGGCAATTAAAAACAGTCGAGTGGCATTCCGCCCACAATCCTAATCCGTAGTGCCAGTCTTCACCAGTTCCGCGGTTAGCCGGTGAAGCTTCAATAACCGCATCACCAACTTGATCACTTAATTGCGCATTTAAATAGGTTTCATTTAGAATTTTTTTCTGGATAATTTTTTTAGAAACGCGATGTAGTCATTGCCGATCCAGTGCATTCCGCCGGCTAAGCGCGGGTTTGTCGCTGACGGTAAATCGTACTGTGAGTTTGCAAAAAGACCTGTGGCTGATTTAAAATCATTGAAAAAATTTTGCCAAGTCGACGTTATAATTCCTAGAGCCAGGTTGCGAGCCTTAATCGCCATAAGCCCCGCAACTTGTAAATGCACACCTGAATAAAAATAGGTTTTACCAGGCACATAGCCATTGCCAATATTATCTGAAGCCATCGTTAGAACGCAGGCTGTAAAATCAGAATCACCGCGATTTAAACAGTTGGCTTCTTCAGTAAACCCAGACGTAAAACTCATTAAATCCCGAAGGGTCATTGGATAAAGTGAGTCCTTTTATTGAAAGACCCAAAGCTAAAATAATTGTTTTTAAATTTTTTATGTCTGACGCCCCCATTGATAGAACGTCAGTCGGGGTTAAAAGTTTCTAAAAAATCCAAGGCTATTGTGGTGAATCTGAACGTCTCGTAAAGAGACAAAATACCGACAGTGTCTCAAAATTAGACGATCTTTAAGCATGGGCTCGGATAAAAGCGACGAACAGCCGGTACGAATTTGGAATCTTGTTTCTGAAACAAGGAGATTTCTATGAAAAATATTTCAATTATTATTGCACTAGCGTTATTAGGTTCTGTGGCTCAATCTGAAGTGATGAACTCAGTTTGTACAACGGCAAAAGGAACTCAAGTCCTTTTAACTTATGACAGTTGGTTTAATAACGGACCTAAATTAATTAGCTTAACGATCGGTGGAACCGATATGAGTTCTCGACTTTTAAATAATCGCTTTGGAACAACTGGTGGCAAGCCAACATTTACATTAACCAATTTTCCAACGACTGGAAAATCGGCTTACTTCTCTATTTACGGTAGCGGAAGCACGTATACAGTTGATAGCCAAACTCATCCATTAAATTGTTCAACAACTCCGGCTGTTGCAAAAAAAGCGGTCGATAATTCTTTCTAAATTTCCGAAATTTCCTCATGGGTCAAGAATCGCCATTGACCCTCAGGAAGTTTTCCTAATTTCAAGCCGCCGATACGCACACGCTTAAGGCCACGCACTTGCAAACCAACAAGTTCGCACATACGTCGGATCTGGCGTTTTTTACCTTCTTGCAGAATAAATTTTAATTGATCTTCGTTAAGCCATTCAACAATTGCGGGCTTAAGGGCTTGGCCATCGATTGAGAGACCATGGCGTAGTTTTTCAATATTCTTACCTAGTTTTTTACCGCTCTCTGAAGTCACGCGAACCAGGTATTCTTTTTCGATCTCTGAATTTTCGCCAATAATTTTTTTAGCTAAACGTCCGTCTTGAGTATATAAAAGTAAACCTTGCGAATCGATATCTAATCGACCGACAACAGCCAAATTAATCATGTCTTTAGGTTTCAGTTTTCGCTCATCATTGTAGTCATCATCACGAAAGTGAGTTTGCGCTTCAATCAAAACGAACGCTGGTTCATAACCATCTTCTGGCAAATTAGAAACGTAACCCACAGGTTTATTTAAAATAATTGTGGCAAGTTGATCTTGCTGACGTTCGGCCATGGCACTCAGTTTAACTTCGACCGAACGGGGAAACTTAACGCCAAGTTCGGTGACTTTGTTGCCATCGACGAAAACCTGACCCGTCACAATCAATTCATCGGCCTCACGGCGTGAAGAGATGCCTCGTTCAGACATTAACTTAGAAAGTCGAACCATTTCGTTGGCGTCAGCCGGCTCCGGAATAAAATTCTTTTTATCGCGATTACTTTTCAAGTTCGATCTTTGCAATAGTTTGTAATTGCATATTCGAAGTGCCTTCGTAAATTTGACCAATTTTGGCATCGCGCCAAAATTTTTCAACCGGATACTCTTTCGTAAATCCGTTACCACCAAATAAATCAATCGCCATTGACGTAATTTTTTCTGCGGCTTTTGAAGAATATAGTTTAGCCATCGCTGCCGCTTCAATAAAATCTTCGCCTTGATCTTTTAAACGAGCGGCGTTGTAAACCATTAATCGCGAGGCTTCTAAATCAACGCGCATCTGCGCCAATTGAAATTGCACGCCTTGAAACTGACTAATAGGTTTTCCAAATTGTTCGCGGGTTTTAATATAATTGCGTGTGGCTTCGTAGGCGCCGGCCGCAATTCCAATCATTTGCGCGCCAATTCCGATGCGCCCTTCATTTAAAGTTTCGATCGCAATTTTATAACCTTTGCCGATTTCGCCAAGGATATTGCCTTCAGGAACTTCGCAATTTTCAAAAACAAGTTCACATGTTGAACTGGCGCGAATTCCAAGTTTGTCTTCTTTTTTGCCGACACTGAAACCTTTGAAGCCCTTTTCAACAATAAAGGCAGTAATGCCTTTGTAACCCTTGGACGGATCCATATTGGCAAATACAATAAAGAAACTCGCTTCATTGCCATTGGTAATCCATAATTTATTTCCGTTTAAAATCCATTTGCCATCTTTTTTTTCAGCTCGCATTTTTAACGCAAAGGCATCTGATCCTGATGATGATTCCGATAAACAGTAAGCACCAACCCATTCGCGCGCTAAGCGCGGTAAGTACTTTTCTTTGATGGCGGCACTTCCGTACTTAATAACGGCGTTAGTGACTAATGTGTTTTGCACGTCGCAAAGAACTGAAACCGAACCGTCAATTTTTGCAATTTCTTCGATGGCGATGCACGCCATTGTAAATGTGGTTCCTGCGCCGCCGAATTGTTCGGGAGATTCAATTCCCATTAAACCCATCTCAAAAAGTTTAGAAACAATTTCTGGTTTCATCTTAGCGTGTTCATCCATTGATGTTACATGTGGTTTGATCTCGCTCTCTGCAAAAGATTTTACAGCGTCACGAAACGCGATTTCATCTTCAGACCACGTTGTAATTGCCGGACGAGAATTAACAGAACTCATAAGTATTCCTTTTTGTGTTTTGAATATAAATATTAAGCTTTAAAATGTAGTCGTAAAAAGCCCCCGCGTGAAGCTTTTCGCAAAGCGGCATATCAACTATTAAAATCAGTTTAAGGCTTTGGTTTTCCTCGACAAAGATCCTGAACAAGGTATCCTAAACGGGACCCCAATAACTGATACAAAGACTGGAAGTCCTCAATGGATGTTATGGATATTTTGAGCCGCATCGCTCTTTATTTTGTGCCTCTTTTGTTTGCTTTGTGCTTTCACGAGTACGCTCACGGGCTTGTGGCGAAATGGCGCGGAGACAATACGGCCGAACAAATGGGGAGACTCACATTAAATCCAATGGCTCACGCCGATCCGATTGGAACATTTCTTTTGCCGTTGTCGGCCATTATTTTTTCAGTGCCGATTTTTTTTGGCTGGGCGAAACCTGTGCCGGTGAATCCGCGTAACTTAAAAAACCCGCGGGTTGATATGTTTTGGGTTGCGCTGGCGGGCCCGCTTTCAAATATCTTATTAGCCATCGTGACCACGGGAATTTTATTTGTGTTGGTCCGCGTTCCTGCGCTGAATGAATACATGGATGGATACGGAAAATTATTTACGATGTTTATTATGGTCAATCTTTATTTGGCAGTTTTTAATATGATCCCGTTGCATCCGCTGGATGGTGGCAAAGTATTGGCTCGATTTTTACCAGCGCACATCAATTATAAATTGGAACAGCATGAACAAATCACTTCAATGGTGTTGTTAGTACTTATTATTGCTGGTGCTTTAAGTATTCTTCGCTATCCAGTTAATTTTATGTATGAATTCTTAGTGGGTTTAATTTAAGCTTGTTTACACTAGCTCCCTAGGAGCTAGTACGGAGGATTGTTCGAATGAGAGTAATGTCGGGTTGTCGGACCAGCCATAGTTTGCACATCGGTAATTATTGGGGTGCTGTAGCTAACTGGATTAAACTGCAAAATGAACATGAATGTTTTTTTGGAGTTATGGATTTACATGGTCTAACGACGATGTACAAAACGTCCAATGATATTACGGCGTTTAACCGTGACATTTACGCGGATTTAATTGCGTGGGGTCTTGATCCAGAAAAAAGTACGATTTTCATTCAGTCGATGATTCCTGAACACATTGAGCTTTTTTTACATTTTGCAAACCTGACACCGATGGGCTGGCTTGAGCGTGTTCCAACGTGGAAAGATGCTGAAGATGAATCAAAAGCCAATGACACGCACAATTTAGGTCGATTTTCTTATCCTGTTTTGCAGGCGGCCGATATCGCCATTTATTTTGGTGAACGAGTTCCCGTGGGAGCCGATCAGGTTTCGCATTTGGAGCTGACTCGTGAAATCGTTCGCCGTTTTAATTTTATTTACAAAGCTCGCATTCCAGAACCGCAGCCGTTATTAACAGAAACTCCACTTATTCCGGGCCTTGACGGTCGTAAGATGAGCAAGTCTTATGGAAACGGTCTTTTGTTAACTGAAGAAGAAAAGACCCTGAAGAAAAAAGTCAACGGCATGCTCACGGATTCAAAACGCGTACGTCGAGAAGATCCTGGAAATCCGAACGATTGCCCGGTGTTTTCATTTCATAAATTATATTCCACAGACGATGATCTGAAGTGGGTTGTCGAAGGTTGCACGACGGCTGGAATCGGATGCGGCGACTGTAAAGCTAAACTTTGTGCAAATATTGAAGCAAAAACAAAAATTCCGCGCGAGAAGAAAAAAGAATTGTTGAATAACCCCGCTCAGCTTGATTCAATTATTAAGTTCGGCGTTGATAAAGCCCGAGCTCAAGCTTTGATTAATATGAAACTTGTTAAAGAATGGATGAAGTTATAGATGTCAGCATTACGCGTTCAATTACAGCAATTTGAAGGTCCATTAGATTTACTTCTTTATTTAATTCGTAAAGAAGAAATGAATATTCTGGATATCAATATTGTTGAGATCACCAAAACGTATTTAGATTATATTAAGCTGATGAAGGAATTCGATCTTGAGGTCGCTGGCGAATTTGTCGCTATGGCCGCAACTTTAATTCATATCAAATCAAAAATGTTACTTCCTCAGTATAATGAAAACGGTGAGGTCCTTGATGTTGAAGATCCACGTAAAGAGTTGGTTCAGAAGCTTTTAGAATACGAAAAGTATAAAGAAGCCGCGCGCGCCCTTTATGATCGTCCACTTTTAAATCGAGATTTATGGGGACGCGGCCTCCGAGAAAAGTTAGAAGTTAAAGACGACGAAATCGAATTGGAAGACAACGCTTTATTCTCTTTAATCGCCCACTATCGCGCAGTGATGAAAACACTGCACAAACGTGTTCATAAAGTGAATGTTAAGTTGCAGTCCATCGCCAGTCGTATATTGCAGCTTGGTGAACGTTTAGTTGTTGGTGTCCAAGTTACAATGGCTGAACTTTACGACAAAACGATTATTGAACCCCGAGAAAAAATGCGAAGCGGATTAATTACATTTTTGTCGTTATTAGAACTTGGTAAAATGGGTTATGTGGGTCTTTATCAAACTGAAAACTATGGCGACATTTATATTAATACAAAAAAACCAATTGAAGGCGATGTCGTTTCAAAAGTTGAAGAGTACGACAACATCAATTCGGCCGATGTCGCACAATCATTACTGCAACCTATAATTAGCGAATCCGAATTGGAAGAAATTGATTTGATGGCGGATGAGCCTGTTGCTGCTCCAGCGCCGCAGTTAGACTTTGAAACTGAATTGGCCCTGCAAATGGCGGCTCTTAAGGCTGAAACAGAAATTGCTGATGACATGGCTAGCGACGAAGAGATTTTTGCAGCTGAACATGAATCCATTGAGGCTCCGATTGAATACACTCACCACGCCGATCCAGATGTAAATTCTGGTCATGAAGAACTAACTATAAATTCTGACGAATATAAGGATATAGAAAATGTCTGATATCGAAACACCTCGCAAAAAATCAAAAAAAGCTAAAAAAAATGTTGCTGAAGCCGCCGAGGCTGACGCAGTATCGGTTGCCATGCTTGAGGCCGAAGCCATCTTAGATGTAACATCTGAAGTGGATATCTTTTTAAGTGAAGATGCAGAGTCCGAAGGATTTTTACCCGATGTAGTTGCAGACGATGTAGACGTTGAGAAGCTCGATGAAACTTTGGATTTATCTGACGCCGAACAAGTTGCTTTGGATGGAACTGAGCTTGCCGGTTTTGAATCAGCTGAAATTGATGACGTCGAATTTATTGAAGACGAACGCTTAGAAAGTATTGTTGAAAGTATTTTATTTGCTTCGGATCGACCGGTGTCGTTGATATCCATTAAAGAAGTATTTAAAGGCACCAACGTTAAAAAAGATAAATTACGTCGGATCTTAGATCAGTTGTCTGTAACGTACGCCAGCGGAAACCGTGGCGTGCAACTTTTAGAAGTTACTGGCGGTTATCAACTGCGGACTAAGTTAGACAACATGGAGTTTTTAAAACGTTCCGTCAAAACGCGTCCATTTAAGTTGTCAGGTCCAGCGCTTGAGGTTTTATCGATCGTGGCTTACAAGCAGCCCGTTGTTAAAAATGAAATTGATCAAATTCGTGGAGTTGAATCGGGACACTTACTTCGTGCACTCATGGAAAAAGGACTTTGTAATTTTGAAGGTAAAGCTGAAACATTACCAGGTAAACCAATGCAGTACGGAACGACACGGCGTTTTTTGGAAATTTTTGGTCTTCGTAATTTAAAAGAATTACCTTCATTGTCGCAAATCGATGAGTTACTTCCAGAAGGCATCACCAACGAAGACGAACAGAAACCAACGCTTGCGACTATTGCCGATTCATTGTCTGAACAAGTTAAAGAAGTCAGCTATTCACAAGGTGAAGAAGAGCTCGGAAGAATTGAAAACGAACTTTCGGTGATTTCAACGTCGTCTGATTTTTTTGAACAAGAAAAAGTTCGAGAGAAAAAACGTAAAGAAATAGAAAAAGCCCAAGACATTCGCGACGCCTTAATTGTGGGTGAAGCGGTGAGTAGTCGTGATGCCAACTGGCTTAAAAAATACGATGAAGCTCAGGCTTTAGCTGCCGCAGGGATCGTTGCGCTTGTAGAAGACGAAGCCCAGCAAGAGGCTCGTGTTGAGCCAACAGTGAAAGCCGATAAAGAAAATGCTGTAGACCTTGAAGAAGAGCGCTTTGACAGCGAGTCTGAATCTGAGGACGAACTCGAATTCCGCGAAGAAGCTGACGAGGGTGCGGCACATTAATTTTCTAGAAAAGAATTTCCCTAAAACTACAAAAATAATTCTAACTGTTTTATTTTTGTATTTTGTATCCATGATGATTGTCATGGGCAATGGGGCTTCTTTCTTGGGTCATTATCTCAGCCGATTTTATAATCCCGTTGCAAATACAATCGGACTAAATACAACGTGGAATTTTTTTTCGCCAGACCCAGCGCATACCATGTACATCAAAATCAGTTACACGATGGCTGACGGGCAAGAAGAGAACACACTTTTACCTGAACAGAACGAAGACGGAACATTTGATTTTAGTTTGAATAAACGGCGCATGTCTTATGTCGTGCGTTTTTTAATAATTGATCAACAAAAAATCGAGCAGTTCCTGGCTCCGTGGCTCTGTCGAAAAAAACCGGGTGCTAAGTCCATTTACATCGAAACCGTTTTAGAAAAGCTGCCACCGTTAAGTAAAGCCGTTACATTACATGACACCATCTTTAACGATCTGATCGAAAAACAAATTATTAATTCACTCAGCTATCAGTGCGAGCCGTCCGAAGGTCAGGGATCATGACGCTGTTAAAAAAGGCTTTTAATAGCGTCTTAGAAAAATTGTCACAGTTTTTGTTTAAGCCTGTGAATTTAAGTTCTTTGGGGTTGATGCGCATCATGCTCTGTGGAACTTTATTTTATTTAGCTTGTTATCGGCATATTAATATTGATCAGTTCATGGATGGGTCCTTAGTCCCCCGAGACGAAGCCTTGTCTATATTTCCGGAGTTTTATCGACCGTACATTACTTTTTTTGCTTGGCCTGACTCGTGGGCTGCACCGGTGCATTTGTTTTTAATTGGACTTTATTTTTTAAATTTAATTGGACTTTCTAATCGG
>JAYVHE010000044.1:0-4715 GCA_043771495.1 Bdellovibrio sp. | reverse complement strand
GCTGCGTCATGCTTTTTCTTTGGGTTGTTGATTGAGCCAACGGCTGTAGACGAAAGCACCGACGGACACAAAAACAACCGACCCTACGACTAAAATTCGAAAATCAGACGTTTTCGGAAGTAAGGCACCGGCTCCGTACAAAAATAATGTAGCAACTCCTGTTAAGGCGCTGGCAAAACCGTTTACTTGACCACGGACGGCTGGATTAATTCCTGTTTGGCGAATTTGCATTTCGCCCAGACTAAAACCGTACAATCCAATTCTTGAAAGCAGAATAAAAACTAAAAATCCAACTTGGCCCCAAACGGATTGATCCAAGAAAAAACACACGAGTCCAAAAAGCAGCATTAGACTTTGAAATAAAATAAGACTTTGAGCAGATTTTTTAAGGCCTCGTTTTTTTACGACTATGGGGAAGACGACTGTTGCTGCCAAGCCAAAGAAGGCCCCCGCACCACGAAAGCTACCAATAGCCCATTCGGGAACATTCCAGGCGTCTTTTAGAAAACCGGCTAGAAGAACGCCGTGAGGACTCAAGACCGACAACCAAAGAAATGCATACGCTAATGCAACGGGCGCGATGGGCTCTTTAAAAAAAGCCCGCCAGCCGCCGGTTAATTTTTGCAACATAGACTGTTTGCTTTCGATTGATGTTACATTTTTCTTTTCAACAAGGTCAGGGCGCTGGCGGAAAATGGATTGCAAAATTGCAAGCTCAGGAAAAAAAGAAATAACATTCCACAAAGCCACAAAATAAAAACCAGTCAGCGCCATCGGAAAATCGATCAGCAGCAGAAAGCCAGCGATAACCGGCGAGGCCACTTCGGTAAAAAGATCAATCTGCTGCATTCGGCTGTTAAATCCGGCCAATTCTTGGGGCTGCAAACTTGAAGGCACAAGGTCACTTGAAATGGCAATATCCATGAAGGCCGAACCGATCGAAGCTAAAAATCCGCCGACGACCAAGCACGCAAAAGTTAAAATGGGAATAGGAGAACTCCAATTTGTTCCCGTCGAATTAAATGTCGCTAAAACTGCGATTGATCCGGCACCAATCAGCACGCCGACTAATTGCAAAACAATTCCTAATCGCGCTGTGGTTTTACGATCCAGTCGATCAATAAGTGAAGCCAGTTTTGGAAGTAAAAGTACATTCAAAAGTTTTGCAAGAAAGTAATATAACGCTGCAATTCGAAGTTGATCGGGAAATATTTTAAGAAGAACAAGCGGCACGGCAAAATCCCAGGCTTGATCACCCGAACGAGTTAACAGACGACCCAACATCAATTTTTTTGGCAAAGACAAAATCATCTAAGGCTCACTTCATAAAACTTTTCATAATATCGATCAGTTCTTCGGCAGCAACAGCTGCTAGCTTTTTGTCTTTGGCTTCGACGATGTGTTCACGAATATGACCTTCAACGATTTCCGAAGTAAGTCCATTTAATGCGCCACGAACAGAAGCTAAAAGCTGCATCACTTGATACTCATCGGCCTCGGCCTCGACAGCTCTGGAAAAGGCTTCTAATTGACCCTTGATGCGGTTTGTCCGCGCGATAATTTTATTTTTTCCGTGAATGGTGTGGGCCATGCTGGGAAAATATAGTATAGGGGGGTATACTACAAGGCTCGGTGCGTTTTATCGAACTTTGAGCTATCGTTTTATCTTGTTTGTGAATTGAGCTCGGGAACTGCAAGCCGCTGTTCCGCTTAAAAACTGAATCTACTTGCGATCTCCCCCGAGGAATCGAAATGAGACGTGCTTGAATTCTCTATTTAACCAATCCAAAAAGAAGAAAGAGTATGGATGCAATCGCGAGCGCTAGAAAATTATAGGGGCTGGCATATTTTAAATAGTTCATGTGGTCAGCTTTCGTGACGTTCGATGCCATATTTGTCATTCCAGCCACAGGGGAAGTGACATCTCCAAAAGTTCCTCCAGTGATGACAGCGGCAACAGAGATTGGAATTCCCGCACCAGCGGATACGGCAAGCGAAATTGCAAAGGGCATTATCAACGAAGCGGCCGCCCATCCTTCGCCGATAAAATATGTGACCAAGCAGGAGACGAGGAACAGTGCAACAGGGACTCCCCATGCAGGGAGCGAATCTCCAACCTGTAGCCGAATGAATTCACTTAAATTTAGATCTTGGGAAACACCGCCTAAAGCCCACGCCACAACTAGTATCAACAATACGCCCATAAGCTCATTGCCGCCTGAAATTAAATCTTTGGTCATTTTCCCAAGTGAATACTTTTGGAAAGAATAAATTAATCCGGTAATAATAATTGAAATAAATAGAGCCACTAACATGACCTTATTGGGATCGGTAGCTTCAATAACGGACGAAATAGATCCATTCGTGTTCTTATCTTTTCCAAAGTACCAAAAGAAAAAAAAGCTCAGGAAGACGATTGTTAACATTGGGATAACTAGGTTAACCATACGAGGTTTAATTTCGGGTTTGCTATTATCCATTGTCATATCCATGTCCATCGCTTCAGAATGAGCTTTTGGCGAATGCAATTTATGCATAGGGGCCGAAGGCTTTTTCCACTGAAAATAAATGCTAATAAAAGTGATGATTAGAATAACGATGCTGAAAAATTCAAATGGAATTGCTTGGAGTAAAATTCCGTAGGGTGAATATTTTTCTGAAACACCGGCGGCTTTTAATCCTTGGCCTATATTGGCAATATTAAAACCGACAAAAGTTGTCGCGATGGGTATAAGCTCTATGACCGGACTGGCCGTATTGTTGATCATAAACGCCAGTCGTTCCTTGGCGATTTTATTTTTCTCGGCAATCGATTTTACAATCGAGCCCGAACCAATAATGCGAAATGCACAATCTATGAAGGTGGCCGGTATCAGAGCCCATAAAGTATAAAAGACGCCTCTTTCACTTTTTACAAACTTGTTTATCCAGGCTGAAAATGCAGTGATGCCGCCTGCTCTCCTTATGAGAGTAATAAGACCGCTAAACATGTATAGAAATAACAGCACCTGTAAATTATTTTTATCTGATAATATCTTGATGATATTTTCTAAGGCTGTCTCAAATCCTCCGACAATTGAGGTGTTGAGCAAAAAACTACCCACCAATAATCCGAGTAGGAGTGAAGGTAAGACTTTCTTAGACCAGATCGCCATTACAATAGTAACGATCGAAGGCAAAACTGAAAGCCAGTTAGCAGCCATTTTGTTACCTTGCCTGAGGACTTAACAGAGGTTTTTGAACTGTTTGTTTTTCAATTTTGTCCAACCGATATTCAGCTCTTTGGCGAAGAAAATAAGAATGTACAAATGACCAAACAATTCCGACCATCGCAAAAATCCAAAATGCCCACCAAAAAAGGTGCATTCCCCAAAAGGGTCCACTTGCATGCATAAGATCTCCTCTAGTAATTTTTTTTACTTACAATTTAAATACTTCACATGGGTATTTTTTCCTCTTGAAGAGACTTGCACCCATTTCTACGCTTAATGATTGCAAAGCAAACCAAAGCAATCCTAAGTTCAATGGCATGCCCTATGCTGTTACGAAGTAAACATGACGTGGATCATATTTATTTAGCACCTGAGCCTTTATGCTGAGTTAAAATGTCACGAGAGTGGGACTTTTTGACCCATAGGAGACCAAGTGAATGTAGAGCCTAACCAACAACATGAACATGAACATGAACATCAACACAGTACTTCCATAAAACATGTGCCGACTGAAAACCCAGCAAAAAAGCACACTAATTCACATAGTCATAACCATCATGCGCACATGATCGAAGATTATCGAAAGAAGTTTTGGATTTCTTTGGCTTTGACAATTCCGATTTTAATTTTGTCTCCGATGATTCAAGAATTTGTTGGTCTCGGGGAAAAAATAAGATTCACAGGCGATCAGTATCTGCTTTGGATTTTTTCTTCAGTGGTTTTCTTTTACGGTGGCTTGCCTTTTTTAAAAGGTTTCATCGAAGAATTTAAAAATCGTAAACCGGGAATGATGACCTTAATTGCGGTAGCAATAAGTACGGCTTATTTTTATTCAGCTGCGGTCGTGTTAGGTTTGTCCGGAATGGGATTTTTTTGGGAACTGGCAACACTTATAGATATTATGCTGCTGGGCCATTGGATCGAAATGAAATCCGTCACAGGGGCGTCACGTGCTTTGGAAGAATTAGTAAAACTTATGCCTTCGACAGCTCACAAGGTAACAGCGGCTGGCGTGATTCAAGATGTACCGATCGAACAGTTAATTGCGGGAGATCGAATTCTGATTCGGCCCGGAGAAAAAATTCCCGCAGATGGTCTTGTTTTAGAAGGTTTGTCTTCAGTCGATGAATCCATGCTAACGGGCGAATCAAAACCAGTTTCGAAATTGACTGGTGTAAAAGTTATTGGTGGCTCAGTTAATGGCGAAGGTTCTTTAACTGTTGAGGTTAAAAAAACAGGGAAAGAATCATATCTGAACCAAGTTGTTGAACTTGTCCGTCAGGCTCAAGACAGTAAATCTAAAACTCAGGACCTGGCCAACCGTGCTGCGGTCATTTTAACTTTTGTTGCAATAATTGGTGGAATTTTAACTTTAGGAACCTGGCTGATTTTTTCGGATCAGACTTTTGCATTTGCTATTGAACGAGCGGTCACTGTTATGGTTATAGCGTGCCCGCATGCCTTGGGACTTGCCGTTCCTTTGGTTGTTGCTGTTTCAACCGC
>JAYVHE010000043.1:0-16560 GCA_043771495.1 Bdellovibrio sp. | reverse complement strand
TTCAATGGGCCCACCCGGGGCCGCATTGATAATCATGAAGGTCACTAAAGTGATCCCCAGGAAAGTGGGGATCGCGATTAATAAACGTCGGAGGATGTATACAAACATTATATGATATTACTTTTCTAACTACTTAGTTGCCCACCACGATGTGTACCCTAAATCATAACGATAAGTATCACCTTGTCTCTGCATTCTGTCTGAGGCGAAGTAAAATTCAAATTTATTATTAAATAGGAAAATGTAAGGGACGTCTTTCGCGATTAATGTGTAAACTTTTTTAAATGTATCACCACGTTTTTTTGCATCCAATTCACCGCGGGCTTCTTCGATCATTTTATCGACTTCAGCATTTGAATAGGCTCCATAATTAGATCCACCTTTGCCTTGGGATTTTGAATGCCAAATTTGTTTAGGATCAGGTTCAACAGATCCTGCTCCCCACCCCATGGCAAACATATCCATATTCGCATCATCAAGAGTTTTCGTGAATGTATTCCACTCAAGAAATTTTAAAATAATTTCTACGCCGGCTTTTTTCGCGTCTTCTTTTAACCAGGTCCAATATTTTTCATTGTCTTTGTTAGCGTAAATTAAAGAAATCTTCATTTCTTGCTTTTTACCGTCAACCATACGGTCTAAGATTCCATCTTTATCTGAGTCAGACCATCCGGCCTTTTTCAAAATTTCTTGGGCTTTTTTAGGGCTAAATTCGATCGGCTTAACATCGGCGGCTTGTTTTGATCGAGCATACGCTGGCCCAGTTGCTAAATCGCTCATGTTATTACGAAATTTTTTATTCATTTCTTTACGATTTGTTAAGTGCGCTAAGGCTTCACGAGTTGAAAGCTCCGCTAAGATTGGATTTCTAAAGTTAAACCCAATAAAACCGTAAGACTTCGGCATGTCGTTAACAACTTTAAATGCTTTAGCTTTTGTTCCTAAACCTTTTTCAGCTTTTAAGTAAGCGTCGACAGATTTAGCTTCATGAAAATCAAGATCGCCTTTCTTAAAACGCTCGATGATAATTGAATCATCTTTTGTAAAACGAAAATTAATTTGGTCAAAGTTGAAATAACCTTGCATTTCAGGAACGTCCTTACCAAACCATTTATCAAATTTCTTGATTACGATCATTTGACCCTTATCATATCGCTCCAACTTATAGGGACCAGTACCAATGAACTCTTTTTGCATTTTTACGGATTTTTCAATATTTCCATAAGCTGACTTCGGAATCACGATGACATAGGCTCCGCAAATAACTTCTAAATTTTTAAAATATTTTTCTTTAGCCGTGAATCGTACCGTGTGGGTATCAACCACTTCGATCGATGTGAATCCCTCAATGTAAGGCATAATATTCAAGGCTTGATGCTTTGGCTCTTTGACCGCTTCAAATGAAAACTTAACGTCTTCTGCAGTAACCGGATCACCATTGTGAAAAAACGCATTTTTTCTAAGGTAAATAGTATAAACTAAACCGTCTTTCGAAATGTCCCACTTCTCGGCCAAGTGAGGTACTAATTCATAGGTATTCGAATTAATTCCACAAAGCGTGCTTTGTGTAAAAAACTGAATATACGTACTATATTGATCGCCCGACATAATTGGATGTAAATTTTCCGGTTCGGCATCAAGATTATAATTCATAACGCCACCTTGAGGCGTTTTCGGATTTGCTTTAAACGTCGTAGCCGCGAACGCCATTGGCGTCGCTACCAGCAAAAAAACCAAAAGTAAAAAAACATTTTTCATTATAAAACTCCTTTAAAAAATTTAAATAAATAGGACTAACATAATCCTGCGAACAGACTCTAAATTCTAATAAATTCGATTGTTTATGCAAGTTGTACGTGGTCTAAACACGACCTATATCGCATCAAGTTATTGTGTTCACTGTCTAGCTACTGTGATATCACTACCCAATGACAACACAGAAAAAATTTGACCCCACAACAACGATATCCTCTGACTTTGGTATTTTTGGAATTCCCCTGACTGAAAAAGAAAGTCGTTTAGTTTTGTTACCGGTTCCTTGGGAAGTAACAACGAGTTACGGTAGGGGAGCTTCAAATGGTCCTCGAATCATTAGACAAGCCTCCGAGCAAATCGATTTGTTTGATATCGAAACTAAAAAAGCCTACGAAGACGGCATTTATATGAAGGACACTTCGGTAAAGATCCTGTCCGACAGTAAGAAAAACAAACTTCTAGCGCAAAAAGTTATTAAACTGAAAACCAATTTATCAAAAGATAAAAAGACCATCCAGAAATTAACTAAACAAGTTAATACAGCTTCAGAAAAATTAACTGCATGGGTCTATTCCGAAACTAAAAAAATCCTGGCGGATGGAAAACTATTTGGACTCATTGGCGGCGATCACTCAACTCCGCTTGGGGCGATTCAAGCCATTTGCGAAAAACATTCAGCCAATGGTAAGTCTGAAGTTGGAATTTTACATATCGATGCCCACTCAGACACACGCAAAGCGTATCAAGGGTTCGAACAATCACACGCATCGATTATGTACAATGTAATGACTTCTGAAAAAGCAAAACGTCCCCAAAAATTAGTCCAGGTGGGCATTCGCGATTTCTGCGAAGAAGAATATGATTTTGTTCTGTCACGCTCGGACATTAAAACGTTTTTTGATTTGCCGACAAAGCAACGCCTACTTAAAGGTGAATCGTGGTCTTCAGTGGCTGCCGATATTATTTCGGAACTGCCAAATAAAGTTTATATTTCATTTGATATTGATGGCTTAGATCCACGTTATTGTCCCTCAACGGGAACGCCAGTCATCGGGGGATTATCCGCCGAAGAAGTTTTTATGTTATTTAATTTACTGGCGCAATCAGGCCGCACAATTGTCGGTTTTGACTTGAATGAAGTTTCAACCGGCGACGCCAAAGAGTCCGAATGGGATGGAAACGTTGGCGCGCGTATGCTTTATAAACTTTGCGGTTGGAGCTTAGTGACTAACAAGTAATTTAGCCATCTTTAGTACCTGTTCAAATTAACTTTCTAAACGAGCTGTATATTCGATTGTCTTCTGTAAACATCTCGATTGTGTTGGCCACAAAGGATGCGCAAGTTTGATAGGTCATTGGTTCCACCAGCCCAGACAGGTTTAATGTGATCAATGTTGAGCTGCCATTTCGAGCCACATATTTTACAGCATTGATCACGGTTGAATACGATTCGTTGGGTGGATTTTGAAAGGTATGCTCTTTGATTGTTGCCGGCGTGATCATAAGTACGATTATGCTTTTTGTGCCCATCATTGACGACATAATCGTAAGGGTTCTTCTTTTGAGCTCGAGTGATTAATCGTGATTTGTCTTTTTGCTGAATCACTTTATCTGACACATACTCAAGAACTTTATCCCAAGTACCATCTGGTACTGAATTTGATAAAAGCTCTCGCATCTTTTGAAGCTTCTGCCACTGCGATTTCGATAGAGTAACTTCTAGCCGTACGGATTCGTCTTTTTGGTGTTTAACTTTCGGTGCTTGTTTAACATCAATATCTAATCGTTGCTTAACCATAACCTGAGATTCAATTACAGATTTGTCGATCAAATCGGCCACTAACTCTTTTTTGATTACAGCCGAAACTTTCGTCTTTGTTTTAGCATGAACTTCACGAAATGACTGTTGCAGTAAGCTCACTTGTGAAAGTTTAATTGTGCCGTTTTCAATGTGATCAACCACCTCGGGCACATCGTAAGAAAGCCGTGCTGCATCGATGCCTCTTTGAGCTGTACCACGAGAAAAACCGATAAAATCGGTAAGGTATTCAAAAAGACTTGAAAATCCTTTGGCTAGGAATAGTTTGCGTCAATCGATTTCAACGATATGCAGTATAATTTGCTTTTGAATTTTTCGCTCTTGTAAAGCCAGTGATTTTAAATCTTCGATGAGTTTATCGTTTGATATTGATTTCAAATTTGCAAGACCATTTTCATTCATATTTACCTCTTGAAAGATTTTATAACATGGGTTTAAAAAAATGTTTTTTGAAAGTTTTATTCTTTATATCTCGCAGATCAAATCACACATTACAGCGATCTCACGCTGCCAAGGTTTGCATTATGAAGAAGTACGCAATGAGGACAGCTCCGGAATCGACTATTAATTTATTTTATAATCGTGAAGACTTTAAAAACTCAAAAACATCGTCAAATTATATATTTTTTGACGCAACTATTTCAGTTCAACTATTTCAGTTCAACGACAAAAATTTGAATGCTTAAATGATCTTACGGCCTTGATACTCAAATTAAAAAAAGGCCACGATGCTTACAAAATTGGGCAAAGATGTATTCGCCTGTTTTTCACGAACCCATGGTAAAAAGGTTTTTAGATCTGACTTTTTAAAGAAACTAAAAGACGCTGGAATTTTTTATCCAGCTCCACAAAAATAATTTATTTATAACGCTTCTAACTTAGGTGCGATTTTATAACGTTCGTCTTGAGCCTTGTTATCAACTTGTTGCGTTTCATTTAACGAAGCTAATTCGGCTAACGACCACCCATGCACGCCGCCAGTGTCTTTCTCGGTCGCGTTTCGCATAAATTGTTGCAGCATGTGCCATTCGGTTTTTTCTTGGTCGTCTGAACAGGTACTTAATTCACCTTCACCAGTTGCGCCCCAACGGCGTTCTGGGCAGGCGTAAGGATCGTAAGACATTTGGGTCATTCGACCTAATAAAGTCTCAAGTCCGACTTTAATGGTTTTGCCGATTGAGTTTTTATACTTAATTTGGCAGGACATCACTGTATCTAAATACGTTTTAATAATGTCGTGCTTTAAATCTGTACCGTCGTACTTCAGCAATTGGTCCTTGTCGTTAAAACGTTGAATCCAACTTTTTGCTAATAATGGTATATCTAAAACTTTTTTTCTTAATCGCAAATCACGGCCTGGAGTCGAATAGGATTCCCACTCGCCTTCGGTCCCATAAATATTAGCCGGTAAATAGTCTGGATGAGCTTTCAAATGAATTTTATTATCACTCGCCGTTTGCACAGCGTTCACACGATCTTGCATCATCGAACAAAGCTGATTCATCTCGTTACGCATTTCAAAAACCGGGTCCAAACGGAAAACTCCGCCGGAAATTCTAAATTTAATCCATTCGTAATAATCGGCATTTTTGGTGTCTGTGGGATTAATTTTAAAATTGGGCGTGCCATCTAAATTCAATCCGTTACCAATGTATTGTTCGATCGAATAATCTGGAATTTGCGCGTCAGTAAAATACTTAATTAAACCTTTTTGAATACTGCCATCGGGATTTAATTTTGCGTTAGTCACTTCAAACGGGCGAAAGTTTTTAAAGTTTCCACCGTGAGTCATTCGCGAATATGGAAAGTCCGGGCCGAATTTTCCGCGCGTGACCGAGTTGTCTGGATGCGCATCGATGTACAGAACTTCACCCTTGTCAGTCACTTCATAAACCATCGCCACGTGACCCGCTGGATTATACAAAACTGTTCCCGGTCTGATTGAACCGCGATTTAATTTTGGCGAATAAAAATCGGCTTCCGGCAAACCGTCGCGGGTCGTTAACATTCGCAAAGTCCCCGACGAAATTTGATCCATGATTTTTGGCCCAACAAGACCAAAATCACGAATGGTTCCTGGCGTGTTCGGTAAATTAAATTTTCCGGTCGGCGCATTACCATCAATACTATAACGTGCATCTTGCAATCGTTTATCGTATTTAGCTAAGGCTTCTTCGCCCTCTTTTTCTAAAATATCTTGGCGACGTTTATCGACTTTAGCTTGGTCTTCGGCATTGAGCGGATTGATTTCGATACTTGTCGTAAATGACATCGGTAAATTATTTTTGTAGGCAAAATATGTTCGTAAGTAATATGGAAAATCCGCACAATCAGAATAATGCGTAAACAACATGTCTTCAGTTGATCTTAATGTGTTTGCTGATTCAGATAAACATTTGTCGACCGTATTACAGGTACTGCGGCCTAACGCTTGAACAAACGCCATAAATGAAAGTTCATCTTGTTGCGACCATTTCGCTTTAAAAACTTTCCACTTCATAGGAGGTCTTGCAACTTGGATTTCCGGACACGCCATCGCTGCGGATTCAACAATATTATATTTTACGTAGGTTTTACCTTGAAAAATCTCTTCGCGGGTTGTCATGGTCCCGCACACTGGATTCTTCACCGGTGGAACTTGTTGTGCATCGACATGCGTACCTAACAATTCAATAATCAACAAAATTGTAAACAACTGTTTCATGATCCCGCCCATTTAGAATGACCCCGTAAAGAGTATCTACTTAGCACAAAAAAAAAGACTCTTCAGAATTTTCTGAAGAGTCCCAAAATTATGCCAAGATATGTCTAAGCTAACTTGTAAAAATTAGCCTTTCGCAAAACGCTTAGTCATTGATTCGCGCATTTCTGCGCCTTCAATACTTAATCGCGTCCATGGAAGAGCTTTTAATCGCTCGACTTCAATAGGCTCTTCTGTCTCTTCACATAAACCAAAAGAACCATTTTCGATGCGACCTAGCGCGCTTTCGATTTCTAATAGTTGATGACGTAAACGATCCGTTAAATTCAACATCTCTTGCTCAGCAAGAATTCGCATCGTTTGATCGGCTTCGTCACCACCGCGCTCGAATTGATCTAACTTGCCGCGAGTGTCTTTAATGCGATTCATTAAATCCATTTTATTAGTCAGAAGGCGTTCGCGACAGTCTTGGATTAAAACTGGAGTAATATTGCGAGTTAATGAAGGACGGCTTGGAGCTGGAGTAATTCTTAAAGTTGGAGCCATTGCTGGTTGCGCTTTGGCTTTGGGAGCTTTTGTTTCAACACCCTTAGCAGAAACTTTTTCAAACTTTTCTTGAACTGATTTCTCTGGTGTGGACTTAACCACCGATAACTTAGCCAAAAACCCCTCCTTGTTTATTCGAGACCATATAAGCGGTCCCACCTATCGGCATCTTTGCCGAATACTTTAGTTCCAATTTGGAACTGGTTCATCTAAATGGAATTTTGAATTTTTTGCAACGAAAAACTTAAAAAAAATGAAATTTTTTAAGTTGTTGATATTATTTTATTTTTTGAAAGCAGGACCGATCTACGCCCAGCATCAGAATGTCATTATTTGTCAGAAAAACACTTTTCTGCAAGCTTAATAAGCTCATCTGTCTTCTCAGAAATAGCTTCAGATAGGACCTTAGCCTTGCTTCCGCGAGCCTTAAACGCGTCGGAAATTTTGTTCATATTATTTGCAATTGATTGATGAGCCTTGCCCTTGGAGTCCTTAAGAGCCTCTGAATAACTCAAAAGTGTTTCCGCCATCATTTCATGGTTTTTGACTAAGCTGCTACTCACGCTATTTTGAGCTTTTTGCAGCCCTTTTAAGGACTCCACCAGCGTCGCACAGTCATTCGCAGATGCCGTCAGGCTTAAGCCTAAAACAAAAAACACTATAGAGATGCAAGTAAAAAGTTTTCTCATATCAAAGTTAGCACTAAGCAATAGTGTGGCCATATCTAGACAGCTGGCTTTGAGAATAGGCGCGATTTTACGTAATTATTACCCTTGTTGATTGAAAAATATCTCAATTTCAGCGCGCGACTGTCCTGTCACATACGGCTTTAACATTCGTAATAAATGCCGACGAGCCTTTTCGAAAGTGCGTTGATGAGGTTGAGTTCCGCGATCTTTAGTTTCAAAAAATAACATAAAACTATTGGCCGCTACAAATAGCAGTTCCCCAATGAATTCCATTTCATCTTGAGTGCTGATCGGTAAAAAATGACCCGATTTCACCCAGTGCTTGTAAATGATGATCATTAACAAACTCATCTTTTTTAAATGCTGATGCCAAAGCTTGGAAAGTTCGGGATCTTTTTTTCTGAGGATATACATTTCACGATGAAAAAATCTGTACTTCCAATAGAGCTCTATATTTTTATCGACTAAATTAATAATATTAAAATTCTTTTTTGTCCGCGCAAGCTTAGTCTGGGGTTTCCAGATCAGGGCGGTCTCTGCAGAGAATTTTTTAAATATTTCACGAATGATTTGTTCTTTATTTTTGAAATGAAAATAAAGGTTGCCGGGGCTCATACTTAAACTTTTTGCGATTTCATTTGTTGTAATGATGGTCGCGCCGGACTGGTTGAAAAGCTCGATGGCGGCGATTAGAATTTTTTCTTTTGTTTTCATACAGCCAGTTTCATATTTTCATATATTAATATGTTTATGTCGGAACGCGTATTTACTATGTAAAACAAAAATGGGCTTAACGTCTAGATAAATCTCTTCAGAGTTGGACTTGAAACAGATTTTGTTTTGCGATCTAATAATTAGATGCGCCATAGATTAAATTATTCAAAAACACTGTTATTGTTAGGCTTCTGTACCATAGTAACGATAACAGTCACATTAACGGCCACGGCCATGTCCTGGACCGAAATTACTTCGACATTAGCCCCCGAAGATCAGCTTTCAGAGATTTTGACAGATAAGGTCACTCAAAATTTAAAAAAGAATAATTTTACCAAAGACTTCGAAATTTCACTCTTTGACGACAAAGAAAAATTTAAAGTCAGCTATACTTTGGATCCGGAATTACAGAGCGAAGCTCAAACCCTCCTTAAAAGATACAAGCCTGATTACGCGGCTATATTTATGTATGACGTTCAAACTGGCGAAGTGTTAGCGATGTCGAGCTGGCAAAAATCCAACCCCAAGGCCGAGAATCTAAATTTAAAAGCTACATTTCCGGCGGCCAGTATTTTTAAAATCGTCACGGCATCTGCAGCTGTTGATCAAATGGGGATCAATCCGGATCGAAAGATTGCGTTTAATGGCGGGAACTACACGCTTTACAAACGTAATGTGCTGTCTGAAAAAATTAATAAATGGACTCGCTTTGTTACCTTAAAAGAGGCCTTTGCCAGATCTTTAAATACAGCCTTTGGCCGACTAACATTAGAAAATTTAAGCCCAAAAGCACTGGCTGATTATTCCGAGCGTTTTCTATTTAATAAAGACATCATCACCGATTTTAAATTTCAACAAAGCACAGCGGTGATTCCTGAAGACAATGCGTTTGCTTTAACACAAGCGGCATCAGGCTTTACTCGTGATAATACCTTAAGCCCTGTGCATGGTGCGATGATCGCTTCAACGATTGTGAACAAAGGCAACATGGTGACACCGTACATCGTTCGCGAAGTTACCAACGAAAAAGGCGAAGTCGTGTACAAACCAAATATCATCAAACCGATTCAAGTCATGACGCCAGAATCTGCAGAAAAAATTGAACAGATGATGGAACAAACCGTTTTGGCAGGAACATCACGCAAGGCGTTTCGTAAATTAATAAAAGACAAAAAATTTAAAGAAGTCGAGATGGGCGGAAAAACCGGCCACTTAACGGGAACAAATCCTAAGGGTCGCACGGATTGGTTCGTGGGCTATGCCAAAGACAGCGATGGCAACACGGTGGCTCTAGCTGCAATTACAGTAAATATTAAAAAATGGACCGTGAAGTCGTCTTCGCTTGCGGAGATGATGTTCCGCAAGCATTTTAAATATATTCTAGATAACAAAAATAAAAACGTTGTGAAGAATTAAAATTTTTTGGTCTAAGAAATGAAAAGGCGAATAGTGTCGTAACCCTATTCGCCTTTATGACTTTTCAGCCTCTGATTAACCACGGAGGTTCCGGATGCCGAAAAATAATATGTCGCCAAGACATAAGAAATATCGACAAATTGGACGAAAAACTCGAGCACTTTTGAAAATAATTTTATTATTTTTAGAAATTATTCGACGATTTTTAGATGTAGTGAGTTAACCAAGGGTTTTATCCAACATGTACAGTGACTAACTGGACCAAAAACTAGAGCCTTAAGCAAGGCCTTAGGGTTCAGAAAACCACAAAGGCTTGAAATTCACGGACTAGCAGTAGGGTTGCGGCGCTTAAAATTCGAAAGTGGCGCTAATCGGACAATGATCTGAGCCATGGGTGTCCATTAAGACTTCGCAGGATTTCAAATTTTTTAATAAATTTTTTGAAACGCAGATGTAATCTATCCGCCAACCATTATTCTTTTGGCGAGCCTGGTCCTTGTACGACCACCACGAATACACACTCGCTCGGCCTGAATTTAAATATCTGAAACAGTCTGTGAATCCTAAGTTCAAAAATTCGTCCATCCATTTTTTTTCTTCGGGTAAGAATCCAGATTCACGAATTAGGCCTTGCGGCGAATAAACATCAACGTCTCGGTGGGCCACGTTATAATCACCCACCAAAATAATATCGCGACCTTTTTTTAATTCGAACTCTAAATACGATTTTAGAAAGGCCAAAAACTTTTGTTTGAAGTGATGGCGTTCAGGGCCTGAAGCCCCGTTTGGAAAATAAATATTGTATATATCAAAGTGAGGAAAAATACCGCGCACAATGCGGCCTTCATTATCATAAAGTGAATTGCCAATGGATTCTTGCAACATCAATGGCTGCATGCTGGTGTAGAGTGCGACTCCTGAATAGCCCTTTTTCTCTGCAGAAGACCAAACGGAGTGTGGGTAGCCCAGTTTACGAATATCGGGTTCAACGCTGTCGTAGTGGCTCTTAGTTTCTTGTAAACACAGAATATCGGCTTTTTGCTCTTCGACGAATTGCGGAAGGCCTTTCTCATAGCAGGCTCTGACTCCGTTTACGTTCCATGTAATTACTTTTATTGATTTACTCATAAATTATTTTAGAGAACAATAGTCTGAAATGTCTGTTAATTCAAGATTTGTTGATTTTTTACATAAAAAATACCCTGCGATTCCACGAATGGACGTGAGCGACCGACTCATCTGTTCGTCGCCAATTCCTATTAAAGCAAAAGTATTTGAAAAGATTAAATTCGAAATTGCGGCCTATGCAAAACTACGCGAATGGACTGTTAAATATAAAAAGCATATTTATGAAAAAAATAAACTGATTGTTCCGCCAAATTTTGCGGCCTGTACTAGTTTTGATTTTCATGTTGATGCCAACGATGACATTCACTTAATTGAAGTTAACACCAATGCGGCGTTCATGGCTTTGGGTTTAAACCTGTATGAATTCTTTGATCGTAAGAATTTGGTTAACTTTGATGAAGCCGCACTAGTCGAAATGTTTCGCCAAGAACAACAACTAGCTGGGGCTTCTAATAATTGCATCTATATTTTAGACGAAAAGCCCAAAGAACAGCGAATGTATTTTGAATTTTTGCTGTTTGCCGAAATTTTTAAAAAGCATGGGTTAGATTGCCAGATCGTCGATGCGACTAATACAGACGAAGTTAAAAATATTCCCAATGGTTCTCTTGTTTATAATCGTTACACTGATTTTTACCTAAATGAAAGCAAATCAAAATTTATTAAAGAACGCTTTAACAACGGGGAAATTTTTCTGTCTCCTCAACCTTGGGAGTATTTTCAAGTTGCTGACAAAGAACGATTCTTAGATTGGACAGCGCAAATTGAAGTGCCTCGTCCGTCGAGTTTACTGTCGGCATTTGATTTAGACGTGGAACCGCCAGAAAAGATCTGGCCTCTACGCAAAGATTTATTTTTTAAACCAAAAAGTTCATTTGGTAGTAAGGGCGTTTTCAAAGGAGCTTCAGTGACTAAAAAAGTTTTTGATAGCTTTTTTGGAAACCATTTTATCGCTCAGAAATTAGCTTTGCCGGCTGAAATGGATATTGCCGTTGAAATTGTCAAAGACGGAGCGCCAGCTCGTGAAATTCAAAAAATGAAGTATGATTTGCGTTGTTACACCTACCGCGAAGAGCTTCAAATGATCATAGCCCGCGTTTACCAAGGCCAAACCACAAATCTGCGCACTGAAGGCGGCGGGTTTACAATTGTAACCGTTGAATAAGGTGAATGAAGTTTACTGTTCTAGTTCGAATTTTAGTTGCTGCTCAGCAAATCGCGTAGCCACTTCAGACATGACGTGAGTACACTTCAATAATTGTTTCGCAGCAGACAGGTACGCATCTGAGTCGGTAGCGATGTAACTCATCGTGCACTGACTCAGCGGTAATGTTTGTTCTAAACGGTGTGAACGTAATCCATAAATTTCTGGATTAACCGGATTAAAGTAATTATTTTGTTCGCTGGTTTCTTCCTCAGGATTTAACACATGAAAATCAGGAGTTAAGCCAGATAACTGCGTGGTCTCGCCACTGGGTAACAAATAAAAACCCTTGGTTTTAAAAAGTTTAATTGATTCGTCATCAGTCCAGCTTTCAATTTCTTGAAATGTACCTTTACCAAAACTTCGCTGACCAACGACTAAAGCACGTTGATGCTCTTGTAAGGCTCCCGCTAATAGCTCTGAGGCACTGGCTGAATTATTATTAATTAAAACGACAAGTGCTCCGTTATAGATTTTTTCACCCTTAGATAGCACAACTTCATTTGGTAAAATCGGATCAAAATATTTGACTGAATACACGCGTTGATTTGGACCTAAGAATAATCCGGCTAAACACGAAGCTTCTGACAAACGACCACCAGGATTGTCTCGTAAATCTAAAATGAGTCCGTTGACGTCGTGATTCGACATCTCTTGAATGGCATGACGAACCAAATCACATGTGTTCATTGAAAATTTAGACACTTGAATCAATCCATAGTTCGTATCAGTAATCATTTCTGAACTGACTTGGTTTAAAACACGAAACGATCGTTGAACGGTTTTAACAAACTGTGTGTTTTGACGTTCAATAACAAATGTAAAAGCGCGATAATTCTTTGATTTTAACATCAAAGAAATTTCGGCCAGCGTTTTTGATACTAAGTTTTGGCCATTTAGACTCAAAACGCGATCGCCAACTTGCAAACCAGATTTATCAGCATCTGAATTCTTAAAAATTTTTCGAATAAAAACCTGGCCGGCTTTCTTTTCAAACGAAATCCCCACAAAATAAGGCGAGCGTTCACTGATTGATGTGACTTCATTGAAGTAGGCAATCGGTAAAATATAAGTATGTGGATCTTTGTAAACAGATAGAAAACCATTGATCGCCAAGGCCATCGAATACTGTGCTGGCTCTTCTTTGTTTTGTTCTATGGCTTTATCGATTAGTTTTTCGAAGTCAAAACTGCCCGCTAATCCTTCTTTAAAAATTTGATTAAAACCAACAAGGTTTTCACGTTCATTGAAATTATCGAACTGCACAGTTTTTAAAGTCGCTTTTTGAATTTCTGCGGATAACGTTAGGCGCGAACTGGTTTTTTCTAGAATAGAAATGATTCCATTAACACAGGCTAAAAAATATTTGTCGGATGTGATGCATTTTTTATTGTTAATGAGTTTCTCTAAGACATCATGACTCAACTGAGTCGACGCCCAATAATCTTGAATGCGGTCCGACTTTAATCGCTTTTCAACATTGGCCGCAGTGATTCCAGCCGAGATCCCCCCGACCCCAGCCAGAACCATGCCCAAAATAAACCCCATAGCGATTGTCGAAAAAACTCCCCAAATCCGCACAATTTTCCCCTAAACCCTTATCTTACGTCGGCCCCACCGACCAACGTTACTGACAATTATGAGCAAGCATAAGGCCAAGAAAAAGGACCTCACGTTTCATTTAATTTGTTCTGAGCGTATACTTAAGAAGTTTTTTCATTTCTGTAGAAAAGTTCGCCTGGCCTTAAATTAAAACTGAATTGATTTGTCAATTTCGATGCCAATCGATGCTTGCCTAGTACCCGTACCTATTGAATAATCCTTTCATGATTATAGTGACCGGTGCCAATGGGTTTATTGGAAGTGCAATTGTCAGCGAATTGAACCAGCATTCGAATGAAGAAATCATCGCGATCGATTCAGTGGATCAAAACACCCGCAATTTATTAAAAAATAAAAAAATCAGACAATTCTACTTAGCTGACGAACTTTGGAGTTTATTAGCCCAACCCGAATTCAAAGAAAAAATCACTTGGGTTATTCATATGGGCGCCTGTTCATCAACAACCGAAAAAAATTGGGAGTACCTTTATGAAAATAATTTTTTGTACTCGCAGCGAGTTTTTGAATGGTGCGCTCAAAATCAAAAAGGCCTAATCTATGCCAGCAGCGGTGCTACTTACGGCGCCGGTGAAAACGGATTTGATGATTTGTTTGATTCTGAAAAACTGAAACCTTTAAACCTGTATGGCGAGTCTAAAGTTATCATGGATCGTTGGGCTCTAAAACAGCAAGCGACTCCAGAGCATTGGTATGGTTTAAAATTTTTCAACGTGTTTGGGCCCAACGAATACAAAAAAGAATCTATGGCCAGTGTAGCCTTTAAGGCTTATCACCAAATTTCTAAAACCGGACAGCTCGGTTTATTTAAATCATACAATCCACTTTATCAAGATGGCGAACAATTGCGTGATTTTATCTATGTCAAAGACATCACGACCTGGATCTTAGAATTAATGCAGAAAAAGCCTTTATTTGGAATTTATAACATGGGTTTCGGTCAGGCTCGAAGTTGGTTAGATATGTCGAAAGCATTGTTTAGCAGTTTAGGTGTTGAACATAAAATTGAATGGCTAGAAATGCCTGATAACCTAAAGACCCAATATCAATATTTTACTGAAGCCAAAATGCAAAAATGGAATAAGGCCGGAATGTCTGCTCCAAAATGGAATTTGGAACGCGCCATTGATGACTACGTTAAAAATTATTTAGCTCCCGGAGAGGTCCTCTTTTGACAAAAGATTTACCGAGCCATTTACAAAAGTATATTGTCGAGCAAAACTACGCCCGTTATACGCCTTTGGATCAAGCCGTTTGGCGCCATTGCTTAAAACGCTTAAAAAGTTTTTTAACCGTTAATGCTCACGCGAGTTACGTCGAAGGATTGGAAAAAACAGGAATCGATCTAGAACAAATTCCTCGAATTGAAAACATCAGCCAAAAATTAGAAAAATTCGGCTGGCGGGCCTTACCAGTTAGTGGCTTTATTCCGCCAGCGGCTTTTATGGAATTGCAATCACTGGGAGTTTTACCAATTGCTTCTGATATGCGATCCTTGGATCACATATTGTATACTCCGGCGCCGGACATTGTTCACGAAGCCGCGGGACACGCACCAATCATTGTCGATGATGAATATGCCGATTATCTTCGCGAGTATTCGCAAGTTGCAAAAAAAGCGATTATTAGCAAAGAGGACCTTAAAGTTTACGAAGCCATTCGCGATTTATCAGACATTAAGGAAAATCCAAACGCCACTGTTGATCAAATTAGGAAAGCGGAACAGGACTTAGAAAAAACCACCTCTAACGTTAGTTTTATTTCTGAAGCGACTCTTCTATCACGAATGAATTGGTGGACGGCCGAATACGGTTTAGTTGGGACTATTACGAATCCTAAAATTTTTGGCGCGGGATTGTTGTCTTCGGTGGGCGAATCACAAAGGTGTTTGTCAGACCGGGTTAAAAAAATTCCGCTGTCGCTGGATTGCATTCATCAAAGTTATGATATAACCGAACCTCAGCCCCAGCTGTTTGTAACTCCTAGTTTTAAGCATCTTAAAAAGGTTCTTCATCAGCTTGCAGAAACCATGGCTTATCAAAAAGGCGGCCCTGAAGGACTAGATAAGGCCATCAAGTCAAAAACAGTAAACACGGTCGAGTTAGATTCTGGCATTCAGCTCAGTGGTGAACTCGAGAGTTATATTACGGCCGACGATGGCCGCGTTATTTTTGTTAAATTTAATGGGCCCACTCAAATCTGTGTTGGTCATCAAGAACTACCGGGGCACGACAAAAGTTATCATCTACGCGGTTATAGCACTCCGCTTGGAGCTGTGACTCATGGTGAATTACAAGTTGGTCTTGCTTGCGAATTCAGATTTGATTCTGGACTAAAAATATCTGGTACATTTAAAAAATCAGTTAAAGTTGTAACTCACGGTGTGGTTTATTCTGTGGATAAAGCCACGGTCACTTATATGGAACAAAATTTATTTTTACCTGAATGGGGCACGTTTGATTTTGTAACAGGTTCAAAAGTAGTTTCTGTTTTTGGGGGGCCGGCCGATCGATTACGTTACGGCATGGCCGATGACTTTGTGGCAAAGGTTATTCCGCCTATTAAACATTCGACGGAAAAGCTGCATATCTTTGAAATGTATCAAACGGCTCGCGCACTTCGTGAAAAAAATCATTTGCAAGAAAGTGAACTTCAAGATTTTTTTGCTCACTGTCAAAAATATTCTTCTGAAACGACGACGGACCACTGGCTTGTTTACTTTGAAATTTTAGAACTTATAAAAGATCGCAAAATGTCCGCAAGCTTTGAAAAAACTGTGAAGGATCACTTACTCTCTTTTGCTCGATTCAGCGATTCTTTGAAATCTCAGATTGATGATGCGTTAAAACTAATTTATGACTGATCAAATTTTGAAAAGACCTTTTGATGTGCGGGTGGTGCTGGTTAGACCTATTTATGAACGAAACGTTGGAGCGGCCTCTAGAGCCATGGCAAACATGGGTTTTAG
>JAYVHE010000042.1:0-4477 GCA_043771495.1 Bdellovibrio sp. | reverse complement strand
CTATTGACGTAGTGACTCTAAATAGAAATTTCTTACAAATCCCCTATTTCTAGAGCAGGATATTGTTCTTATGACATCTACAAATATGGATCCATCGTATACTCCGATTCGTCAAAAACCCATAGCCAAGGCATTTAAATCAGGCGACACCTTAGTTCTATTCGGCGAGCTGTTTAATCGTGGCTACGCCAACGGTTTGGTTGAAGAAGCCCAAAAGCACGGATTAAAAATTATTCGCGCGACCGTCGGCCGACGAGATGAAAATTTAAATTTACGGGCTTTGACACCCGAAGAATTAGAAACCCAGCTGGCTTTGCCCCAATTTAAAGACAGTCCCTTAATTAACGTTCCATTGGAAGCCGGCTTTGATTTAGAAATGGATCAATCGGGAAAACGAGCCATCGATTACCTTAAGGGATTTAAATTAAGCGAATGGGGCCAGGCCAGTGTGCCCGAGCACTCTCTTCACGAATGTCGAGACTCGGCACGGACTCGCTTTCGCCAAAACGTAAAATTATTTTTAGTTGAACTTAAAAAACATATTACTCCAGGAACACATATTCACTTTGCACATCTGATGGCCGGCGGCGTTCCTCGAACAAAAATAGTAATGCCACTTTTAAATCGAGTTTTCAAAGGCACGGGCGATCGTTATTTAGCTTCAATGGAATTTTGGAAAAGTCCAATTGGTAAATTCTTAGAGCTGAATTTTATTGAAGTGACCGCGCAGACGTACCAAGAACTAATTGATTTATCGACTGAGATTCGCAATGAACAAATTAAATCTGGTGGCTCAGTCAGCTATGTGGCCTACGGTTACCATGGCACCGAAGTCATTGTCGGTAACGATTACAAGTGGCAATCCTACACACCTTACGTGCAAGGGTGGGCAAAAATGGAGTTAGAAAATATCTCACAGCGTTGGTTTACAAAACATGTGCAAACGTGCGTTTACAACTGCCCAGAGATTTTGACTAATTCAAGCTCGATTTTTCAAGGCGTTGAAATTGCGTTGTACAATTTGATTCGTGCACTTCGACATGAAAATCCAAATCATCCAGTTACAAAACGCGTCGAAGACGAATGTCGCGACCTTTTAAAAAACCCACAAGAGCTCGATTCCGTGTTTGGCCTTGTTGACGAATATATGGCTTTTTCAGAGAAAACTAAAACCAGTGAATTTGTGACGTGGCCACAACATTCGACTCAAGAACAACTTCAGAAGTTGTTAGAAATTTCTGACAAAATTTTTGAGCTTCACAAAGACGGAAATAAAATTATGACTGGAACTTTGAGTGAAATTATTTTTAAGTCGTGCGGTTACATTATGCTTCACGAAGCCGTTCAGCCTAAAAATCCTGTGGCATGGATTGGTCACGACATCGTTTGTAAGTGTATTTAATTCATGAATACACCAAAACCTCTTAGAAAAATTGCACTCACAGGCGGTCCTTCAGGAGGAAAAACCACGTTATTAGACGCCTTAAAAAAAGAATTCGGATCTAAAATTAAAATCGCACCAGAGGCCGCGACCATTTTATACAGAGGTGGTTTTCCGCGGATTCAAACTTACTCAGGACACTTCCATGCGCAAACCGCCATCCTTCACACGCAAAAACATCTTGAAGATGTCCTGCAAGAAAATTTTCCAGACCGACTTATCGTCTGCGATCGTGGCTCGTTGGATTCATTGGCTTACTGGCCCGATACAGCCGAACATTTTTTCAAAACCATTCAATCGACACGTGATGCAGAATTTGCTCGCTACCCGTGTATTATTCATTTAGATACTGCTTTTGAAACCGATTACGACACGTCGAATCCGATTCGTACAGAGTCGTTTAATGATGCATTACTTTTGAATCAGAAAATTAAACAGAGCTGGGAAGGTCACCCCAATCGAGTCATCATCCCAGCCGAAGGTGATTTCTTTTCAAAGTTAAAAAAAGCCACCGAAATTATTTCACAGATGCTTTGAAACTAAGACTTTTAATGCCTCTCAAAAAATCTCAAAAAACTTATATTCCTAGATCTCTCCAACCTAAATGATTTTATTGAATTGGTAATGCTTCAAATTTTAAATCCATCATCGTCATTATAAATTCAGTTGAATTAGTGTTTTTGTCTTCAAGAAAGAACCCCCGCAACAAGGGGAAATAGAACCGGGGAAAAGTTTTTGTTAAGCCATCAGCTAACTGAGGCTCGATAACTTGCCATTGGTTTTGCTTAACTTCGGCTTCAACCCAAGCGTGCATTCCAGGTTTTTCGGCGTTTATAAGATACCCAACGATAATTCGACTCGGAATTTTTAATGCACGTGCTATGGCTGTGAATAAGACGGCGTAGTGTTGGCACACACCTTTTTTTCGATCTAAAGCTTCTTTTGTTGTCAAACTACGGACCTTATCTTTTTCGACCATATCGTAATCATAGGTATAGTTGTGCGAAAGGTATTTCAAAATTTCAGAAATTTGCCCTTTACGATCAAGTGTTTTTAACAAAATTGTTTGAGCAATGTTTTGAATTTCAGGGAGGTCTGATTGAATCGTCGAGTTAATTTCTAAATCTGAAGCTGTAACGTTGTCATCGAAAACTGGAGGAAACAATTCGTGCATTGTGTACGTTTTAAAGGTTTCCTTTTCCTCGACAAAAACGGATTTATAATAGCCCTTGATATTTTTGAAAGTGAAATCTTTATTCGTTTTTAGAATATAGCTTCCAGAAGTAGATTGATATTTTGCGGACAGCTTAGAATCAAAATAACTATTCCCTAGCTGAGCTTGTCCTAAAGAAATTTGATCTTTGTATTTTTTGGGTAATATCCAAGATTTTTTATTTTGTCCGATATAGGTTATCAATTGAGCTTCGTTTGCTGAATCGATTTGAGCGATGATTTGGGCTAGTGGTTTTTTATTAAATAAAAAAGTGATCTGCCTTCGTTCAAAATTGAAATTTGTTCCAAATGCACTTTCAGAAAAAGGCGTCAATTTCTCCATTTCAAAATCAATAAAACCAATTGCCGGTATAACACTGACTCCATTGCTTACTTGATCAAGAAGTTCAATAGACTCCTGTGCTGTAGACATTGAGCTAAAATCAAGGCTAGTCTTTCCTGCGGGCACAGTAAAATCTTTTGATATATCTTCGGTGACTTCGCTATCGGCAATAGTCTTGGATTCATAGTGAATTAAGTTACCATTATTTAGTGTGTATTGAGATAACGAAGTTCTCTTTATATTCAGACTACAGTTTTCAGAAACCGAGTATCTCTGAACTAATTCAATTTTTTTAGCTAGAGATTTTTGCTCAGATTTAATCTCAAAATACATAGGGTTTAAAGAATTTTTTTCGTTCAACCCAACCGTAAAAGAAGACTCTATTTTTACACCACCATTAAAGTTGTAATATGTTTTTTTGACTTCTTGTATTTGACCATTGATTTCATCAAAACTGTAATTTTCTGAAACTGAAGCACTACTTAATACTTGATTGGCTAAAGATATATCCGTCTGAAATTGATTTTCTTCAATAAATTGTAATGTTTTCTGTTCGACTTGCTCTCGAATTTTATTTTCGCAGTTTGTCTTCGATTCAGTAGCAAAAAAAATTGTATTCGGCGTACTCGGCGGAATTACAGGATTAAATTTATTGGATACTGAACTGTAATGGCTAAAGCAGCCATTAAGTAGCAAAGCAAATGCTAATGTAATTGATTTGATATTAGATTTCCCCATGCCAACGGAGAATAACTACTTTTTTTCAAAATTTCGCCTGTTATTATTTTTGTCATATAAAAAGTAAAATATTCCACATTGGGTTAGCTAAGACCCTTTTATGTGGGGCAGTTTCAATGCTTAAGCATTTAATTTAAATCAGTTGCCTTAACAGGTATCGTTAACCAAATAAAATCCCCACGTGGACCATCTGTCACACTCGGTTGCATTTCGTTTTGAATTTCCTCAGAGGTTAAGCCTTCCGCGTAAATTTGCGAAAGCGTGACAATGGAATGATCCATATTTTCTGCGTGCAGACGTGCTCGCAAGCGATCCGGCAATCCACCACCATACTGCGCATGGAATTCACCGACAATAATGACAAACACATGCTCTGGATTTTTCTTAAAAAATTCAACGGTTTGCCAAGCCATGGTGTCGTCCCAGGCACTTTGTGCAATAAAATAATTTTCTAGTTTTGGCGTCGGATGCATTCCCATCGCGGCAAAAAACCGCCCGCGGTAACTATCGCGCCCGACTGTAAAATTCGGCGGCATCAACTGCAATTGCTCGGGCGTCAGCGATCCAAGGCCCCCTTTGGCAATTTGGCTCGTTACGGTTCTAGATAAATTAATTCCTAAAACTCGTTCGCCTAAATCCCATGATGGAAATAAAATTTGCTGACGATAAAGTTCAAAATCAAAGCCGCTCCAGTTCACTTTTTTTAAAAAGTCTTCCTCGGTGAGTAATCCGGCTGAGTAGGC
>JAYVHE010000041.1:0-7600 GCA_043771495.1 Bdellovibrio sp. | reverse complement strand
CTCGACAATTCATCTGTTTTTTCAAATATTGTAATTAATAGGCAGTATTTTTAAAATCAAAATTCACTATAAGTTTCAATTATTTATAAACTTTTTCTTGTGTTCGCTTCTTTTTTTATGTTAGGTTGGCCAAATGCTTTATCAATGGCTTTATTCAATGGCTGACCAGTTCAGCTTTCTTAACGTATTTCGGTACATCACCTTCAGATCTTTTGTCACTTTGTTCACTGGTTTTTTGATTTCTTTAATTTGGGGTCCTGTTTTTATCGAAAAATTAAAACAAAAACATTTTGGACAAACCATACGTGATGATGGCCCGCAAACTCACAAAAAAAAATCGGGCACCCCGACGATGGGTGGTTGGCTCATTTTAGGCAGTACGTTACTGTCACTGGCTTTGTGGATTGATATTACAAATCCAATGGTCTTAGCCACACTGATCATTACATGGGGCTTCGGAATGATTGGCTACATGGATGATTATTTAAAAGTTTCTAAGAAAAATACCAAAGGCCTTTCAGGTAAAGTTCGCTTACTGGGCGAGTTTTTAATTTCTGGAATAGTCATTTTTGTTTTAATTCAATACTACAATTTAAATACAACGCTGTATTTTCCAATCGCAAAATCAGTTACATTTGATTTAGGTTATTTCTATATTCTGTTCGGATCGCTCGTTATTGTGGGAACCGCCAACGCCGTCAATTTAACAGACGGCCTTGATGGTTTAGCTATTGTGCCGGTTATTGTTTCTGCGGGTACACTAGCTTTGTTTGCTTACGTTGCAGGACATGCTCCGATCGCGGCTTACTTGCAAATCCCGCATATTGCTGGTGCGGGCGAGTTAACTCCATTAGCAGCTGCAATGATTGCGGGTGGTTTAGGATTTTTGTGGTTTAATACGTTTCCCGCTCAGGTCTTTATGGGCGATGTCGGAAGTTTAAGCCTTGGTGGTTTCTTAGGAACTATGGCCGTGTTAACAAAAAACGAAATTTTAATGATATTGCTAGGCGGAGTTTTTGTTATTGAAGCTCTATCTGTGATCACGCAGGTCATTTCGTTTAAGCTCACAGGGAAAAGAGTTTTTAAAATGGCTCCGATTCATCACCACTACGAACTGGGTGGATTAACTGAAACAAAGATTATTGTGCGCTTTTGGATTATCTCCATCTTGCTTGCAATGCTAAGTCTAGCAACTTTAAAACTAAGATAATTAAGACGGGAATATATATGTGGAAAGAACTCTCAGAACTAAAAGATAAAAAAATTCTTATTGTTGGTTTAGGTCGTACAGGCGCAGCGCTGGCTAAATTCCTAACCAAGTATGAAGCACAAGTTACTGTTACGGATCATAAATCACGTCCAGAATTGTCGTCGCAGCTGGAGCAATTAGAATCTTATACAAATCTTAAATTTGAATTAGGTTCACACTCGCCAAAAACTTTTTTACAGCAAGATCTGGTGATTTTGTCTCCGGGTGTTTCATCGCACTTGAAAATTTTTGAATACGCCAAGCAACAAGGTGTGAAGATCACAGGTGAATTTGAATTCGTCCAAAATTTTATTAAAGAACCGATTGTGGCTATTACTGGAACTAACGGAAAAACCACAGTGGCTCGTTTAGCCGAAGAAATGTTAAAATACTCGGGTATAGCCACATGGGTTGGCGGGTCTAACGAAAAACCAATGACCAATTATTTACTGGAAGACATCAAAGCTAAAGTGGTCATCGCAGAAATGTCAGGCTACATGCTTGAGCACTGTGTGAACTTCGCACCAGCTAATATCGTGTTCAGTAACTTGGCTGAAAATCATTTAGATCGATATCGCTCTATGGAAGATTACGTGAATGCAAAACGTCGAGTGTTTAAAAACACAAACCAAGCGACAACATCAATTTTAAATGCAGATGACAACGCCGTTGTCGAATTAGCGCGGGACCCAGCGGTTCAACGTGGACGTATTTTTTACTTTTCACGAAAGCCCGCATTAGAACCACAAATCATGAATATCGGTGGAGCCGTAAATATCGGCGATGAAATTCGCGTCCGCACGGGTCCAGAGATCGAAACTTTTAACATTAAAAATATTAAACTTCGTGGTAAACATTCGATCGAAAACGTTATGGCCGCCATGTTGCTTGCTCGTGAGTACGGCGCAACTAAAGAAGCCATTCAAAAAACCTTAGAAGTTTTTGTCGGATTAAAACACCGTTTAGAATTTGTTCGTAAAGTGGGTGGCGTTAATTTCTTTAATGATTCTAAAGCCACAAACGTGCATGCAGTTTTACGCGCACTTGATTGTTTTGACGAAAATGTGATTTTGATTGCGGGTGGTAAAGATACAAATTTAAATTATGAACCACTTCGTAATATGGTTCGTAAAAAAGTAAAAACCATGATCCTGGTGGGCGAGGCCAAAGAGCGCATCAACCGCGAGCTCGGCGATTACTGTGAAACTTATTTAATTGGTACTTTTGAGGAAGCCGTTCTGATTGCTTACCAAAAGTCGAGGATCGGAGACACAGTTCTATTGTCTCCGGGGTGCTCGAGCTTTGATATGTTTGACAGTTTCGAAGAGAGAGGAGACTATTTTAAAGATATCGTGAAGAAATTCAGATAGATGTCTGAGTCTAGCCCAACACGAAGTTGGGCTCAAAACCGATATCAAAAGTAGTCATGAAGACAAAATTCTTAAATTCGGGATTGTTCCTTACTGTGTTCGCACTTTTTGGTGTGGGCTTAGTTCAAGTTTATAGTTCAAGTTTTATTTTTGCCACGGAGTCATTCGGTGACGGGCATTACTTTTTCCGTCGGCAGTTGATATTTACATTCGTTGCATTAGTTGCATTAGTTGCAATGACACAAATTCCACTCAGTTTGTTAAAAAAATACGGGCCAATCATTTTCTTGGGTTCTGTGGCCGCATTGCTATTAACTTTTATTCCCGGATTAGGAGTTCGCGTCGGCGGCGCCCAGCGCTGGATTCAATTGCCATTCGGATCGCGATTTGAGCCTTCCGAGGTTTTAAAATTAACCTACGCCTTATTTTTGTCATGTATGGTTGTGCGCCATGAAACGGTTTTTAAGAATGTAAAAGCTGGCTGGCAATTTATCATTTACATGATTCCATTGTTTTTATTGTTGAAACAGCCTGACTTCGGGGCGGTTGTTATTATTTTATTAATTTCAATCAGTATAATTTATGTTTTAGGTGCTTCGTTACGGTGGTTGGCTGCGGGATTTTTAGGAATTTTACCAGTGTTGTATTTTTTAGTATGGCAAGTGCCATATCGCCGCGCGCGCTTACAAACCTTTATCGATCCTTGGTCCGACCCAGAGCAAAAAGGTTTTCAAGTTATTCAAAGTATGTTGTCGATTCATTCAGGTGGACTTACTGGTCAAGGTCTCGGGCAAGGCCAAGGAAAGTTATTTTTCTTACCAGAGGCGCACACCGATTTTACAATGGCTGTTTTAGGCGAAGAAATGGGCTTTTTAGGAATCGTGTTTCTGATATTAGTTTACGGATTTTTGATATTTAGAGGATTTCAGATTTCGATTCAGACTCAAGACAATTTTAAAAAATATTTGTCATTGGGTTTAATTTTATCGTTTTCATTTGCTGTATTTATTAATATTGGCGTCGTTACTGGACTGCTTCCGACGAAAGGGTTAACAATGCCCTTTATGAGTTACGGAGGAAGTTCTCTGTTAGCTCAAAGTATTTTATTTGGGCTATTGATCAATATCGAAATGTCGGAGAAAAACATTGGATGAAAAAAATTAAAGTACTTATCGCTGGCGGCGGAACCGGGGGGCACATTTACCCAGGTCTATCCATAGCGCAGTCTTTAATTAAAATTTCTAAGCAACACGGTGTTGATTGCGAGATTCAATTTGTTGGAACATCACTCGGCTTAGAATCAAAAATTATTCCTGCCAAAGGATTTCAGCTGCATTTAATTCAAAGCGGAAAATTGAATTTTTCTGGTAGGATCTTGGAAAAAATTAAAACCTTACTTAAATTGCCGATGGGTTTGATTCAATCGCTTCTGATTTTAGGCCATGAAAAACCGAATTATGTTATTGGCGTCGGTGGTTACGCGTCTGCTCCGCTGTTGTTTGCGTCGCGCATTTTGGGTTATTCAACCGCGCTATGGGAACCAAATGCCCATCCAGGCATGGCTAATCGATTGTTGTCTAAAATTGTTAAAAAAGCGTTTATCGTATTCGACGATGCAAAAAAATATTTAGCTTCACAATCTATTGTAATGGCCGGAATGCCACTACGTGAAGAAATCGAAATCGCCCGTGAAGAATTTTTAGCTAAAAAACATTTATCAGCCGTCAGCGAAAAATTTACGATTCTTTGCTTCGGTGGTAGCCAGGGCTCAGTGTTTTTAAATAACCAACTGAGTGACTATGTTTTAGAGCTGGCTAAGAATAATCAAACGACGAATTTGCAGGTCATTCACCAAACCGGAAAAGCTGATTTTACGCGAATCAAAGAAAAATATAATGGCCTTCCGTGCGTTGAAGTTTTTGAATACATCGATGACATGCCAAAGTTTTATAAAATAGCCGACATTTTATTTTGTCGAGGTGGCGCAAGCACGCTTGCGGAAGCGTGTGCGTTTGGCGTGGTCCCCATTGTGGTCCCATTGCCAGCCGCAGACAATCACCAGCAACGCAATGCTGAGAGTCTTGTCCAGAAAAATGCGGGCTTTATGATATTACAAGATCAATTTGATTCTAAAAATCTTAAAAGTATAATTGATCGTTTGCGCACAAGCCCGACCGAGCGTACGGCCATGCAAAGTGCCTTAGTGCAATTAGTTCCCCCACGATCTGCAGATCAAATTGCAAAAAATATTTTGCAAGAAATAGGGTTATAATGGCGCAACTTCAAAAATCTAGATTTCATTTTATTGGTATCGGTGGAATCGGTATGTGCGGGATTGCCGAAATTTTGCATTTAATGGGCGCGCAAGTTTCTGGTTCTGACATGGCGGATAATGCGAATACTCAGCGATTAGCAAAAATGGGTTTAAAAATTTTTAAAGGCCACAAAGCCGAATACGTTCAGAATGCAAATGTTGTGGTTTACTCCAGCGCAGTTCAACCCGAAAACGTTGAATTTAAAGAGGCGCAAAATTTACGAATCCCTTTAATTCCTCGGGCCGAAGCCCTAGCCGAAGTGATGCGTTTAAAACGCGGAATCGCCATTGCGGGCACGCATGGCAAAACCACGACGACGAGTTTAGTGGCTTCAATTTTTTTGGAAGCTCAGCTTCAGCCGACGATTGCGGTGGGTGGGCGATTATCAATTATTGATTCAACGGCTCAACTGGGTGGTGGCGAATGGTTTATTGCAGAAGCCGACGAAAGCGACGGCAGTTTCAATAAATTAAATCCTGAGATGTCGGTCATTACCAACATCGATTCCGATCACATGGATTTTTATAAAAATTTCGAAAATTTAAAATCTGCATTTTTGGAATTTTCTAATCGTTTACCTTTTTACGGACTGTTGATTGCCTGCGGAGACGATGAAGTCGTTCGTCAATCATTAGCCACATATAAAAAACGTGTTCATTACTACGGATTTACTCCTGGTAATAATTTGCAAATCACGGGCAGTAATGGAACCTATAATTTTAAATTAAACGATCATCAGACCGAAAAAAATCTTGGTGAAATTAAATTAAAATTACCTGGCACCCACAACGCTTTAAATTCTGCGGCGGCTTTGCTTGTGGCTTTAAATGCTGGAATCAGTTTTGAAATAATAAAAAAAGCTCTAGAAAATTTCTCGGGAGTCGATCGTCGCTTTCAACTAAAAGAAGTGGTCGATTCAATTCACGTTTATGATGATTATGGTCATCACCCCACTGAAGTTCGCGCCACGCTACAGGCTTTCAAAGAAAAGTTTCCGAAAAGTCGCTTGGCTGTGTATTTTCAACCGCATCGATATTCGCGAACTAAAGACTGCTGGTTGGATTTTCAGAACTCATTTAATCAGGCCGATCAATTGTTTATGGGGAAAATCTATGCCGCTGGTGAAACTCCCATTGAAGGAGTCAGCTCCGATATTATGGTCCTAGAAATGAAAAAGCGTTTCCCAAATAAAATAACTTCAATTTTTAACTGCGAGACTCGCGAAGAAGCCTTAGCTGCAATTACGGCATCGCTAAAGCCCGGAGATGTATTTGTGACATTAGGCGCTGGCGACGGCTGGAAACTAGGATTAGATGTCATTGCAAATCTTAAAAAACGTTAGATTAGATCAATATACTTCGTGGTTGATCGGTGGCGAAGCCGAGAACTTTTGCTTACCTCAGACACGTGAGGATTTATTAAAAGCGCTTAATTACGCGCGTGATCATCATTTAAACTACACGATTTTAGGTGGCGGTTCGAATGTATTAGTGTCGGACGTTGGCGTTAAAGGCCTCGTGATTGGACTACGTCGTTTTAGCCAGATCGAATCAACCGTCGAAAATAATTTAATTAAAATTACTGCACTTTCAGGCACAGCCAAATCAGAATTGTTAAAACTATTTTTAAAAAATAAATCTGAAGCTGCATTGTTTTTATCGGGATTGCCGGGAGACATCGGCGGCGGAGTAGTCATGAATGCCGGCGTCGCCGAAGGATTCACCCCGCGTGAATTTATGGAATTCGTTACAGAAATCGAAGTGATGGATTCTGAAGGGCGTACAAAAATAATTGCTAAGAAAGATTTAAAAATTTCTTACCGTCATTGCGATGGTTGGCAATCCACAGACCCGCAAAAACCAAACGTAGTCGTCAGCGTTAAGATCGAATGGCCCGTCAAAATCGACGAAACTGTTATCACGCGTGTGCGTGAGGCCAACAAAATCCGACTGAGCAAGCAACCATTAGATATGCCAAGTTGCGGTTCTGTATTTAAAAATCCTGAGGGTCACAAAGCAGCGCAACTGATTGAAAAATGCGGACTCAAGGGTTTTCAAATTGGACAGGCCCAGGTTTCATTAAAGCATTCTAATTTTATCGTTAATTTAGGCGAGGCCACGGCGACAGATACGTGGGCCGTGATTCAATATGTGCAAAAAACCGTTTTCGATCTCACCGGTGTTCGGATGTCGACGGAAGTCGTACGCCTCGGAGAGTGGTAATAATAGTAGTAGCCCTCATGACGAAAATGGGCGTAACCAATGAAATTTTTTCTTAGTTACGGCCTTAAGCCACTCATAGCTTTGGGCTGAGTGGAATGCATTTCGCAAGTCTTTTCTTCAAAATCTCAGGGAGAATCTATGAAGACGTTTATTATTTTTGGAAGTTTATTATTGTCAGTTACAACTGCTTTTGCACAGTCAGAGGCTGAAATTGAAGTTCCAACGGGTCTGACGGTCAAGGCAAGCATTTCAAGACCTATGGGTAAAATTTTTGAGTCTGGAGCGGTTTTATGTGTTCCAGATTTGACCAGCTCAAAAAGTAAATACGATTACGGCTACAGTTTTAAGTTAGCTCCAGAATTAGAAGTTGTTGAATTTCAAGTGACTAGCGATACCGATGGACCAAAAGGGATTATCGCTCTTCGTGAAGATAACAATAATAAG
>JAYVHE010000040.1:0-19157 GCA_043771495.1 Bdellovibrio sp. | reverse complement strand
CTCGTTCGACTTGCATGTATTAGGCACGCCGCCAGCGTTTGTTCTGAGCCAGAATCAAACTCTCCAGTTAAAAACTGTAAAATTTAATAATTGCTTATTATTTGATTTTTTTGAGAAGAATCGACTTCTATAAAAAAGACTACATCTTAGCTAAATGAATAGCTAGACGTTAGCCCAAAATCTTAATGCTATTTAGTTTTCAAAGAACCACGACAAGGAACACAGTTCTAAATGAGCGTCGATTCCCGGTCAACATATTTTTTAAAAAAATTTTTATTTTTTTAAAAAATATACTAAACAAGTTTCGAGCTTGGTGGAGGCAACAGGGATCGAACCTGCGACCTTCTGAATGCAAATCAGATGCTCTCCCAGCTGAGCTATGCCCCCGGGTTTGTGTTCCGTATGTTTACTGTGAGAAGGGTTTTCTACTAGGACGTCGTAAAGTGCAACGTTTTTTTTTGAAATAAATAAAATAATTTAGAAAGTCGTGTTTTTGAGAACTTATTAAGCGGATGCTGCCGTTGAGTTCAGCAAATAGTTCGCAAACCAAGTCTTTTCTGTTTGCATTTCAAAACCAACTGCCACGGCTCCGTACAAAATACTTTGATAAACTTTTTTGAGGACTTCCATTTCAGTCATTGAATCAACACTTTCAACATCGTCAGCAAGATCATCGATAGCTTTTGTAATACTGACTAAGTCTACAGTTGTAACGACCTTAGGAATTTTTGTCGTATCGAATCCAATAATTTCACTCGGCTTGAAACCGATGAGGTTCTTTGTAATCAATAGTTTTAACCCCGATATGAAGTTAATTTGAATAAATGGCGAACCATCATAATCAACACGATTTAAAACTTTTTCGATTTTGTCTAAGTTGAATTTAATATTTTTTTTATCTTCAGATTGCGTAATTGAAAGGTCTAAATTGGCGACTGAAAATTGAAAAGAAAGGTGAGATTCAAGGAATTGGACAATCAGATCTAGTGACTCGTTGGATGGGGTCCCTTTGGATGGTGAGTTCGAGTTTTTCAAGTGGCCTCCAGTTGATTAATTATCGTCGGGAAAGCGGTTGATCTTTAAGTATTAATGAAAAACCGGCCGCTTTTTTTTAAACGTCGATCACCCAATATGTCGTATCATTTTAGGCTGGTTTATTTTTTTCGTAAAGATTTGGAACTTTTTGTATAAACTCGATACAGATTTATCGTATAACATCCCTAAATAGTGCAATAAACCTTGTTCGGTTCCGCCGATTGAGTATAATTTCGATGTATGAAAATTAATCGATGGATGGCTGAAGTTCCTGCCACAAAGGAACTGGTGTTAAAGTTGCTTGAGCAAGAAAATTTGGATGCAAAAGACGTGTCTGTTAGTGCAGGAAAAAAACTGACTAACATGAGAACGACGATGACTGAGGTTATTCAAGTTTATAATGGGGAATTGATTTTTAATTTGTCGGGAACGCAATTTGTATTGCGGCCGGGAGATCGATTGCAAATGAGTGGTAATACGGTTTATTCAATGAACAACATGAGAGATGAAATTGCGGGCTTTTGGTTTGCGAAAACTCTTTAAGCTGCTCATTACAAAAATTTACGCGGCCCTTGCTTGTTGCGCGAAAAAAGACAAATAACTTTCATTAATTTTAATGAGCTCGAAATGCGGACCTGTACAAATGGCCTTCCCGTTTTCGAAAAAGATGATGTTTTGGCTCTTACTTGCCACGCCAAGATTCGACGAAGACCAGATGATTTTTGATTCCGGGCAAAGTTGAATGATCTGTTTAAAAACTTCAAGCTCAGTAATGTGATCGAAATACTGATTGATTTGATCAAAAACCAAAAAAGCCGTTTTTAAATAAATCGACCGCACGATTTGAATTTTCACAATTTCAGAGGGAGAAAACTGATTTGACAGTCCCGTCACCAAAAGGTTCAACCCTTCGGGGCGATTCATCAACAGATTTTCAAAGCCTAAACTTGAGACTATTTTCATAAGGTGAGCTATATCCGGCGTGCGCTCATCAAAAGTTAAATTGAACAACAAGGTTCCTGTAAATAGACCGAAATCCTGACCCAGCACCGCAACGGTATTTGATTCGGACTGAGCTGATCTAGGTATTTTAAGCCGGAGGTAGTTAATCAAATTTGCTACTTGTTCATGACGACCTGATTCGTTGTGACCGACAACAACTAATGTTGCTGGATTATTTGCTGTTGGACTACTTTTTTTCTTAATAAAATCTGCAAGCCCGGGGGGTAGCTCTGGGAGCGGGCTCTCATTCATCGGCTGAGTCTCTAACGAATTATTTGTCATCAGAGTGACATTTGAAATCGAATCAAGAACCACTCTGAGGTTTAAATACTGAAAATGCGCGTTTATAATACTTTGCAAGAGTGCACCCATTCGCGGCGCTAACATCGTTAACGCTAACACTTGGCCCAAAGTCAGTTGACTGCTGAGATGCAGTTTCATGGCTATGAAAAAAGTAACCAAGCGTAACAGTTCAGATTTAAACATCTGAAGAATTTGTAAAGCCGAATTACACAATGCACTCCAATAAGTGTAGCGGTTGGTTTGCTCGATTGACTTTTCAATTCGCCATCGATCTAAAATATTTTGCCGGTTTAAAGACGTTTGTTCATAGCGATCGTAAGCATTGATCGAGGAGTCCGTCTCGCGTTCACGGGCGTATATTCCGAAAGCCTTAATTCCTTGAATTTTAGCCTTTCCTAAGTGCACCAGAACAAATGTGATTGGTATTGAAGCGGCAAACGTCAGAGCGAAAATCGGCGCATAACAATAAGCAATATAAATAGTAAAAAAAGACAATAATAAATTCGAAAAAATAGGGAAAATTTGATTCATTAGGGTTAAACAAAGAGTGTCGACCTCGGTCAACCTTGAGATCAGCTTCGATCGACGTAGCCAGTCGTGTTGAAATCCCGAAAGCATATTTGAGTGAAGAAAGGCTTTTAAACGCAAGCTCATGAGCGAGCTCATGTATGAATTCAGTTTTTGAATCATGAAATCAAAATACGAACCCATGACTGACATGACCAATAATCCAATGGCTAAATATGGCAAGCGTTCGGTGCGATCGTGCTGAATGACTTGATCTAATAAATATTGCGTAGCCAATGGAAACGCTAAGGAAAAAACATAAGAAAAAAGGCCGAGAGCAAATAATAAAAGAAATTCTTGCTTTTTTTCACCGACAAATCCGAACAAAGTTTTGAAACCAATCTGAAATCTTTGACCCGATGAATGACTGTGGTTATCTGATTTTTTCTGATCGAGTTGAGTCGACTGTTTTAGTTGTGCTCTGTTTATAGATTTAACTTTTATAACGCTTGAATTTATTAATTCATTTTTAAGATCTACGAAGTTCCGAGTGTGAAGCGACCCTAATTCTGGGTCGTGATTAGTAACTTCACCGTTTTTTTCATTGAAGAATAGGTGAAAGTGCGCTGTCGCATCTGAAGCAATCCATTTTTCGCCACCGACCGGTACCCACTCACCCTCAATGATTTCGCACTCAAAGCCAATGGCTACAAGTAGTGTATGAAATTCCCCGAGCGACAATGAGCTAAACATTAAATTTCGATTAAGGACGTCATGAACATTAGCCTTGACCTCGAAAATATTTAAAAGATTTTGAATGCAGGCCGCCTTACCCTGAGATCCATTTTCATCAAGTGCAGATTGAAATGCATTGTAAAGACCGGACGTTTTGCGATCATTTGAAAGATTGAAATTTATAGATGTTTCAGGCGAATTTAATTCGCTGATTTTTTGAACTGGTTTTTGAACTGGTTTTTCAGGTTCAACTATTGCACCTGAAGTATTTGAGGAGCCGTTCGCAATTTTTGATTCAAATGAAAAAAACCGACTGAATTCTGAGGTTGATTCTAAGTCCTTTAAATCTTTGTCAGCTAAGACAAACAATTTTGTGCCTTCGTTCAGAAGCACTTCAAAATCCGACGTTTCATCGAACCCCAAAACAAAATCATAACTTCCAGTGATGTAATTGACTTCGCTTAATTTAAGAATACGTCCACCCTGGCGGACCACTAACTCGCCAGAAGCGACGACGAAAAACAAGCGGTTTTGAAACAGCGCTTTAGAGAAATTTTGGCTGGTCACAAGTTGAAATTTTGAAATTAACGAAACAATGAATTCGTGAGTAAAGGCTAGTGACAAGAGGTCTCTTTTGAATCTTTGCAGGACCACGGATTGAACTAATTTTGTGAGATAGGAGACCTGGATCGGATGTTTTCCCAAAATCAATCCAATTTTCGCCCATGGAATTCGAAGTAAAATCAGGGGACTTTCTGCAAACCAGTCCGAGTTCCATTGTGGTTGCTTAATCAACAGAGTTTTAAACTCCAGACTTTGTGCCGCGCGAACTCGTCCCATTTCGTAGCCATAGTATCGGTGTTTTAAAAGGGCTTCACCTTCAAAGACTAAATAAAAGTTTTGAGGTTGTTCTTCTCGGGGAACTCGCTGATGACCTTCGATCATGACTTGGGTCATCACCAAATAAAGCTCATTGACCTCGGCTTCGCTGATAAACTCTAGAAGCGAGCCCTTAATGAATTCTTTAAATTTGGTAAATGATATTTTGGTCATTTAATTATTGTTCTCCGACTTGGTTACGATAGAGCTCGGCAAATTCACCATGGAGATTAATCAGTTTAATATATTCATCGTCTTCTGTAATTCGGCCATTATTGAGCACGATGGTTCGATCTGACCAACGGGCTGTTGAGACTCGACTGCCAGATATAATGACGGTCCATTGAGACCAATTAGAATTTAGGTATTGGAAAAACTGAGTTTCTTCTATCGTATCCATCAGCTGCGTCGGTTCATCAAATATAAGGACCCCGCGTGTCTGATCAATTTTCTGCAAAAAGTAATGCACTAGCTGCAACCTTTTCGAATTGAGCTTGGTCTGACTTAAACCAGTGGTCAGCGCGGTCAACTCGTTGAGGTGGTTTCTCACTTCAAGTGATTTAGGGAAAATAGAATTCCAGCAGTCTTTGAATTGATCGAAAGTGAAGCGAGACCCCAGCACCGAGATTTGTTCAACCAATGGTTTTTCGCCGAGTTCTGGAATTTGAGGACAATAACTGAAGTAGTTAATCAGAGCATATTTATCGCAGAGCTTCGAATAGGTTTGATCAATTAATATTTGCCCTTGCTGATAATCAACAACATGAGCAAGTACTTTGATTAATGTTGTTTTACCAGAACCCGATTTTCCTAAAATGGCAAATCGCTGACCCATCTTAATTTTAAAACTGACATCTTGAAGACTGAATATCGTGCGTTCACTCGGGCGCACGGAAATTTTTTGAACTGATATTTCTTCATTGAAGTGAGGCACTTCACTTTGTTTTCCCAGATCATTATTTTCGGCTTTCAAAAACTGAATAGGTAAGCCCATGATCCCGGTAGTATTGAAATTTGTCATGTAGCTGGCAAAGGCTTGAAATGGGCTGTTCAAATAGCTTAAATATAAGGAAACTCCAAAAATCTGCATGGCCGTCAATTTATTTTGAATGAGCTCAGTGACGATCATGAAAAGAATCAATAAGACTCCGACTTTAAATAAGCCGACACCAAGAAGGCTTAAATAGGATAAGCCTAAAGAATATTCGGCTGTACCGATCTGCACTTGTTCCGCTTGTTGATTCAAACGATTCACGAAAACTCGGTTTTTTTTGAGCATTGAAATAGATTCTAAAGAACGGACAGTTTCTAAATAGTATTCGATAAGGTCCTGCTTAACTTGAGCAGTATTGATTTCGGAAAAGCCACCTTTTTTACGAAGCCAATAAACCAGAGCTGAGGTCCCCGCAAATAAAAGCAGTAATGCGGCTGAAGCTTCAATTGCAATCCGGCCAATATAAACTAAATAAAACACCAATAAACCAAAGTAAACTGGCAGTTCGGTGCGCGAATATTTAATGGCAGAAAAACCAAATTCAGCAAGTGAAATTCGGGTTTGTACAAAGCCCAATTTTTGTTGAGCCGGTGATGAAATTAAACTGATGCGATGAAAGAATGTCGAAATACTTCTTCGCCAATCGATCACTGCATTCGCAGAATAGACATTAAATCCCAAAATTGAAAAAGCTTGAAATAATGCGAACACCATCAAAGTCATCGTTAAAGAAAAGATGGCGCTTGAAGAGTTTTCGACAACAGATTGATTTAAATATCCATAGATAGCCGTTGGAATCAAAAGCACCATAACCGTTTGAAAAAATTTAAAGACAAACAGATGTGGAATAATATAAAAATTTTTCTTGAAAAACCCACTGACGAATTTACTTCCATATTGATCGGCTTTTTCAAAGGTTGGTTTCGAATTTTCAATTTTCAGTGTTTCAAATGGACTAACTTGAACTTCAAGAAAGCAGTCAACGTGCTGAAGTGCTTTTTCAGAAATTGCAAAAAGCCCCACTGAGTGTTCATAACAAATCACAAATGGACTATCTTGTTTCAAGAAGAAGACAATGCGACCGGCCGACAAAGAAATTCCAATCGATTGGCCAAACGATTGATCCGATAGATTTAGCTTTTGTGAAACAGGTCGCAGTCTGGCCACAAAACCATGCGCTTCCAAAGAATCGATTAGCATCTGTGCAGAAAACTGAGGGCCCGCAGGGCTCACTGCGAATCGACGTCGTTTAACTTTAAAAAAATGACAAAGGACAGACAAGCTATCTTCAATATAAAAACTGATTTCATTTTTTTGAGTTGCTCTCGAATTGTCTTTCCGACGATTGTAAACCGGAAAAAGCTGTTTGTAAGGTAGTAGAAGTTTTTCGATGGAAGGCGAAACGATTCTAAAAGTTAAAAGATTTTGCTCAAGCTGTTCAACAGATTGCTCGGTCTTTGGCTTTTGGTTGGAATTGAGCAATTCGCTAAACTGTTTGGTGCCACCAATTAAATCTTGGCCGAGTTGGTATTCTATGATTCGTGAGGTTTTATCAGCTACAAAATCGGCAGATTCTGAATGAATTAAAAAATCCCCGAGTCCGTGCAACCTATTATTAACTAAATTCCGAACTTCGCCGGAATTTAAAAAATAGAGACAATCAGTTTCGAGAAAAAGTTTTTTCCCCTTTTCTACTTCCGTTACCTTGATTTTATTCTCAGCCTCATCAGCGGCGATTTTCTTTACGATATCCGCTGATAAAATTTGCTCTTTAAAAGCTTTAGCCATCGCTGGTCGCACGAGTAAAAATGAAATGATATTTAAATCTGATACAGCCTCAGACTGTTGTTGAGTTCGTTGAAAAAACTTTAAGTCCAAGGGAATTTCAAGGATAAGACTTACTTCGGCAGCACGGAACTTGTTCCAATGACTTGTTTGATAGTAAAGGGCCTCGCCCGATATCATGAATTGATTTTTTCCGAATCGATGACTGACATCCAGGCTTTCGATCCGACCCTTTAAAATTAATAGTAAATAATTTTCAACCGACCCTACTCGACGTAGAGGCTCGTCCCGTAATATTAATTGCGGAGTAAGACTTATCACTTGCGACTGGCCGGTTCTCGACAAAAGGGAAAAAAACCACGTCTTCGAAATAACGGATTCGATGTCGGCTGGAGACATGACTGATTCGATAGATTGGTTTAAGGCCCTAGCCGAAGCGTTCATAGTTTAAGTATTTAAATCCTGTTTAAATTTAAAAATGGTTCTAAGAAACGACATAAAGAGACTTTCGGGTTCTTTATGAACGCGAGCCCTCAGTGACATTCCGTTCAATAATTGATGAGATTTGCCATTTCGTTGCAGAGATTGTTTTTTTAATAAAGCCTGGGCGCGAAATCCTTTAGACATGTTGGGTCCGCTTTCTGAGGATTCTGGTTCTAAAATCTTGATCAATTTTGCCGAGATTCGTCCATAATCATATTCAGGAAATGCATCGATAGCGACTTCCACAGATTCGCCAACTTTGAATAAGCTGATATCTTTGTTTGGAATTTCTAGATGAACAATCAGGTCGTTAGCCTCTGGAATAAGTTCAAATAGAATTTGGCCCTGGTTAATAAATTCGCCTGTGCCCTTAACTTTGACGTTAGTGATTTTTCCACCAAATGGAGCTGTTACGCTTTCATTCTTTTCTAAATCATTAAGTCTTGCGCGAGCGAGGTTCGTTATAGACATTAATTTTTCGATCTCGGCTTTATAAACCGTGCGATCGGTTGTATAGGCTATATTGAGCAGCTGATATTGTTCCAAAAGTTTAACACGTTCTGCGGGTGTGACTGAATTCGGGTTTTTCTGGTCGCTAGCTACACTTCGTTTTTTTGGATTTTTTTCGGTTCCTTCAATTTTTGCAAAAACAGTTCGCATCGTTTTCGATGTTTTCTGTAAGTTTTCGGCCGTTCTTTGAATGAGATTTGAATCATACCTAGCCATTGCTAAAAATTCTTGATGCAACTGGATATCTGGATTACTGCGCAGGCTTTCGACCGACGTGGCAAAATTTAATAAACAGGAAAAACATTCTTCAGTTGCCTTAAAGGCTTTTTCTAATTCTGCCATGATCTGCTGGATTGAATCCAGTGTTTGAATTTTCATCCCGAATGTTGACGTTAAAAGAACTTGGCCGGGAACTACAATTTGGTTTTCAATCAGTTGATTTCGATAAACGATAATGGGCTTCGAAGATTTAACTGGAATTGCTGGATTTTCTAAAACAAGCTTCCCAGTTACATCCAATCCGGTCGGCGCATCGATATAAATACTTAACCCAACCAGCGAGAAAATAAACACGACTGAAAAGATGACGAAGTTATATTGAAAGGTCGTTGGCCTGAGCGACGGCAATTCAATCGTATAATAATTTTTCAGTAATTTTTCTGACAATTTTTGCTTACGATCCATAACCTTTTATCGGATTATGGACCAAAATATTTAGTCCAGCATGGACCAAAATATTCAGTCTAGTTGTAGTTGATCTGAAAAGGAGTTGCTACCCAAGCTTTGCCGTTACCGACTTCGCCGGCTTGGTTCAATCCCCAACAGAAAACACCCGTGGCAGTGCTGGCGCAGTTATGATTTGCACCGGACTCAAGTCCTGATACCCCTGTAATATTGATGGTCTGGGCTAAGTCTGAACGTAAAACTGCACCATAGCCCAGTTGTCCATTGCTTCCGTCACCGAGACATTGCACGGATTGGTCGATGTGCGCGCAAACATGAGAGTCACCCATGGCTAAGGTTTTCAAATCGCCTTCGAATTCGATGGTCTTTGTGGTTTGCAAAGTCGTGTTCCCTTTGTAACTTCCCCAGCAAGCAGCGAATTTTCCACCACTATATGAGTTGTCTGCGATAATCGCGCAGGTTCCAAATTTTGAAGTGCTAACTCTAAGAACATTGATTTCTAAACCAACGACCGTCGTTGGTAATAGTCGAGGGTTCGCATCGTTAACACCAAGTTGTAAATTATTATTCGCGCCGAAACATTTTAGGGCTCCGGAAACAACTGCACAAGTGTGATTAGCCGACGCAGAAACGTCAGTAACTCCGGTCGAAATAACTCGTATCATATTTGTTCTTCGGTTCGTATCGCCAAGACCTAATTGGCCCGAAGAATTATTTCCCATGCACCAAAGCTCTCCGCCGTTAGTATTACGAACAGCGCAAATGTGGCCTGCTCCGACACTGGCTGCGACGACTCCGCTGGGAATTGCTGTATAAATTTGGAGGACCGCGGTTGAAGTACCGAGTTGCCCCGATTGATTTAATCCCCAACATTTTAGAGCGCCGTTTGAAATCATGCAAGAGTTTGAAGCACCTACGATAACTTTTTGGGCTCCTGCAAAAGCTGAATGAGCGCTGAGTGGAACTTGGCTGGAATCTAAAGTTCCTGTTCCAAGTTGACCGCCGAAATTTGCGCCCCAACATTGCAAAGCTCCGCCGACAGTGACACAAGAATGAGAATCGCTGGCGGAAATAGAATCCGCAGCAACATCAGCAACTTTGGTTGGAAGAAAGCTAATTCCCGCTTGGTTGTTGCCTATCTGGCCTGAATTATTTTGTCCCCAACAGGAAACTTTTAAGCCATCCGAAACACCACAGGTCGTGTTCCAGCGTGCAGCGACTCCCGACCAGGTCAAAGTTCCAATTTGTGTTGGTCGCAGCAAGTTCGTTGTTGAGCCACTGCCAAACTGACCAAGACTATTATTTCCCCAGCAGAAAACTTTATTTTCAGAAACCGCGCATGTATGTGTAAATCCTAGCGCCACACTTTGCACATTACTTAATTGAACTAAGTAAGGACTTTGAACAGGCGTATTCGAAGGAACTTCGTTACCGATTTGTCCGTCGTAGTTGGCTCCCCAGCAGCGTAGCGTACCTGATTGTGAAATCGCGCAGGCATGTTGTAATCCGGTTTGTACGGACTTAACATCGGTTAAGCCGGCAACGGCCACTGGCGAAGTTGAATTCGCTGTTGTGCCTTGACCGAGCTGTCCTTGGTCATTTAGACCCCAACATTTAGCTTGGGTTTGAGCCGCCGCACACGAAAATCCGGCTCCGGAATTTAAAGAGTCGACAGGCCCTGCCATTGAACGTTGAGGACTAGCAACAAATTGCGTATCTGTTCGCCCATTACCTAATTGTCCCCATTGATTTTCTCCGAAACAAAAGACGTCCGTTGGAGTTGCATAACACGTGTGATTGAAACCAGCCGCTACATGCGTTACTCCAGAAGCCACTACGGTGACTGGACTTGTGCTAACTGTGCGATTAACGATACCGTAACCCCAGCATTTCAGGGCTCCGGAGACGATGGCGCAAGTGTGGGCGTCGCCAGCTGAAACCGCGGTAACACCAGCCTCGAGCACGAGAGTTGGTTTAAATTTGGAAATTTTTGTCCCATCACCGAGCTGGCCATTTTTATTTTCACCCCAGCAATAAAGTTTTCCAAATCGGATCGCACAGGTATGAGAACGTCCGACCGCGACTAAATTACGTCCGTATTCAATCGGTATTGAAATTTCACCAACGTTTTCTGCCAAGTCTGTAGCGCGAACGTGAAAAACGTAATCACGACCTGAAATTTGATCATACGAAACCTCAGCTGAACAACTGGTCCAATTTGTCGAATTGAGTTTACATTCTACAGAGCGTAAATCGCTGCCGCTGCCGCTGCCTTTATCTGCACTGATAGAAAAGGCTAACCCGCTTTCATCCATTCGTGAAAGTAGAGCCGAAACGACCGGAGGTGCGGTATCAATTAATGAAGATGCCGCGGCCACATCAGATACATTGCCGGCCTCGTCAGTGGCTTCCACTTTGAATACGTAATTATCGTCTGCGGTTACTGTAAATCTAAATGGGGAACTGCAAGTGCTCATCGCGGTTGAATTCAAGCTGCATTTGTAGATCACAGCTCCTTCGTTTTCTACGGACATAAAATTAAATTCTAAATTTCTATCTTTAGTAATGGCTGCCTTAGGTGAAGTGATGACCGGCTTAGTCGGCGCATTTCGATCGACACGCCAAGAAAACCTTTGTGAGGTTTTATTTCCTGCTGAGTCTTCGGCTTCGACATAAAAACTGTACGCACCAGTTTGTAGAGAATTTACAACATTGGGAAATGAACAGGCCGCAAACTCTGGCGCTGAAAATTTACACTTGTATTTGAGGTCTGTCTCTGTTGTTTGCACAGTAAAAGTAGCTGCGGGTTGCGAAGTGATCGCGGTCACATTAGCATTGATTTGAAATACGGGAGCATTGTTATCAATCGACCAGTTAAAGTTTGTCATTTCAGATTGATTGGCATTTTTATCGATGGCTTTGATTCGGAAAACATGCGCGCCTTGGCTTAAACCCTGAACTCGATGAGTCGTGACACTGGTGCAGGGACTAAACACATAGGAATCGACGGCGCATTCTACTTTATCAACACCGGACAGTGATTCGGCGACCGAGAATTCAAAAATAAAATCACTGAGTTGAGTCGAAGCCGTAGGCGTTTTAGACAATAAAATTGTTGGTGCTGTTTTGTCAAAAATGAAATTTAAAGAAGCGCGGCTTTCATTACCGGCTAAATCTTTGGCCACTAAATTTAAAACATAAGCGGCCTCAGTTAGTGTGGTTAATTTAAGAAGGCCACCGCAGTCAAACCAGTCGCCTGAATTCAATTGGCATTTGCTACTAGAAATATTTGAGCCGCTGCCTTTGTTAACGTTAACATTAATATCAACGCTAGCTGCAATGTTACTAACCATAGCCAATAACGTATCGGGCTTAACGGTATCAACCAGGACTTGCAAAGTTTGAATTTCAGATGGGTTATTTAAAGAATCGAAAGCTTGAGCTTTTAGTTCGTACAATCCGTCAGCTAAGGATCTTTTTTCCAATGGCGAAGTGCATGTTGAATAGCTTGTTGAATTGAAAGCACACATATAACTTATGCCTGAGGTGGCCTCTTCTGCAGAAAAGACGTAAGTGATGTCTTTAGCTTGGGTAAACGCAGGGGTGCTGGCTGCGATGCGAGGTTTAGCCGGCCCCATACTATCGACAGTCCATTCAAATTTTAGGGTGGTCACGTTAGCTGCAGAGTCTTTTGCTTCAAGCCAAAAAACTTTCGGGCCTTCGGTCAAATTCGATTGCGAAAAGCTATTGGAACACGAGGTATACTCGGCCGGCTCAAGGCGACAGCGCGTTTGTAAGGATCCGGTGCTGTTATCTGTTACTGTAAAATTAAATTCGGCATTTTTATTTTTTGTAATGATATCCGGTGATTTTGTCAGTTTTAACGTTGGTGCATCGAAATCAACCTGCCAACGATATTGAATCGGTGTGCTGCGATTATTATTGCGATCTGTGGCGCGAACAGAAAGAGTGTGCTCACCATTACTTAAATTGGTGACATTAAATTGTGACATCGAAGTACAGCTAATATACAATCCGCCGTCCAAAGAACATTCTACCGAAGCGACATCGGTCATAGAATCGGTGGCTAAAAATGTGAAATTGAAATTTTTTTGATTCGAAGGATCAGCCGGCACCGAAGAAAATCTAACATTCGGTGGGGTTTTGTCGACTTGAAAAACGATGACTTTATCTTGCGGCTTTCGATCATAAGTTCCCATTGCAGAAATCACCAATTGGTTTGAACTGTCTTTTAGGTTTTCAATGGTGACCATGCCGTCGGTGCAATTGCGAAGCAGGACTCCGTTCAATGTGCACGTGGCATTCGTTAATTGACCAAGACCAAAAAAATTAACTTTGAAATTAACAATGACTGAATCGATTTTTAAAACAGTTGGCACTGTATTTAAAATTTCAATTTCCGGGGCTGCGTAGCGACTTGGATCTGTATCGATGGACTCTTTTGAAAGTGAAGATGAATCTTCTTGATTTTGTTTGGCGCAGTTTTGAAATCCTAGTCCTATGACCATGGTTGAAACTGCTAAAAGAACGATGCGCGTTGTGTTTGATGACAGCGATATAATTTTTAACATGGACGTCCTTTATAACTATTATAACTATTGTTCAATCCCCAGTTACCTATCGACATTGGTCCTAAAAACTTAAATTGAAGTCTTGTTGAATTGGCGAATTATGGACTATTTTTTTGAACTGTATTAAAGTGAGACTATGATAACTCAAAAAAATTATGTTTCACCGTTTGTTTCGTTGTATATTCCTGCTTGGACCCGAACTATTAAAGTCGTTTTCACACTTCTGCTGACGAGCGCGCTCTTAGCTTCTTGCCGTGGCAAAGAAGAAATAGCTAGCGAAGGTGGTGGCGGGACATCTGGCGATGCTTCGAAAGATACTGAAAAGCCAGGCGCCATCGATACCACTTCATTTTCAGTCACTTATCAAGCTGATACCAAATATACATACTACGCTCATAAAGGAACTGGCAGCGCCGGTGAAGATTGGAATGCTCAATGCCAAGTCATGCCGACAGATCTTGTTAAGGACATCACTTGTGTTGTTGAAGCCAATGAATTGGATTTGTTCTTTTTCGGAGTTGGACTTCGCATCAATCTCCCACCAGCAATGTGTAGTTTTCTAGTTCAACGTCGACCGTATTTTTACCGCTATCTTCCTGGGTACGGGAACGCGACCGGCGTGGACAACACGGCCGGCACGATTGTGAATTCTGGTGTTGCTCCCGGCGCCAACACACTAACATGTGCTTACGATTATAAAGCGATAAATGGCCCCAACTGTTGCGAAGGAACTTACACGAAAATTGTGTATAGCAATACAAATGTAGGAACTGCAACGGCCAACCAATCCTGGGGTGGAAAAGCAGCGAATTGCCTCGCAGGCCCTGCCGCAGATTTATCGCCGAAAGCTGAAAATGGATATCCGTTGGGAGTGCTTTCATTTATCGAAGGTGTCGGTTTTAATAACGGTTATTTTTTGTTACCACCCTTTGGAAAAAATTATTCCACGAATCTTTCAATTGCCAATTACTTTCTAGCTGCAGATCACGCTGCAACTCGGCCACTGATGACAACGACGTCGACGGGCTTTCAATCGTCGCAGCTTTATCATGAATTTGATTGTCTGAATCGCGCACGCGAGATCATCGCTACGATAAAAGTCATGGTGCGCGAATGGAATTCAGTCGAAGAGTTTGCAAAAATGGCCGCCGGAAATGCGGACCTTGTCGGAGTTGAGCCTGGTTACGGAACTCCGGTGAATGACTATGTTGACGCTAAGGACTTGGGCGAATTTTATCCTGGTTTGGGATTATAGAACTTTTTTTTCTAGAGAAATTGAGTAGATAAGTTTAATTGGGGCGATGTTTTTACATCCCCCTTTTTTTATTTTATGCTGGCTTTTTCATAGGTAGTACTTGCAACTGGCTTGGTAATATAATTCCGGTTGAACTACTCGGATCGATGAGAATTGCACCACCGCCGTTAAGTTGTGTGCCTGTTCCTTTAGACAAACCATGTTCATAGGTGTTGACTCCAACAATTCGAGTTTGAGTCAAGATCTGACCAGTCACTGGATCAGCATATTGTCTTGTTACGTACAGCGGTCCACCACTTGAGCCACCACTGTGCGGGAGGTTCTCTGAGGACAATGTTGATTGGTATGCGATTCCGCCTTGGATACGTCCGCCCTTGGTAATTGTAGCCGTTGAACCGACGACAACAAATTTATTTGTTGCATTCTCATCCCCATTTATATAGCCAGGAATTCCAAGTTGAACAATTTGATCACCAAGCTGTAGCGGTTGATTGGCTCCAAGAACTGGAATATTTTGTAGCTGGTTCAACGGCACGGCTTGGCGAATGAAATCCAACATTTGTTGTTCGTTGCCGATTCCAATCAGATAGTCACTTTCTGGTCGGACCGAGTCAGTCCCGGTGGTGACGACGGGTCTGCCGCCTGCGTTAGAGCGACCATACAATATTGAAAGACCATTTTCGAGTGGCAATTGAATTCGGCTGCCGTCAAATTTGATCATTTCAAGTTGCAGTCCTTCAGATCCAAGTTCAAGGGAGCGGCCATCAGAATGAGTCAGTTCAGGGCCTCTGTTATTTTGCATTAACGTGTGACCATTAGTCATGAAGCCGTATTTAAGACCTTCACTTGTTTCAACTGAAAATACGGAAACACTTCCTGTCGCCAATTTGTTTCCTTGTTGATCTACTGTGACCAATGGAAAAACAAAATGAGCCAAATTTTTATCAATCGACGGGTGTAAAAGCGCCATAGGCGCTGCTAAGTCTTGTCCATAGTTCTTAAATTTAAGAACCTCTGCCTGGGCAATACCAGTCCATAATTCTGCGGGAGTCACATTTGCATTTTGCTCATAATGCGCATCCAGACCTATTGGCTGTGCCATTCGCTGACGTATTAAAATTTGCTGATCGATTGGCAAAAGATTTAAAACGGTGTCGATTTCCGTCATAGTAAAGCGCCCGATTAAACTTTGCGCTTCTTGCAATGAATAACCTTTATCAAGATATAGCTCGATGTAAGCTAAGAGTCGATCAAAAACCAGGCTATGAGCCACAGCTTGCTTCAACGTTACTTCCGGCAAATTTTCAACTAGCGCCAAGTAAATATCACGACTTAAAAGTTTAGTGGCTTGCTCAAGAGTGAATCCAAATTTTGCCATGACTTGTGCAGGTGAATTTTCACTGACGTACTTCTGATAATCGAAATTTTTAAGAAAATTTAGCTTCCGCGCCTCAAGCGATTCTTCTTCACCCGGGCCAACTCCTGCGCTAGCGCCTCCCGCTGCCAAAGTAAGTCCAACGGCTGCGATTGCGGATTTTGCGATTCCTGCGTCAGACTGTGATTGTATATTAACGCCCGGAAAAAAGTTGGCATAATCAGCATCTGAAACTTCATCGACTGTACCGACTGGAATCGAATCGGTATTCTGCAATATACGTGTTTCGATAAGATGTGAATCAGTTTTGCCAAGAATATCTGAACCGAACTCACGCTGAATTCCATGAATTTCTCGGATAAGACGATCTTTATTTGTAACAAAATTATCGATCTCAGTACTACTTAGGTTACTACCAAGCGTGCTTCTCCAAGAGTCGTTCGAAATTGCAACTAACCGATCAAAAACCTGCTGTGAAGGGAGTAACATTTGAAGTCGCTGCAGTGCTGAGCTGTTGCCGGCGGCGTTTCCTACATTATCTAAATCGAATTGTAAATAAGCTTTGAACTCGGTAGCTAAATGTTCACGAAACTGTTGAAAAGCTGTATCGTAGGACGAAAATCCCGGAGAATTATCAATAAGCACCATACGGCCCGCGACAGATAAATAATTTCCACCATTGCGATCCGGATTTCCAATCAGTGCATCAAAAAAAGAAGCTCGGATTGGATCATCAGCTAGTTCTAAACCCTGACTTTTTAATAAAGCAGTATCACTAGCGACAAAAAGTTGTATTGTACCAACCTCGCCGTTATGTATTCTGTAGGTAACAGTTGGGACAAAGTTTTCACCAATGAGTTGGCTGACATGGTAAGCGGCTACTTCTGGAACTGAGTAGGCACCGCCATGGCCTTCGCGCGCTGGTTTCCATACGCCTTGAGTTCCGTCGTCAAAAGTAAATAAAAGCGCACTGCCAAGTTCACCATCTATTGGACGGACATTCGTCACATGGCTATCTGAGGCCGTGAGGGACACAATATTTTGTTCGAAAGCTCGGTCTGGATTCGAACTCGCTTGCTGGAGCATTGACTGCGTAGTTTGATTACTTGTATCCACAACTGGGTTAGTATCGGGGCTTGCTGCATCCACACTTGTTGATGCGTTGCTACCGTTTACTGGTGTTGGAATTACTGTTGCGCCTGGAATCACAGTTCCACCAGCTCTGGCAAATATGTTTGTTGCAGTTATTCCTAAACTTGCGCGTGCGGCCTGTTGAATTTCAGCAAGTTTATTTAGAGCTTCATCACCCATTCTTGCGACATCAATCGTCGCACTTTTAGCAGGGTCAAGACTAAGATTTATTAAATATCTTTCGACAACCCATTTGGCATCAGTCGATAAATCCATCGAATTAGCGAATAGTCGTATTTCATCAATAACACTTCGACCAGAAATCGAACTTATCCCTTCAGTTATTTGCCGAGATATCAGTTGCGGAATATCTGCAACGTTCAATGCAAAGCTAACATGACTTGTTGCAATCCCAGCTGTAAAATTATCAATTCTGGATGCAACTTTATTATATACGACTTCATCAAGCGAAGCTGCACCATAGAGCAGTTCTGGTCTTTGAAATTCAGTGGGTAGTTCGCGTTTTAGAGCTGCGATCATGTCAATGATGCCTTGCTGTTGATTCACAAAATGATTTTCGAGTTCGCGGGGAACCACTATTTGCTTCATAACATGAGCGTTAACATCATGGGCCAATTCATCGGAACTCATTGCAATTGGCAACTCACGATCATTTAAATATCGATTTACATATTCGCTAGCACTTACTCTTTGGTCTGCATCTGGCGTATAAAACCGAGTTTGAATTTGATAGTTTTGTGGAACACTGGAGTTTAAAATATCTAACCTTTGATTTAGTAAAATCGCATCAGGAAATATATCCACGCCGTTTCTACGCGCAAATCCTAAGACTGTAGCTGCATCTTCACCAATTACACCCGCAATGTTACCACCATGACCTGCAAAACCAGTGTTGTTTTGAATTGCATGATTAACGACGCTATACTGCCCGGAAACGCCGACACCACCAAAATCAGGAAATTTAATTTGACGATCAGTTGGAATGTTTCGCAAATCTTGATCAATCTGTTTGAAAATATCGAGTGCCCGTCCAAAATCAACAGTCATAAATGGATCGTCAGGTGCTATATCCGCTCGTACTCTAACGTCTGCTTGCTGAATTAAATCTTCAATGGCTTGTGGTCTTTGTGGCAAATGTAAAGTCAAACCATTAGGAGCAGTTAACGCCACCGTCGGCGTGCTAACAGATACATTATTTCCAAATCTCGGAACGTCAGCAACCGGGCCACTTGCAGTTTGTGAAGGGCGCACAAATACCGATGCATCGCCAGGTGTCGCCGGAAGATTTGGGACCACGGGTGCTTGGCTAGCAGGATTCATATTTGGATTTATAAATTGATTCGCGTCCGGTGATCTAAACACTGGATTTAAAACCGGACCTGGCACAACAGACCCTTGCGAAAAATTAATCCCACCAACCGCAAAGGTTGTTGTTCCCGCGGGTGAGTACGTTGTGTCTGGTCGTACACTAAAATTCGGCGAAGCATCGTTTGTAATTGCCGGCGCAGTTGTATTCATATTGAAAGAATTATTTCCGGAAAAATTATTCGATATATTGACCTGGCTTTGTAGATTACTTGCAAACGGTGTGTTCACAGAGGCCACATTGGCCTGATCTATTAAAGTAGGACGACTAAATGCGACCGCACCGATTTGTGACATGACCATGTCATTTGCACGGGGCCCTGCTAAAGAGTTTGCAAAGTTATCTGCGGCTATCGAGCCAGTAGTTGGATTTGTTGACGATCGACCAACGCCTGATAAAAATGTATCTAAAGATCCAAGCCCAGTTCCTGCGTATCGGACACCGATACCGTCTGTTGTAAAAATTGACGCATCAAGAATCGCAGCTGTGACAGTTCGTCC
>JAYVHE010000039.1:0-9783 GCA_043771495.1 Bdellovibrio sp. | reverse complement strand
CGCCGACTGATGCACTTCGTGCCGCACCATGAACGATAGCACCGCCCACAAGTAAGGTTGCGGCTCCTAGAAGTTCTAATGTTGCTAGCGACGCTTGCTCTGGTTTTAAATTTGGATCAGCCATAGCTACTAAAAACCGGCCAACAGCTGGTACTGTGGATTCCCAAGCTAAATTTAAAACTCCACCTGCGACCACTATTCCAAATTCAATTTTTGAGTCTGTATTATCCCGCATACTGGCAAAAGTTTTGGCAATGGTCGATAAACCTTTATCCATAACGGCACCAATTAGTTCTGCCGTATTCATTTCGATGCCTCCATTAGCGCGCATCACATTTTGTTCAAATTTTCCAAGGGCTTCACCCGCCATCGTTGCTAATTGTGGAATCCCTTCCATGACTTTAGGAATATTTGAAACCATGGTCGCAATCGTCGAAGGTGTCATCGCGATGGTCCGATCGATCGACGCAATTCGCAATTCGTGTCCGATAATATCTTTTGTTAAATCAGCGATTCGCGCTTCGCGAACTTGCGGCGAATCGTAATATGATGGTGGTGCTGAGGATACCGAACCATTATTACTAAGTGTATAGTCCATTCCCGATGCGTCATCGCGGAATTGTTGATACCGATTATCCAAAGCCTCGGCCATTCCACGCGCACTGCCCGCGGTTGATAACCCTACTGACATGCTTGAAGTAACGCTCGCTGATCCCAATCCAAAATTAGTATTCAAAGCATTTTGGTTAGAGAGTGCACTAAAAGATTGAGGAGATGTTCCACCCGTAGATCCAAAACTTGGATTAACCGGCGCGGTGCCAAATCCCACCAGTGAATTCATCCCTGAAGAATTAGATAAACTTCCCGCTAAAAATGCGTCTGCATCAAAGGCAACATTCGGAATCGTCGCGACAGGCTGCTTCGAAGCAACAAATGAATTATAAAGCGCTGTTGATTCCGAACGACCACTTAAAAATGAACGATATTCACTGACGGCTTGAGTCCCAAATTTATTTTGAATAGCTTGTTCGCGAGTTTGAACGGCGATGACCGTGCCGCCGCTGCCAGGTCCACCGTTAATTTGGTAGGCGACTGATCCAGTTCGTCGGCCCAAGGCAAAAGCGTCATTGCGTTCAGTTTCAGTCAATGATTGCCCGTCTGTCCGACGGACATCCAAAAGATGACCGGTCGATGAAAAAGTATATTGCAATTTTTTGCCTTCATCGATTTGTTGAATCAAGGATCCGTCTTTGCCTCGAATTTCAGTAATGCCATTTTGTTTTGTCGCACTCATCCCATTTTCAAGGGCTGAGTATTCGACATTTCCTGATTTAATATAAACAATTTTATCGCCCTGGCTTGGGTCTTTAACAACAAGAGCTTCGCCAACCAGACTAACTTCCATTCCTGCAGTGTTCAAAACACTACCGTAGACCAATTGTCCGGCACCATTAAATGAAGCAACTCGTCCGTCAGAATAAGTAACAGTGACCGAGTCGCCGTCCCATTCACGCGAAATTTCCAAATTAGCTCGGCCCGATTGCACGGCTGCCGACTGCACGATTGCCATCTGATCGCTATTCATTGGGGATCCACCGACAGTCGTTGCCGCAACAACGCGACCATCTTTGTCGTAAGTGAATGCGAGCTCAGTGCGTTGATCAACAGTTTGTAATAAATGACCTTCGGCACTTCGAATATCAGTTTGCTGTCCGTTACGAACGATTTGTGTTCCGTCGGAATTCAAACGGTATTCTACATCGCCGTTTTTAGTATAAACAATTCGTCCGTCTTGTGCAGGATCAGTCGCGGTAATCCGACCCGCGTCGGCTTCGATGATTAATCCCGTATTACTGACAAAACTTCCCGCGACTAACTGATCGCCCTCGAAAGTTGCCGTTCGGCCGTTAGCAAATTCAACAACATTTTGACCACTCGCATTTGTCGTTTGACCAGTCGGACGATTAGGATCGAGATTTTGATTTTGAGGAGGAGTCTGATTCTGCGGAAGATTCGGATTCGAACCTAGCACATAAGCAGTACCATTTGAATTAGTCGCAGAAACAACGCCGTTATTAATTGTTAAAACTGAACCATCGTCAAAAGTTTGAGTCTGCGGAGGCGTTTGATTTTTCGGAAGATTTGGATTTGAACCCGGCACATAAACAGCACCGTTGCTTCCTGTCGCAATTGTGCTTCCGCTTCCGAGTGTTTGAATACTTGATCCATCGTCGAATGTTTGCGTGTTAACGACACTACTTCCATAATGAGCTCCAGCCGCAGAAATCAACGCCTGGCCGATATCTTTATTGACGATGTAACTTCCAATAAACTGACCAGCAGCTGCGACTGTTGACTGACTTAATCCTAGGTCGCCAGCCACAGAACCAACTAATGCCACACCAGCTTGTGAAGCCGCACTTCCCGCAAGGCCTGCCACAAAGCCATTAGTGAAACCATTTCCGCTAATTGAAGAGACAACTCCTCCGGAAATTCCAGCTGTAACGGCATTATTTACAAATGTACCGACACCTCCAAGGGTTCCGGCACCGGCAAGGCCAGCGACCCCGCCGACAGATTGTAGCCCGGCGGAGACAGCTCCGCCGACAAGTCCAAGAGCAAAACTTTTTCCGAACGAACCGAGTGAAACGTCCCCACCAGATAAGGCTGTTAATCCAGTACTGACAATTGCGCCGCCTAGAGCTGTTGATACAACAGTAAATGCCGTCGTTCCAACAACCGCGGCAGTAGCTCCCACAGCAGTCATCAAACCAGCACCAATCGCAGCCCCAACTCCCGTTGCCGCAAGAACAATCGCAACGACAAGGATTAGCGTACCCATATCTGAGCTATCGCCCCATTTCGGAATAAAAACTACCTGGCCATTTGGTAAAACCTGCGGCATGAAATCAGTCCAGCCTTTACCTAAGGCAGTATAACAAAATGCACCACCTGGATCATAAGACCCAAGATCTTGTCCCGTTGAACGATCCACGTAACGACCGTTTTCAACAAAAACTTTCGTGGCGTCTTTGACGCCGATTGAATCTAAATAGATCGCAAGGTCTACAACCTTATCGCCTGATTTAATATTATATGAAAATCCGGCTGCGTTTGAAAGATCTGAAAGCTGTCGCGCTAAATAGTGTGCCCCATCTAAGTAGGGAACAAGACTAGCATCGAGGTCACGCCAACTGACGCCATTAAACGTCCCGTTTGCTTCAAACAATGCAGCTCTTTCATGAAACCCGTTGTGCTGCATATCTTGGTAACGACCATCGCGTCCGAAATTAACAGGCTGAGTATTCACGACGGTGTATTTTGGAGGGAGGACCACTGCTGCACTTGCGCCCTTACTATCGTAAGTAATATTTTCCTGCCAGAAACTATTGAAAGAACGTCCTAACGCCTTTTCTAGTGGATTACCGTAAGTCGAAATATAAAGAGCTCGCAATTCCGCTTCATCCCGGGCGGCTAATCGATTTTCTAGAATAGGTATGTCACCCCATTGTTGGCCGCCTTTACTATCGTATCCTACGACACCCAATTGGGAACCTACGACCACGGGCTTCATCACCCAAAGTGACTGATCATTGGGATTTACTTCGGCTCTATACTGATCAAAAGATTTTTCATAAGTCCATTCGACTTGTTTGGCCGTATAACTTGCTAGTCCAGAACCGTAGACAACTGGCGCCGCAGGGTTGTGTCGGTCAGCAACGAAGTCATTGTTCGCGTCAAGCGCTGGCACGGTTTCAGGTTTTTGCAATAACTCAACTAATTTGGTCGGCCAATCTGTTGGGTGAGCTGCGATGAAGTCATTCATACCGACAAAATCTAAATCTTTTCGAGTTACCATCGCTAATTCTACGAGACCGCGCAATTCATCCGATAAATTATAAACTTCCGTTAGTGCCAGCGCACCGTCGTAGCGCTCAAAATAATGGGAATACTTATCGGGATTCTTTTGAATGAACTCTTCAACTTTAGCTGGAGTCAACGTTGTATCTGAAGCCATGATCCGCGCGAGTACATCACGATCCTGCTCATTGAATCTATATTGGTCCGCTAGTTGGTCTGCAAAACCGAATTGTTGTTCGTTGATAATTTTAGTGCGCTCGGCAGCAACTTCTTCTGCTGTGGCTGTATGTCCCGGAGTGCTCGTTGGATTACCTTTTGCGTCGTATACGTCAGCCGAAGCCGGAGTTGAAAGACGACTGTAAAGTTCAGCATCGGAAGGAATATTTAAAGCCCATGCTCCGCTAACTGGCGGCGTAGTTGCAAAACTATTCGCTGGCTGCTGATTTGGTGGCGGGGCAAAGTTGGTTTCCATTTGATAGTTAACCACTTCCGGATCGATATACGGCTGATTCATCGCCGCAACGTGCGTAGCTGTTAACGGCTGCGGTGGTGGTTGATTGTGTGCTCCTGATTTATTATCGTATTCATAAACTGGTTCCACAACTATCGGTGCGACATACACCGGTGGCGCTGGTGGTGCCACATACACCGGTGGTGGCGGAGCTGGTTGGTATACCGGCGGTGGTGGCGTGTGTGATTTATTATCGTATTCATAAACTGGTTCCACAACTGGCGGTGCCACATACACCGGTGGCGGAGCAGGTGCTAAACCATAATCCTCAACGATAAAACTACCGGTAATATTCATTGGCTGCGGTGCTACGACCGCTGCAGGCGTGTAACTCGGTTCCGGCGTAATAACCACCGGAATATATGCTCCCGATTTCGAGTCGTATTCATAATTTTGAAAATTTTCAGTAAAGTAAGGCTGCACTTGCGCAGGTGGTGCAATTGTAGGCTGTGGCACTGGCTGTGGTAAAGGAATAGGGACCGGTTCTGCTTGGTTATAAACGTAATTTCCCTCATTGTCCCAGTAGCCCTCGTTGCCGCCGTAACCACCGCCGCCGTTTTTGCCGTCGTAAATGAGTTTGAATCGTCCAAAACCTAAAATTAAGCCGCACATAAATACCTCATGGAATTTAAATTGAATCTAACGAGTATTGATCGGCTTAATGACAAAAAAATTAAATAGACTGAAGATTAGATTTAGTGAATTCTTATTTTGAGACGGCCAGACTGACTAACTAATGTTCACAGAAAACATGTACTGTAAAAAAAATATACGTTTAAAAAATTTTCGATTAGGCTGTCATTTTTGACCAAGGAAAAACTAGGTCGGTGCGGCCTTGCAAGACGATCTGTTTGACGTCACTGTGTAGAGTGAAAGTACAAATTTCGTGAAGGCCGACTTTTTTTTCTAGGCGTTCACAAGCCTGGACGATCGTACTGCGATCACTCAAATGACCGATTACAATTTTACGATCTGACTTAAAATTACCATTCCAAGGTTTTTGCTTGGCCGTAAATTGATAGCCAATTTCTTCCATTGTTTTGTGACGAGCTGAGCCTTCTGCAATGATCCCAATAACACTTTGAATTTCTAGATCTAGAAAAATTTTTAGCGCATGATAACGTAAAATTGAATTTAAACCCTTATTTTTTTCAGCAGTTGCTGTGCCGGCTTTCGCCAAATATCCAATGGGGAATTCAGGCTGAAACAAAATCGTGTCCTCATCAGTTTTAAATCTAAGTTCTGGAATCGATTCGATCCACTCCATTCGCAAGAATGCGACCAGCTGGTGATTTTTAAATAGACCCAACACGTAGTAGTGATCATCAGTTAATGTCCAGCATAATGTTTGGGGCTCTGCGCGAAATTCGGAAACCTTTTTAAATGAATCTTGGATCAACGTATTGTAAGCAACGGCGTCATCACGACTGAGCAGCCTAATATAATTTCCTAAGCCAGATCCTAAGTTCATTAAGCAACGTCTTTATCGATTTTTTTCAAAACAACTTCAACGACCTTTTTTTCTAAAACGGCGTATTTAATCTGATTTTTAAGATTTTGATTTGTTAACTGCGCAATAATCTGATTTTTATCTTCACCAGTTGTCCGGCAACGGTCCGAAATAAATTCCTCGATGTCGTTGTCTGAGCAATCGATATTGTTTCTACGCGCTAAAAAATCGATGATTAGTGCTGAACGAACCATTTTTTCCGCCGTTACAGTAAGTTCACTATCTTTACTGAGCAAATGGTCATTGACGTTTATATTTTGTCCAGAAGCTTTAATCAACTCAGTCTCAAACTTAATTAAGGACTGTTTCTGAACAGCATGTAAAGCCTTTGGAATTTCAAACGGATTCTTAGCAATAATTCGATCTAACAAAACGATCTTTTTTTGTTCGAACTTTTTATTTTCATCTAAAAATTCTAACTCTTTGCGAACAAAAGCGTGCAAGTCATCCACTGTTTTTGGCAAGAGCGGGCTTAATGATTTACCTGAATCATGGGGTAAAAACACCTTACGAACAAACGCCGCATCTAATTTTGGAAGAACCATTTTTTTTAAAGCGACAACTTTAACATTAAATTTAATTTTTTTTCCTGCAAGAAGTGCGTTTGGAAAATTAAATTCGTAATCATATTCAAAGCTTTTAGTATCATTCTGCTTCAAACCTAAAACTTGTTTTTCCAAAAACGATTGCTCTGCTGGTTCTTTAATTTCAACTTGAAACCCCTTAGAGCTGCCATCGGCCGCTGTGCGTTTTCCTTCGAAAGCGTCGATGTCTAAAATGACAATATCGCCTTTTTTAATCTTTCGCGGTTTTTCGATATTTTCGAGTGTCGCATGCATTCTTAGTAAGTTTAAAACGGACTTTTCAACAAGTCCGGTTGGAATCGATTTTTTTTCGTCCTTAAATTTAACTGACGGCACTTTAATCGATTTAATTTTGGGATTCATTTCAAACTGAGCTGTAAAAGAAAAGTCTTCGCCGTCATTCCAAGGACTGAATTTAAAATCAACCGTCGATACAATTTTGATTTTAAATTTTTCGACGACTTTGGTAATACTTTCTTGCATAACACGCGCCACCAAACCACTTCGTGTCTGTTGGTCAATACGCGCTTGTAAATTTTGGTCGATGTGCTTTGATTGCGGCCCAAGATTTGATGACATCTTCGCAGAAGTTTGGGTTTTAAGTTTTTCGAACTTTTCATGCATTTCCGTGGATTTAAAATTGAATTGCAGTTTAAGTTGTGTTTCTGAAATTTGTCGAAATTTAACGTCCATAAGTCCCCCGAATGCCTTTCCTTTCGGAAGTGTACAAAAATCACTTTAGTGGATTGGAATCAAACTAGACTGGAGTCATGAGATACGTAGCAAGGACAGTTTGAATCGATTTAGCGACGGTATCAAAAGTCTAGTTTTAATAGAAAATAAAATAAATTAATCCGTTTAATTCATCTGAAAGATAGGAAATTTGACTTGAGTTTAGAAACTAATCATCATGATGAGATCAGCTTGGGAAAGGTGCCCCTAACGTGAACCAAATTAATTTTAAATTTCATGGACATGCTTGCGTTGAAATTGAATACGATGGATTTCGCATTATGACAGATCCTTGGTTCGGCACGCCCATTTTTTTTGAATCATTAGTTGCTTACCCTCCCGTGACTCGACCAACAGCCTTGGAACTAGATCGTATTAACATGATTCACATTTCACATATTCATCGTGACCATTTTGATCCTGATAGTCTTAAGTTTTTTAAAAAGAATACCCCGGTCCTAATTTCTGATTACGAAAATAAAAACTTGCGTCAGCAGCTTTCAAATTTGGGATTCAAGACTATTATTGAAGTCACTGAATCAGGCGTAGAATTTGGACCAGCTCAATTTCATAGCTTTCAGCATCAGCCATTCAATGGCTCATTTGATTCCCTCATTGTCATTACTATTTCAGGTCGTAAAATCTTGCTGAATAATGACTGCATTCTATCTGAAGAGCGTTATAAAAAAATGGCCGAAAAGCTAGGCCCAGTTGAGTATGGTTTTCTCGGTTATTGCTCTGTTTCGCCATTTCCGACCTGCTACACTGTCGGTGGAATTTCAAACCAAGATTTAGCAAAAGCAGAAAAAGAAAACGCATTCTTGCATGTTAAATCTTTGGATCTTTTATTTAGCTTCCGTCAGATTATTCCTTATGCCAATGGCTTGCGGCTAGGCCGGGGGAAAAATCGTGATCATGTGAATAGTCATTTCCAAACTGTTGAAGATTTTATAAAAATTCCCCAATTGAATAATAAAATTTATTATTGTGAGCCCGGACAGTCCTGGACTGAAAACTTTGAGCCGCAAAACCATCTATTTTTAGACTTGGTGCCGACTCGGTATTCTACAGAACTGCAAGGGCAACAAGTCGCCACAGTGAAGTCAAACAATGCGTTACCTGCCGTGACTTATCTTGAATTTCTAAAAAGTTATTTCTTATCGCTGGAAAAGCGTATAGATCCCGATTGGAAGATTGCCATCATACTGGGTTCGGAAACAGAACTGAATAAATTGGCTTTTTTAGTTCACCAAGAACGGGTTCAACTGGTTTTAAAATATGAGGATTGCGATATAGAACTCCAATTTGATATTTCATCTTTCAACGATATTGTTTTAAAGAAGAGAAGTATCGCATCAATCTTTTATTCCTTTCAGTTTCAGGCCAAATATAAATTTTTGCCTAAAGCTCGGAACGAAAAGGTACACACATGGTATCTTTAAACACTACGACAGAAAATGCTGGCCTGGTCTTTAAAGGCACAGCTTTAGAAAGCTCATTGCAAAAATATATCATCGACCGGATCTTACAAGAACAGAAGTTACCCGATTTTCATAGAAATCCATTTAACCAAAGCTATGATTTTTGGTTGGCTCGGTCAGTCAGACATTTAGACCTAAGTTCAGCTCCTGAAAAGTATAAGTCTCAGAAATTATCGCAGCTGGATTATTTATTTCGTCATCACCCGAGCACCACTTGGCAATGGCGCGACGATGAACTTAGTTTGCTGATAAAACAATTACTTCAGCCATATTTAAAGTTTTTCAAGCATTTAACAAGAATTAAAATACACTTGCAAAAAGTATCCCGCGCAGTTTCTTTACATCGCGATTTGTCGGCGGGGCAAATATATTATTTGAAAAATGACCTCTCGTCAGAGGTTGGCGTTAGTCTTCTGCCGTATCGAATGTATCCCTGGGTTGATTTAATAGATTTTGATTTGGGTCGAAGCCCACAGGACAATTGTCGCTATAGTTTAAAGGTTCCTCTCACTGAAGATACTCAAAATTATGGCCGCCAGATTTTGTCTTTTAATCAGCAGACCGAAAACATCTTTTATTACACCACCCATGGGGATGTTTATTTTTTGGATGAATCGAGGTTCCATGCAGCTGATCAAGTACCACATCTGCGCGGGCTTATTTTTATTGATGGAATTTTGGATCTAGAATTAGTTCGTAGGGTCCAGTTGAGTGATCTGATGCCAACTTAAATCAATATAAATTTTTATAAAATTCCAAGTAATTTTAAAAAGCTTTTTTCACTATGTTCTAGGATTGTAGTGGCATAAAGAAATTTTGTTCTTAGTTCGGTCCGAATTTGATCTTCAACGACGTTAAAATTTTCCCAGCCGTAATACTTTGGACGCTCTGACAAGGCAAAATGGGTTTGATAAAATTTTAATTTCACAGAACTATTGAAATCACGATTGCGTTCTGTAGCTTGCATCAGTTTTTGAATAAATGGGTCCAAGAAAAATGCAGCCATTAGCTCTGGACTCCATCGAAAAAATCGATAAATTCCTGGAATACCGAATTTAATTTGCAACCTTAAGACCGAACCAGATATTTCATTATGTTTAATTA
>JAYVHE010000038.1:0-2966 GCA_043771495.1 Bdellovibrio sp. | reverse complement strand
ATTAGCAGGTAAAATTCAAGCCGACATTTTGATTTCATCAGATCGCTTTTGGTACGAGGATCTGGCTTCTAAAGGAAATTTAATTTCTTATAAACCGGCGCAAACAGAAAAAGTTGAAGATTTTTTTAAGCATCCAGACGGATTCTACAGCACTTTAAGTTTTCCTGTAATGGTGATCGCTTACAATTCCGAAGCCGTCAAAGAGGCCGATGCGCCAAAATCGTTTAAAGAATTAACCGATGCAAAATGGAAAGATAAAGTTTCAACAGGAAGTCCATTGGCCTCAGGAACTAATTTTACAACAGTAGCGTTCTTGGTAAAAAAGTATGGCTGGGATTATTATACTCAACTTAGAAAAAATAACTTAATTGCCGAAGGTGGTAACTCTGGTGTTGTTCGCCGTTTGCAAAGTAAAGAGCGTCCCGTGGGAATCGTACTTTTGGAAAACGTTTTACGTTTAACTAAAACCGATCCACGCATCAAGTATGTGATCCCGACAGACGGGGCCGTGATTCAGTCCAACGTCTTAGCGATTGTAAAAAAAGAAGCTAATGCAGACGCCTCTAAAAAAGTGGCTGACTGGATGTTCGGAGCCGAAGGTCAAAAGGCCATGGCGCGATCGTTTATGTATCCTTCCGTTTCAGGCGAGTTGGCACCCGACGGTGCACCTGAATTTAAAAAATTAGAAGCTTCAGCCCAACCGTGGACTCGGGAGTTCATTGGTGAAACGATGAAGTCGCGTGAACAAATTAAGGATCAGTTCTCTAAAATCGTATTTTAATAATGAAGAAATTCTCTTACGCCTTTGGGTTACTATTGATTCTTACATTCTGTGTAGCCCCATTACTTTATTTGTTTTCGGTGCCAGAGGCGTCGAACTACGCCGAAGTTTTTAAAAATGATAATACGGTCAAAGCCGCCGTAAATACGTTTTTAGTTTCGGCGGCAGTTGGATTTTGCTGCTTATTAATGGGTTTACCATTGTCTTGGTTATTAACTCGAACTGATTTGAAATTTAAAAAGTATTTTCGATCTTGGTATTGCTTACCTTACGCGATTCCGCCTTTTGTAGGCGCCATTGGATGGATTATTTTGGCGAATCCAACGAGTGGTGTATTGAATCAGTGGTTCGGGCTTGGTTTAAATATATATTCATTCGCAGGTCTCGTTTGGGTTGAAACCAGTTTTTTATTTACCTTTGTATTGTTAAACGCACTGACATTAATGGATCAAATGGATTCTTCACTAGAAGAAGCCGCACGGTTATCTGGCGCAAGTGGATTGCGAGTTTTTATCGATATTGCATTTCCACTATTAAAACCAGCCATGATCAGCGGTTTTTTACTATCGTTTTTAGCAACGGCGGCCAGCTTCGGTGTGCCAGCACTCATTGGTGGACCAGCGCGAATTTATTTAATGACCACACAAATCTACACGTTTCAACGAATGGGAACCGAATCGGGTTTGCAAATGAGTATCGCGATTTCAGTTATTTTAGCTGTGGCCACCCTAGCATTATTGTATACGGCGCAAGTTTTTGCCAGTCGTAATAAAAACTACAGTGTGGGTGGAAAGTCGTCGCGACCTTCAAATGTGCCGCTTGGAAAATGGAATATTCCATTAACGACATTATTGGCTTTTGTTTTGTTTTTAATTTTTATCTTACCAATCAGTGGGGTGTTGCTGTCGGCATTTAGTGCGGTTCAGGGTTCTTGGGGATTTTCTAATTTAACATTTGCAAACTACTACCGAGTTTTATTTGTAACCGAAGAAACTCCGCGTGCTATTGGTCAGTCTTTGTTGTTGGGTTTTTCGGCCGCATTCATTTGTACAATTTTTTCATTCTTCTTTAATTATTTTATTCAACGAACAAATTGGTTCGGGCGCAAGATTGCAGCCGTTTCGGTCAGTTTACCTTTCTCTACTCCGGGTACGGTTTTAGCTTTGGCATTCATTCTATCTTTTAGTCACGGATTCTTTGGCGCGGACTTTTTTGGAATCGAACTTTCACTTTACAATACGTTGTTTTTAATTGGGTTAGTTTACATCATTAAATATCTTAGTTTGAGTTTAAAAACAGTGGGTGATGGTTATCAACAAATTCATCCATCGCTGGAAGAAGCGGCTCGAATTTCCGGAGCCAGTTGGTGGACTGTAATGTACACAATCTATTGGCCACTTTTAAGAACCGCATTGATGGCTTCTATGTTTTTGGTTTTTATGCCAGTGCTCAGTGAATTAACCATGACCATTTTATTAACGGGACCAGGATTAGAAACAATTGGGTCTTTGATTTTTCAATTGCAAGAGTACTCAGACATGGCTGGTGGCGGAGCTGCCGTTTTATCTAGTTTAGTCGTGCTTTTTATTTTGGTTTTGAATTTTAGTTTAAAAACGTTGTCTAAAGGGCGGTACGGATTATGAGCGGTGTACATTTTGAAAATGTTGGAAAAAAGTTTAATGATTCCGTCGCAGTTTCTGATTTTAATTTAAAAATAGCGCACGGTGAATTCGTTAGTTTTTTAGGGCCTTCTGGCTGTGGCAAAACCACGACACTACGAATGATTGCAGGATTAGAAGAAAACACCCACGGAAAAATTTACTTTGATTCTGAAGTGGTCTCGCAACCTGATAAAAAAATATTTTTGGCTCCTGAAAAACGTAATGTCGGGATGGTTTTTCAGTCCTATGCGATTTGGCCACACATGAATGTTTTTGATAATGTTGCATATCCTTTAAAGTTAAAAAAGTTGCCGAAAGACCAAATTAATTCTGAAGTTTTAAAAATCCTGGAAGTTGTTGAACTGAAAGGCTTAGAGTTGCGCAGGGCCCATGAACTTTCGGGCGGGCAGCAACAAAGAGTCGCCTTAGCACGCGGTTTAGTCATGAAGCCACGGATTTTATTATTGGACGAACCACTTTCGAATTTAGATGCAAAGTTACGCGAAAAAATGCGAAAAGATATT
>JAYVHE010000037.1:0-6442 GCA_043771495.1 Bdellovibrio sp. | reverse complement strand
ATTTTTGGATTGTGGACCGGTAAAATGCGGATCGTCGTTACCCATCGAGTCAGTCAATTGTATCGCTTTGACCGCATTTTATTTTTGCGGGAGGGCGGTTACGAGCTTGGAACTTATGAAGAGCTGAAAGCAACTTCAACCTTTTTTCAAGACTTCTTAAAACAAGAGATCCAAAATAAATCAGACGAACAAGAAATGAAGAACTCGTTAGATTTGAAAAAATCTGAAACGAAAACAGGTGCTACTTCAACTAACAATAACCGCATAACAGTCGACGAAGATCGCGCTGTCGGTTCAGTGGAAAAGTCTGTGTATTACTCGTATTTAAAAACCTTAGGTGGTGAATCTAAGCATTTCCGTTGGATACTGACTGGAATGTTTTCTATGGCCATCATGTTAGTGGCAGCCCCGTTGCTTCAAAAAGCCTGGTTAACCCAAACCAGCTTCGTCACAACGGGTCGGTTAGTGGCGATCTACGGTGTGCTTGGAGTTTTCACCCTGATAGTAACGTATTGTAATAATTTGCTTTGGACAGTGCGCGGAGTTCAAGCGGGACGTATTTTTCACGCGCGCGTTTTAAAATCAATATTAAATACGCCGATTCGATTTTTTGATAGCACGCCAGTTGGACGAATTTTGCAGCGGTTTTCACGCGATGTTGAGTCTGTCGATATTCATTTGCAATGGAGCTTTGATAATACGATTCACTCGGTGTTTCATGTCATAGTCGCTTTGATATTAATTGTGATATCGCTCCCATTATCAATTGTATTTTTAGTGCCGGTTTTATTTATTTACTATTTTTTACAAAACGATTACCGCCGTGTTGCTCGCGAAGTAAAACGTTTGGATTCATTAGCGCGGTCGCCACGTTATGCGCACTTTCGCGAAACGTTGAATGGACTGAGCGTGCTACGCGCGTATGAACGCCAGGATTGGTTTTACGAACAATTTTTACAAAAATTGCATCGCTCGACGCAAATGTTTTATACGCACTACATGGTCAATCGTTGGTTTTCGACACGGTTACCAATTATTGGCGCCTTTATTTCATTCGGAACTGCATGCTGCATTACGATCGCTGCCAGCCAAGGTTGGATTACAGCCGCGCTGGGTGGTTTAGTCACTTTATATGCCTTGGAATTCTGGCAGCATCTTAATTGGGGCGTGCGAATTTTTTCTGATTTGGAATCTAGAATGACTTCTGTTGAACGGTTAGAATTTTACGGCAATTTACCAAGCGAACACAAGCCAGCTCACACGGAAGTTCCTAACTGGCCACAAACTGGAAAATTAGAATTTCGAAAAGTCGCACTACGTTACGCTGAACATTTACCACTAGTTTTGAAAAATGTTTCGTTTGTGATACCATCGGGTGCGCGCGTGGGTGTTGTTGGTCGAACTGGCTCAGGAAAATCAACATTGTTTCAGGCCGTATATCGCTTTGTGAATATTGAATCTGGCGATATCTTAATAGATGATCACTCGATTCAAAAAGTTTCACTGTTTCAATTGCGAAAACATTTATCGGTCATTCCGCAGGATCCCAATTTATTTATGGGAACTTTGCGCTCAAATTTGGATCGCTATAATGAAAAAACTGATGAAGAAATTTGGTCAGTGCTTCGTAAGGTCGAGCTAGCGGATTTCGTTGACCAGCTGGTTGATAAACTAATGTTCAAAGTCACCGAAGGTGGTTCGAATCTTTCCCAAGGTCAACGTCAGCTCATTTGTTTAGCGCGTGCGCTTTTGATGAAAGTAAAAATTATTTTCTTAGATGAGGCCACCGCCAGTGTCGATATCGAAACCGATGCGGTTGTGCAAAAGGTTATTCGGGAATCACTTGATGGAATTACTTTGGTAACGATTGCGCATCGGATTTCTACGCTAAAAGATTACGATATGATCATTGAACTCAGTCACGGCGAAGTCGAGCGAGTCCAAAAATTAAATGCAGTGAGTGATAATACCGACTTATCAAAATAGAAAAGCCCGCATTACTGCGGGCCCCCGAAGAATTAGAGTGGACCCATAGCTTAAGACGTTTAGACTATGAATCCTGAACTCATTTAAATCTTTTCGAATTTGACTTCGTTGAGACTTTATTTGAGCTAGGCAATTTTAGAAGCGAAGATAAATCTTTGGTTCTAAACTCGCTTGACGTTGTCTTTGTGCCTCATCACGACGTTTACTTTCGTAAAAGTTATGGTCTATCACACTTTTTAAAGCTGCCTTTGGCAACATCACTACTTAATACCTAAAGCAATTGAGTCGCCAGGTTTGGATGACCACTAAAACGCATAGTTTTAATTTGAGATTTTCTATGATGAAAAATTCCTCTTCAGCACGTGGAGCCATGACCTAAGTCCCTTAATTTATGTCTTAAAACAAGACGCTCGCCACGATTTCTTCAGTGTTTTCGCAAAATTATTAACGTTTTGTTACACATTTACCGATTAGAACTCTATGAAAAGAGATCCCCAAAGCAGGACGTTGCTCGTATTAGACGAGGATCCGGACACACTCGAATTGATGCTCGAACCCCTTCGCTGGGAAGGTTACGAAGTCAAAGGTTTTTCATCACCAAAAGAAGCGTCTGAAGCGCTCAATTACTTTCGACCGCAAATTATTGTTGTTGACCCAGATTTTTCAACTCAAGATGGCGTAACCTTTGTTAACAACCTAATGCCACATTTAGAAAAATCAACGTTGATGATTGTGTCATCAAATCCAACGACAGAAAAAATTACGCAATATTTAGATATGGGAGCCGCTGATTTCATTTCGGGCCCGATCGTGCCATTAGAATTTTTAGCCCGCATTCGAACTCAATTACGTTTACGCGATTTACAAGAAGACCTGGTGCGCGAAAAAGAAAAGCTGCAAGAACTCGTAGAAATTGATGACCTTACGGGATTATTTAATACGCGCTCACTTTATACAAAATTAGAATTCGAAATTGAACGTGTAAAGCGCTTTCATCGCCCTGTCAGTGTTGTTATGATCGACGTCGATAATTTTAAAAACGTCAATGATGGACATGACCACTTGTTTGGAAGTTACGTGCTATCTGAGCTTGGTAAAATTATTCGTTCATCAACACGCAATGTAGACATTCCAGCACGTTACGGTGGAGATGAGTTTCTCATTATGCTTTCCGAAGTGCCCTTGTCTGGAATCGATTTTTTCTGTGAACGCCTTCGTCAAAAGGTTGAAACTCATTTATTTTCCCAAGGTATTGATACCATTAAATTAACTTTATCAATTGGTCACGCAACGTTTGACAGCGACGAAGCCATCAATGCGCGCGAATTAGTTCGCCGGGCTGATACGGCCCTTTACGAGGCAAAGCATCGTGGACGTAACCGAGTGGTCGCCTATGATGTTATTTTCGATCGTCTTCATAAAGCTGAGCCGAATGCCAGCACTGAAATATTCTTTAGAAAAAGAAAGACAGTCTAAATTTTATCCGGCATAGTTTTAATTAAATATGTCACAGCTTAGTTCTGTAAATACCGTAAGAAAAACGGCCTACTTTTCAGTTTTGGTCAGCGTCATCGTATTCTCGCTAAAATTCTTTGCGTACACCCAAACAAATTCAACGGCCATTCTATCTGATGCCCTAGAGACCATTGCTAACGTTGTAACGGCCTTAGTAGCGTTAATTATTCTGGGTTATGCTTTGGCGCCAGCCGACGAGGATCACCCCTACGGGCACGGCAAGCTTGAGTATTTTTCGGCGGCGTTTGAAGGTGGCATTATTTTATGTACGTCTATTGCCATCTTGTTTGAATCGTTTCGAATTTTATTTCGCGGTAACGATACCCGTAATCTTTTAGAAGGTATCGTTTACATTGTAATTGCTTCGGCGTTTAATTTATTTTTTGGATTGTATTTAAAAAAAGTCGGTCGCGAACAAAATTCAGAAGCCCTAAAAGCCAGCGCATTGCACTTGCTGGCTGACGTTAAAACCACGGCTGGTGTTATCATTGGTTTAATTATTTTCAAATTAACCAATCTATGGTGGGTCGATCCGGCGGTTGGTCTGCTCATTGGTTTGTGGCTCGTTAAAGATTCTTTACAAATCATCCAAAGAAACATTGGCGGATTATTAGATGAGGCCGACATCGCCAGCGTTAAATATTTGACCGAAAAAATTAACCTGCACATTGACGATAACATCATAGATATTCACAACTTACGAATTATCCGATCGGGACACTTTCACCATATTGATGCGCATTTGGTAGTCCCTGAATTTTTGGATGTGAAAACAGTTCATGAATTAACCGATAAATTCGAAAAAAAGGTTGTTCGGGATTATAGCTTTGACGGCGAATTTGCCTTTCATACTGATCCTTGCTACAGAAATTACTGCAGCGTTTGCCCACAAAAATCGTGTCCTGTGCGAAAGACAGCGTTTCAACAACGGCGTGTTTTGGACGACAAACATGTTATGCAGGGGCCGCAACATACAGATTAACGAGAATTGAAATATGAGCATGTTTTTAGACGAACGAGAACGGCCACAAATTAATATTACAGCGCAATTGAAAAAGCCAACGGCCTATTCGATAGCGCTTGAAAATGAATACAGTCACATCGCGTTTAGCGAAGAGCGTGCTCCATTGAACAAAGGTTTATGGCGCGAAAAAGTTTTCTCGATTCCAAAAGATCAGTCTAAGGAATTTCCCATCGACGTTGAAATCGGAACGGGTGCGGGAACGCACTTTGCGCATCAAGCTGTTAAAAATAACGACCGCGGATTAGTCGGCATCGAATTAAAATACAAACCTCTGATTCAAACAATCCGTCGAGCCAAAGTAAACGGCGCAAAATACGCAGCCGTTTGCCGCTACCACGTTTTTAATATTGATTTGTTATTTACCAAAGAAGAGATCAATAACGTCTATATCCACTTCCCAGATCCATGGACGTCACCACGTAAACCAAAAAACCGCATCGTTTCCGAAAGAATGCTCAACGTCCTCTACGACCTACAACGCCCGGGCTCATTCATCGAATTCAAAACAGATTCCCGCGAAGCCTTTTTATGGTGCTTAGAAGAAATCGCCAAATCAAAATATAAAATTGAATACCAAACTTTAAACCTACACGCCGAAAGCAACGAATATAAAGAAAACAACTTTCAAACCACGTTTGAAAAAATCTTTATTCGCGAAGGTGCCGATATTAATTACATTAAATTAGTCAAAAACTAATTCAAAATATGACTTTGGTCTTGTTTGTTTTTAGGATCAACCGTTAAAGCTTTTATTACTAAATCCGATAAGAATATATGACCTACCTAGATCAGCGAAAAATTTTGTTTTTTATTCGAAGTCACTTTGAGTTTCGCGCGGATCGATACTATTACTTCGATCTATCTAAGTCAGATTTGGATAATTCTTTGCTCGTCTGTCAAGAGTTCCTAAATAGAGAAGCCTTTATTGAACGGACTCGAGTATCTGAGAAAAACAACGAACTCAATATTCTCGTTAGGCCAATTCGATTTTTAAATTATTTAACTCTTGGATAAGTAGAATTCTAGTTTGTGCGTTCATGCGACGATCAATTGCAAGAAGTGCAAACATTAAAAATCAATGTCAGCGATCCCTGGCGAAAACGGCCTCCGAATTGTGAAATTAAAAACTAATTCTGACGTTACCAGTAGCTGGTTTCAACCGTCAGATCAGTTTCAATGAAAATTTGACAACTCAAGCGATGAGTTGCAACGTCAACTTTGTTGCGAGTCATCGTTTTCGTTTCTAATTCCGCGGCTTTACCCGGGGGCAGAATTTTAACCTTACATTTTGAACAAATTCCTTCGCCCAAACACGACGACGCTACAGGTAAATTTGCTGCAATCAGAACGTCCATCAGGTTTTCACCGACTTTACAGTCTAAAATTAGGTTTTTTTGGGGCACGTTTACTTTTGGCATGGCTATTTAAAAATTTTAGAATATAACCGGGCTAGATGAAACGTTTTTGTTTATTAGGAGCAAGTCGCGGGTTAGGTTGGGGCACATATTTGGCCTTAAGTCAGAAGTATCCTGATGCGCACTTTCTTTTGGTCTCCCGAAAAATTGCCAATCAAGTGGGTGAACTTAAAGCCAACACCCAAGTTTTGACATTTGATTTTTCTAAATCGACGGCCGCGGATTTACTTCCTGAAGTTCAAAATTTTTCTCCCACCGAAATTATTTACTGCGCGGGTGGCGGGCCTTACGCTAATTTTTTTGAAAGTTCTTGGGAAAGCCACTTGTGGAGTTTAAAAGTGACCTTCCTTTTTCCAATGGAATTCATTCTTAAACTGGGACAGTCTTACAAACAAAATCGCGATCAATGGACGCGCACTGATTCAAGCCTGCAATCGATAACAGTTATTGGGTCATCGATTGCCGAAAGTTCACCGGACCCAATGGCGGCCAGTTATTGCGC
>JAYVHE010000036.1:0-3001 GCA_043771495.1 Bdellovibrio sp. | reverse complement strand
GTTGCAAAACTTGATGTAAAAAAACGTGAAAAATACACGGCATTAAATAAAACCATTCAAGATAATTTAGTTAAAGTCAGAAATTTAACTAGCGTGATTACTAAACGTAAAGAAGATTTAGAGAAAATGAAATTTGAATACGCACAACGTATGGTGGCGTTTGCAGAAGACAAACTTGAGTCCCTTTGCCGTGTAGAGGTGGATAAGGCTCGTAGTTGTTTTGTTAGAGCTTCAAAAGGCGAGAAGTTTCCGCCAAAAGACCCTTGCGAAGGTTTTACGCCAACAGGTAAAGGTGTTACCGGCACTAGCGTCATGGTTAAACGACTTAATCAAGTTCGTGATGCCTGTTTTGAGCAAGCTAATCAAGCTGGCGACAAAGCCCGGTACGACCACGCATCAGCCGTAAAAAATATTGAACAAGATATCATCGAAAAACAAAATCAAATTAAAGATTTAAATACAAATATAAATTTGGAAAAACAAGAATTCGATGCGATCACCAAAGAAAATGAAACCGAAAAAACCAATGAAACCGCTTCGACTGATCAAAAACAAGGGAACTTGGCAGAGAAACTAAATAAGCTGAAGATAAGTACAGAAGAAAAATTAGTAGCCTCTAAGAAACGGATTGATGAACTAAATTTACAGATTGAAGAACTTGTCGCCCGAAAAATGCCAGGTCGTTTAGGCATCATTCCCGACTCAGATGGAAATGACATCACAGTTGCTCATCGTGAGGCAAAAAAGGCCGTTGAGGGGCTTGAAAATGCGCGTAACACCGCCTTTGACAAGTGCGGTTGCGAAGCTAAACTGAAAGCTAATAAAAACGATCCTTCGTGCCTTAAACTTAAAAAAAGTTTTTCTGATAAAGACGGTGGTGGTATTGGCGGAAAATCACGCGGGACTAACTAGATGAAACACAGGGTCATCAATCCTGTCCTAATGATGGGATTGATTGCCTAAAATAGCCCTATAAATTACACTGTTAGGCTATGAATTCTACTCTTCCACGAACTAAATCCCCGCTCTTCAAAAAACTTATGCTTGGACTGGCTGCTTTATTTATTTTGTTTTGCGCCAGCATTTATTTTGCGTATTCAACCGTTAAAAAAAGTTTACCCGAAATTATCAAACTTGAAGATTACAAACCTCTATTGGTGTCTCCGGTTTTTGATCGCAATGGAAAAAAAGTTGGCGAGTTTTTTCGTGAACGCCGACAATTAATTCCGTACAAAGAAATTCCTGATCACGTTATTAAAGCTTTCTTGGCTGCGGAAGACGATAAATTTTTTGAGCATAGGGGTGTTAACTTACAAGCGTTGTTTCGAGCCGCTATTGCCAACATGCGAGCCGGCCGAAGTGTTCAAGGCGGATCTACCATTACTCAACAGGTTGCAAAGACGCTTTTATTAAGTAATGAAAAAACTTTTATTCGCAAAGCTCGCGACATGATGCTGGCGATACAGATCGAACAAAATTTATCTAAAGAGGATATTCTTTATTTGTACCTGAACCAAATTTTCTTTGGTCAACGTTCGTATGGTATCGAAATCGCTTCGCAAACTTATTTTAGAAAACCGGCTCGTCAGTTAACCGTTCCCGAAGCGGCCATTTTAGCGGGATTACCAAAAGCTCCTTCAGATTTTTCTCCGGTACGAAATCCAACCCGGGCTAAAGAACGCCAAGTGTATGTTCTGAATCGAATGGCTGAATTAAAATACATTACTGATGAACAAGCCAAAGAATTTATTAATGCGCCCTTAAAGGTCTATTTGCGCGAAGATTACGAAGAAAAAGCACCTTACTACATGGAAACCATTCGCCAATTGTTGGTTGAACAATTGGGTGAAGATACAATATTAAATCAAGGTGTAAAAATTGTTGCGGCTTTAGATTTAGAAAAACAACAATCTGCCAACGAAGCTGTGCAAAGAGGATTAAAAGAGGTTGATAAACGCCAAGGATTCCGTGGACCAATTCAAGTTTATGAAAATCCAGAACAAGTTGCCGAGTTTCTGTTAAAAGAAAAAAAGAAACTTATTTCAGATTCAAATCCAGAGCGAACAATTATGCCTGATGGATCATTTGCTGAAGTTGAAATCATCACTAAAAAAGGCGACATTAAAAATCGTAAAAACGTTGATCCAAAGATTTCAACGAACATGCCGAGCTTTTTAACGGTTGGCGAAGATTACGTGGGCGTGGTTAAAGACGTTAACGACGAATTTGGCTACGCTGAAATCGAACTACCGGATGCAGTTGGAATTATTGAGCTCGAGACTATGACGTGGGCTCGTAAAGTAAACTTTGAGGTTCGTCCAGAGAACGGCCAAATTAAAAAAGTGTCGCAAGCGTTGAAAAAAGGCGACCAAGTTTTAGTTAAAATTATTGCCGATAAATTTGAATGGACTAAAAAACCAGAAGTTAAAAAAACAAAAGCCGCAATTACGCCGCCGCCCGCTCCAACATTGGATATCGCAAAGCACCTGCGTTTAGAATTAGACCAAGAGCCTTTACTTGAAGGATCTTTATTATCGATCGACCAAAAATCTCAAGATCTATTAGCCATGGTGGGTGGATACAGTTTCGCGCGAAACGAATACAATCGTGCATTACAAGCCGCCCGACAAACGGGTTCATTATTTAAGGCCTTGGTTTATGCTGCGGCCCTAGAAAAAAATTATAATCCGTCAACTCGAATCATCGATGCGCCCATCGTGTATAAAGAAGCCGGCGGCGATGAAGGTCAAGGTGACGAAAAAATTTGGTCGCCATCGAACCACGGTAAACACTTCAGCGGCGAAATCACAATGCGTAATGCTTTAGTGCAGTCATTAAATATTCCTTCAGTTAAAATTATTCAGGATATAGGAGTTACGTTTGCGTCGGATTATTCGAAGCGCTTAGGAATTTTTTCTAAATTGAATCCTGATTTTACTTTGGTCCTTGGCACAAGCTCAATCACTCTTTATGAAATGACCAAAGCGTTTTCGCAATTTGG
>JAYVHE010000035.1:0-7166 GCA_043771495.1 Bdellovibrio sp. | reverse complement strand
GTTTTTGGCCGCCAAATCTGCACTTTGCATTTTTAGTAATTGGGCGTTCATCCGTAAAATTTGATTTAGCGTCAGCAAAATTTGGGAACTCACCTGCGCTTGCATTCTCATCGCACCTTTGGGTGACATATCCCAAGACCTGGCCTCAAGTTTTGCGGAATTCATTTCCTGGTTTTCTGCGTAATCAGTAGCGTTACTGACCATCTTCAAACTTTCAGCGACAGCCATGTCGTTAATTTGTTGAAACGATTCGTCGGGACTTTTTGGAATAACCCCGTAGATTTTTTCAATTTCTTTTAATGACCGCTGAAATGTTCGCAGCTGTCCTAAAATTTTTTCGTCTTTAATCGGCAGTGATTCAAGTAACCGAATAGACGCTTCAAGTCCGCTATTAATCTCGCGTGAATAAGCCTGTGCATCTTTTGAATATTGGATCATTGTTTGAAACTGCTGGTAATGACGAATGCTTTGCTCGACGAGTTTAATCAGGTAACTGACGGCAGCCCAGCCTGAACCGTCCGTGAATGCCCAGGCGCGGGGTAACGCTAGCGTCAGACTAGCAACTAGAACTAAAATGGCTCTTTTTATGGGGTGTCCTTTCGATTGGATAATTAACTCAGATTTTTTTAAGGAAGTAAAAATTGGCAACTGGTATTTTGATCTAAAATATCGGCTTTTTTTTGAGAAGCGGTTTTATTTATTTTGACGCTCAGACTAAATAAATTGGGTTTCCATACGGATAGAAGTGGTTTGTTAAGAGTTGCGAATCAGCGAGAAATGGACGGCTCAGAAATTTATCCACGCCGTCATATTATTCTTTTGAAAAAGTTAAAATAAGAACCGTTTGAAAATATTCAATGAATTCTTTGAAATTCTTTTCAAAATATTGGCTGAGAGCAATTTGAAATGCTTCTTCGTTTTCATCTTGATTTATACGACGCACCTCGTAACCCTTTTCCTTCAAGCAATTCATAAAGTTTTTGGACATTTCAATACGCATTCCTTTGAGCGCTACCGGTTTTTTATCCGCTGAAAATACTTTCGAAATCCAGCCAATAAGGTGCATTTTACTATCTTTACTTGTCCGATACATTTTAAAGTTTTGGTCGACATAACACGAACCAACAGATGAAAACCATTTATCCGAAGGGTCCGATATTTTATCGGTTAATGGCACATAATTATCATTCAAAAATTTGCGTCTAAAATTTTCAAAATCTAAATTCAAAATTTCTACGATATTAGCCGGGGAAGCGAGTACATTATTCCATTGTGTTTTTCGTATTGCACCGATTAGGTAAGTATGAGTCGCTTCGATTTCAGCCAAATTGATATCTTCTTTTCTTGAAAATGAGTTACGCGGATTAAAATATTGTGACGCTGTATAAACCAACCATGAGGTTGAACCAATTTCTTGAATGGCTTGATAAAGATGCGGTTTTTTTGGTGCATGGGTTAAAAAACCGGCGTCTCCAAGATTCCAATAATAACTCATTCCAATACTCATAAAGGCATGCTTATCCCATTCATCAAAGCTTGAGCGCCATGAAATTAACGGAGCAATACAATCTTCTGTCAAGGATTTTGATTTTTTTTCGACTTTGCAGTTGCCCTTATAGGCGCTGAACTTAATAAGGAATTCGTTTTGATAAAGAACTTTCAAAGCCCACAAATAGCGAAGGGATTGTGGTAGTTCGATAAAATCATGACTGACTTTTTCAAGAATATTCTCAAGCTTAATTTTTGCAATAGCATTGCGTAATTCTTGACGAATCGGTGTCGTATCGTCGACGGTCTTCTGTAAGGAAATCAAAGCCTCATGTACTTTAAAAAAGTAAATTTCAGTAAAGCTTAAGCGCCCGATCAGCTCTTTACTGACACGAACTTCTCCCCTAGCTAGATCCTGAATACCGAGTTGTTTTTTCTCATCGCAACCTAATGCGGTCACGTCGATTTGGTCATCGTCCAGTTCAGGAAGGACTTCATCAACCAATATAAAGCTTAACTCTTGCAATCGTTTGCGAACAAGGTCTCCTAGTTTTTCATTCTCGGGCGAGTCAGACACAGACTCATTGAGAGTTTTAAAAATAGCTTCCATCCAAATTTCTTCGGGGATCGCCTCGGCCTTATCAAGGGTGCCATTTTTGAATAAATCTAAGGTATCGGCTAGAAAATATTTGGGATAAATACTGCTTTCTAAAAGTCGAAATTGGTATTGACCACAAATGACGATGTCACCACCTCCACCGCTGGTTCCTGGACCTGCGACGACGCGCAAATATTTAGGTTCCGTTTGTCGTAAAGGAAATAGGTAGTTGAGATTACGTTGATCTTCACTTTTTTTGCTTTCAAGCTTCGATAGATCTGTTATTTTGCCACGAACCGCATACGCCTCAACCACGCCGGTTTGTTTTTTTGTGATCTCGTCTTGAGCGGGTTTAGCAATTGAGGACATCGACGAAAGAAATGCCGTCGTAAAAACTAATTGAGTCAGTTGCTTTATAAATTTCATTGTTTTTATCATCATTTTTAGAGTTGCAAAATATTAACCACGCCATTGAATATTAAGACTATTTTGAAATCGACAATTTGAATGTAATTGTTAAATCGGTAGCCACTGTCAAAAGAATCGACAGTGGCTGGTTTTCTAATAATTAAGAATCGGCTATTTGGTTTTTTCGCCGCAAACAACAGAAAGGTATTGATTTTTGTAGTTGAAGATCGTCCAAATCACATAATTTTGGCCACCAAGATTATGTTCTATACCGTCTTCACCTTTGATATCGAGAGAAACAAAAGCAGCATTTTTTTCTTCATCAAATAAATAACCGGCGCTTCCAGTGAATCCTCCGATAGAGCCAAGATCAGTTGAAATTTCCTCCGGATCAATGTTAACGATGCGCTCGACCTTTTCCTGGCCCTTCGCGACTATAATATGACAATAGCCTTGTCGAGCTTCCGGTTTTTTCATTTCTTGTGCAATGACTGTGTTTGCTAGAGGTAGTCCGATCAGCATGGCAGAAATTAATTTCGTAAACATAAGTACTCCTTTTTTAATGCGTTTAAGCATAGTTTTTAGTTTTGGCTTCTTTATAAGTCTTAATATACAGCTACTTAATGCGGAGCGATATTTATTTGTTGTTAAATAATATCGAAGTTTGTTACAATATGTAACGAATATGAACCATCTTTATACCTTTGATGATTATAAAACTTTTTTAAAGGCCTTTGTTAAATCACGTGCTTCAGAATGGGGGATTTTAACCCGCATGGCTGAGGCCACAGGTTGTCAGCGCGCCTATATGTCCCGATGTCTTAATCAAGAAGTACACCTTACGATGGACCATGCGTTTCATTTATCAAAATTTTTAGATCTTGACGTAATTGAGGTCGATTATTTTATGACGCTTGTCGAACTATCTCGTGCAGCAACAAAGCCATACCGCGATCGTTTAGATCAAAAGTTGGCTAAAATCCGCAAAGACGACGAAGAACTGAAAAAAAGCGCTGCGCGCCCTCCTACTGACTTGAATGGTGGAGAAGCATTTTATTATTCCACATGGCTTCCCGCAGTTATTCATATCCTGACCAGCATTCCTGAATTTCAATCGGCAACAGCTATTAGTGAAAAATTAAATATCGACCGCAAAACTGCAGAGAAGACTTTATTGCAGCTAGAGGCATTAAAATTAATATCTAGAAAAGCTTCGAAATGGATTTTTAATTCTAGTGAAATGCACTTATCAAAAAATTCACCTCTAAGTCCTACGCATTTGAACAACTGGCGCCAACGTGCGGTGCTAAACGCGCAGTTGAATAACGATGAAAGTATTCATTATTCGGTAATACAGTCGCTAGACGAAAAAGCTTACATTGAAATCAGAAAAGCGGTTGTGAAAATCATTGGCGATTTCTCTAAGCACGCTGGACCCGCACCGGCTAATGAAGTCGCGTGTTTTAATATTGATATATTTAAGATTTAAGCACCGACATTAAAGCTCAATTAACATTAATTTGAAATCCCCTTTTAAATCAGCTTTTTTCAAAAACCCTTCTTTTTAACAAACTGATAAAGCTACCTGGCCGTACCAAATGTTTGTAGCCCAGTATTGCGATCTTAGACGACGTCCAACGCCGATTCCTGCTCGAAGCCTTATTGATCGATCAGACGTTTGTGTTCGAAATTGCAGTCGCAAAAAATTATTTCTGTTCAATATGATTTAAAAGAAAATTCAAAACTTTTTCAGAGGCGGCAGTCTCTCGCTTGAACGGGAAGTGACCAGCATCAGAAATTAATTCAAAATGACTCTGTGGAATTTTGCTATGAGTTTCAAATTGGTAAGTTGAATTAATCATTTGATCATTTTCAGAAGCAATAATTAAGGTGGGCTGTTTGACTTGATCTAACGGGATAATTGAATCCCGGATTTGACCCACAAAATTATTGCAATCAGCTAATTTTTTCATTTGTGGTATTTTTAAACTATATTTTTCTTCGAATAGAAAATTTTTTTCGATTTGAGGAATGGCTTCACCACAATTAAAAGCGTTAAATAAATTCTCGGTAGGAGTTTTATTTTGATAAAAATGTTTTGCTAGCCAAGATACAGAACTTGGTGATCCGGTAATCCAACCTTGGAACATCGCGATTACCCGCTGCAACCCATGACTTTCGATCAATGAAACAAGCGGAAAATCAAAAACATCCTCTGGAACTTTGTAAATTGATCTGCCCTTACCACTCCGGCGCTCTTGGCTGAGCATCAATTGACCTTTTCGAGAAAGTTCAACAAGTTGATCGTATAGATTTAAGAATTTCCTCTGTTCATCAGAATCAAACTTAAAATATCGACTAATTCGAAGCCGATATGTTTTGTTTATTGCATCTGTTAATTGATCTGCGAATGGGCGGTAATTATGAAATCCATTTGCAAGAACAAGTGTCTTAGTTTTTTCAGGAAACATGCTGCTGTAGTAAAGAGCTAAATAGGCTCCATACGAGTGACCTAACACATGCCATGGCTTTTCATCCAATTCGGCCTTACGAATCAATTCTAAATCAGATGCAAGAGCTTTGGTATTATAAATATCCGCGTCTTGATATTGATTCATCTGCAAATCTGCACTTCGATATTCGGGTAATATAATATTAAAATGTTCACGTAATTTCGTCACTAAATCTGAATTGGTAAAGTACTGTGGGGATAGCGGTCCACCCGGAATTAAAACCACATAATCAGAATTTTTTTGAAAGTGATTTTCCTTGAGCTCAATGGCAGTACAATATCGTGGAACTACCGTATAATAAACTTTGATTTTTGACTCATTCTGAGAATTATACTTTAATTCTGCGTCGACAGACTTACTATACAGTACCGTTTGATTGGTTATTACGGATTTTTCAATGCAGTTTAACCCAAGCGACGAATTAGAGCTGACAATTGAAAACAAAATGATCAGGGTCCGTCGTTTTTCGCGTTTTATATACTCATATATTGTTCTTAAGGTCATATTATTTATAAATGCAAAATCATGTTCCATCTAAAAATTGAGCTGACCGAAACAAAGAGTCAGTTCTAAATCTCGAGTTTGGGGATGGATTGGCGCTCAATTTTGCTGGCACCTTTTTCCACCTTCAGAAATTTTTTAGACTGACCAGTTCGGTGAATTTTTGTTCGAACCCGACCAAAAATTTAATGTTTTTATCTTTTAGGTTCGCTTTAAAAGTCATTACCACGGCGATATAGTGAAACACTTCCGGTATTTTTATACGTTTGGTCAGTTCCACTCTTTTCGAAATAAATCCCGCTGATTGTGTTTGCGCTGTGTCTATATAACTGCATGTAAAAACTTTTATCACAACTCATAACTAAAATGGTTCCATTGTCTTCGTTTGATAAAAAAGTAAAATTCTTAAGTGGTTCAAAACTAAGTACTGGGCAGCTTTTTTCCACCCCATTCATTTGCAAACTAAAAACGCCTTTAACTGAGATAGATTCAGCATTTATATGCAGCTCCCAAGTAACATGATATTTAAGTTCATACCCGATGTAAATTGTTCCATCAAAGGAATCATTTAATCCTAAAATTTTAATCATATTTTTCGTTGGATATAGGCCCTGCAAAAATGCAGATGCAATATCTTTTATTTCGATATCATTTATCGATTCTTCAGGAACGAAAAGACTAAATATCTTAGCACTCTGACCAGTTAGAACTGACGGGGTCGGTGCGTAGTCTCCATACTCGGGTATGATTTGCGCTTGCTTCCACTTATCCGATTCAACATCAATTGAATATTCGGCTTGCACACTAGCTTTTTCTAGATCAGGCGAATTTTTATAAATTTGTCGTCCTGATAACTTAGTATCAACTTTTGGAAAAACAACAGGTGATGTTTTTTCTTTTGATTCTTCGGATTTTTTATTTTCCTGTACCTGCTCAGCGGTGTTTTTCTTTGAATAGTGTACAGGCTTTTTTTTAAGAAAAATAAAATATATGCCCAATAGAACCGTTGCGAAAACCAAAACATTTTTCAAATTCACGAACCATCCTTAAACAAAAATGGGCAGGAAACTATTATTGAGCACTTTTATACTGTTTACCGTATTCATGATCGTTGGGTTCTGGCTTAAGTTCAAAAAATGATTTCTCCGATAGAGTTTTTACGACTCCGTTATTAACTTTAATATTAGCTTCAGTCTTTGCCTTTCCGCAGTATTTATCCACATACATTTTATCATACTGAGGCTGACAATAATCTGACAGATTAGTTCCTTGAGATTTTGCAAATTTTTGAAACGTAGGCCACGACATTTTCTTTTCAATTCCGCTTTTTGCAAGACTGAGAAAGTCATCAGCTAGTTTTGAAATTTCCATAAGCTCATCCAGCTTTGCTCTAGTATCCTTTGCGTGAAGTTTCGTGGCCGGATCTTGTTTTGCCCTTTCCAATAAGAATAGGCAAAATTTTTGGGAGTCATCAGCTAAGACAGCAGTCGAGACGAGTATTGAAGCCATGAAGATCGTTAATTTATTCATTTAGAATAGAATACAGGAAATTCGTTAGTTCAAAACTAGCAATTGGTCTAATTTGTAATATAAAAAAATGGCGACTGAAGCCAAATCTTTCTGAAGCATTCAAATTAACAAAGCTCGTTTTTCTAGAC
>JAYVHE010000034.1:0-19173 GCA_043771495.1 Bdellovibrio sp. | reverse complement strand
ATTTCTGGATGACTGATCTAGCTTTTTGGTAAGTATTTTCTGTTTCACCATTGGCCAATCATGCCATATTCAAAATTGTACCGCAACCGGATAGGCATGAATAAAACCCATTTTTTGCGCTGGTAAAGCTGTGGTTTCTGTTAAAAACCACAGGTGATGAGTCAATACACGCGGTGTCCGTTTGGTGTATTGTTGTAGAATATAACTTAATACCAAGGCGTCAAATCCGGAAAAGCCCGAATGATTTGGGGTGATTAAAACAGCCCCCTTTTTAGGAATATTTTCGACGCCAACGACTTCCAGTCGAAAATATTTTTTAAGAATTTCCATGAAGAGTCGCGGCAAAACGCGATAGATAAGTTCGTCTTTTCCGAGCTTGGATAAATTAAAGATTTTTTCGTTGGGTTTTCTAAAAAAATTGATCATGATATTCTTATGAAAAAATATATCATGTCTATTGACCAAGGAACAACGGGCTCAACGGTCAGCGTCTACGATCAGAGCGGAAGTCTAGTTGCATCGAGCGACCAAGATTTTGAGCAAATTTTCCCGCAACCAGGCTGGGTTGAGCACGATCCTGATAAAATTTGGCAAAGTATCGAAAATTCGGCCAAAACGATGTATAAAAATTCGGGCATTTCGCAAGACGATATTTTTACAATTGGCATTACCAATCAGCGTGAAACCGTTGTGGCGTGGAGTCGAAAAACCGGAAAACCACTCTATAATGCCATTGTTTGGCAGTGTCGCCGAACAGCTGAGCGTTGTAAAAAACTGAAACCAAAATATGAAAAATCTATTAATAAAAAAACCGGGCTGCTGTTAGACCCCTATTTTTCCGCTTCAAAAATGCAATGGCTTTTAGAAAATGTCGTGGCTGTAAAAATCGCTGCGGCCTCGGGCGATCTTGCATTTGGTACAATCGATAGTTTTTTAATTTATAAATTAACCAATGGTGTCGACCATAAAACCGACGTCACCAACGCATCTAGAACGATGTTAATGAATTTAAAAACTTTAGACTGGGATAAGGACTTATTAAAGATATTTAAAATTCCTGCAGCGGCATTACCTAAAATTCAATCCTCGGCGAGTCACTTTGGGATGTCCAAGGGCCAATCGTGGTTAAATACTCACACCACAATCACTGGCGTGATTGGCGATCAACAATCTGCTTTGTTTGGACAGGCCTGCTTTGAAGCTGGCGATGCTAAATGCACCTTTGGAACAGGTAGTTTTATTCTATTTAATACAGGAACCAATATTCAGTATTCAAAAACCAAATGTCTGACCACGGTCGCTTGGAAAATTGCCGATGAAAAACCTGTCTATGCATTGGAAGGCGGAGCGTTTATTTGCGGCGCGGCTGTTCAATGGTTACGAGATGGCTTGGGTTTAATTAAGTCTTCGAGCGACATCGAAAAACTGGCGGGCCTTGTTGATGATGCCGCCGGTGTCGAGTTTGTACCAGCGCTGGTTGGACTCGGGGCGCCGTATTGGAACGCAGAAGCCCGCGGTGAAATCACGGGGCTTAGTCGCGGTACGACTTCTGCGCACATTGCGCGAGCAACATTAGAGGCTATGGCGTTACAAAACGCCGCTATCCTCAAAGCCATGGAAGTCGATATTTCCTCGGGCCCTAAAAAAGGTAAAAAATTAAAGGCGCTCAAAGTCGACGGCGGCGCTTCGGCGAACAACTTATTAATGCAGTTACAAGCTGATTATTTACAAATAATCGTCGAGCGCCCAAAGGTTATTGAAACAACTTCGCTGGGTGCAGCATATATGGCTGGCCTCGGAGCAGGGGTCTGGTCCTCGTGGAAGGAACTCCAAAAAATTTGGAAAAAAGACCAAGAATTTGTTCCACAAATAGATAAAAAAGTTGTGCAGAAAAGAATGCTGTCTTGGAAGAAGGCTGTAAAAAAATGTAGGATTACAGGGTAAAAACTTCATTTATTTGAATCAGTCCCTGTTTGATTTGTCGAAAAGCAGGTGTTGTAGATCTAAAATATTTGTAAAATCTGATCTAATTTCCAATGACATGATGTTTTTTAAGCTAATCATTAGACTTTGTGATTCTTTAGTGAGACAAAACCGATTCAACTCTTTGTTATTAAAACAAAGCAAATAAATTTTCTTGTACCCATTTACTAAAATCCCGTTGGACAAATAGGTGTCTAACGAATTCTAAAATGGAATGCAGGATTGAAAGTAAGGGGATATCTATGTCTACTACAGAAACTGTAGGGTTCGCTCAATTTAATTTATCGGAAGAAATGACGAAAACAATCGTAAAGCTGGGTTACGAAACACCGACTCCAGTTCAACAAGCAGTAATTCCGTTATTGCTTGGTGAAAAAACTGATTTAATCGCATTAGCCAATACCGGAACTGGTAAAACGGGTGCCTTTGGCGTTCCTTTAGTTGAGCGTTTAGCCAATGAAAAGAAAACGCAAGCGCTGATCGTGTGTCCAACACGTGAATTAGCCTTGCAAGTCGCGCAAAACGTTCAAGGTTTCGGAAGCGCAAAAGGTTTACGAGTTGCGGCCATCGTTGGTGGTGAATCGTACCGCAAACAATTCGACGTATTACGTACGTCCCCAAATATTATCGTTAGTACTCCAGGTCGTTTGATCGATTTAATGGAACAAAATAAAATCAATTTAAAAGACGTTGAATACTTTATTTTGGATGAAGCGGATGAGATGTTATCTTTTGGTTTTAAAGACGCTTTAGAATCAATCTGGGCGGCCTTAGAAAATAACGGTCAAGAATTTAACACATGGTTATTTTCTGCAACGATGAATCCGTCGATCCAACGTTTAACTCATAAATATTTAGATAAACCAAAAGAATTTTTCTTACAAAAAACGCAAGATCAATCAAAAGTTGAATCTTTTGCCGCGGTGGTTTACGAAGAAGATAAACCAGACGCATTATGTTTAGCGTTATTACAAACCAAAGATTTTTATGGAATCGTTTTCTGTCAAACGAAGCAACAAGTTGATAATCTTGAACACAAAATTCGTGAATGTGGTTTCAAAGTTCAAAGTTTACATGGTGATAAAACGCAAGCAGAACGAACAACAACTGTTAAACGTTTGAAAAATCGTGAATTCCAAATCTTAGTTGCAACGGACGTTGCCGCTCGTGGATTAGATATTGAAGATTTAACTCACGTTGTAAATTTTGATTTACCTTGGGATCATGAAACATACACTCATCGCGTTGGTCGTACAGCGCGTGCGGGAAAAACGGGAACTGTTTGGAATTTTACAAAACCAAAAGATATTCGTCAGATGAAGAGTTTAGAAAAAGCTCTTAAAATCACCTTCAAAAATTTAGATATCGCAACAGCAGATCAGATTCGTGGCCAGTTGATCGAAAACTGGATGAATACTTTAAGTAGTTTTCACCCGACAACTACGTCGATGACGGATGTTAAAGCGGCCGCTGAAAAAATGAATATGGAAACGCCGTGGTCTGCAGAAACTGAATTGTGGATGGCGCGTGTATTACAGTTCTTCCATATTGGTTTACCAAAAAATCTTCGCGCTCCTCGCGTGATGGATTTTACTCGTTTACAAGATCGTAATCCAAATGATAGTGGCAGCCGCAGAGATTTCGGAGGCGATCGTCGTAGTCGTTACTCTGGTAATGGTGGCGGAGGCCGCGGAGGATTCCGTGGTGGAGATCGTCGTGAGGGAGGATACCGTGAAGGAGGACGTCCTTCTCGTTATGCCGATCGTGGTGGCGACCGTCCGTCTTATGGTGACAAACCGTCATTTAATGCGGATCACGCTGAACGTCCGTCAGGTGACAGACCTGAACGTGCACCGTCTTCGGATCGTCCGGCGTTTGTTGCAAGCGACCGACCTGCTGGTGATAGACCATCTTATGGAGACCGACCGGCTCGTCCGTTTGGCGACAGACCGGCACGATCTTACGGTGGTGATAAACCAGCTCGTACGTTCGAACGTTCGCCGCGGACGGCTGAGTCAGCACCAACTGAGCGCCGTGACCGTGGATCTTTGAATCAACGTTTTTCTGAAGATCGTAAACCAGCGTCTTCGCGATTTGATTACGCTTCGGCACCGGCTGGTGGCGCACGTAAAGACGGTGGGAGCCGTGCTCCGCGACGCGAAACTGGCGCACAGTGGTAGTCGAAATTTAGTGATTATTTAGTAAATAGAAAAGTCAGTCCGTTGGACTGAATATATAAAAAATTATCCGAAACAAAGATCAAAGGATCATTTCGGATAGTTTCTCGCGATAAGATCGTAAAAAATTCATCTTCATCAGTACCTGAACAATTTGGAGTTTTTTCTCCAGATACAACAGTCCATGAAAAATTTGATTCCGGTACCATTGAACTCCCCATCATTATGCGTTCCTGCATTCTATACGAGGCTTTTTGACATTCTGATGTTAGTTGGACTTCAACATAAGGTTGGTAAACCAAAAGACAATACATACCGACAGGGCAGGTATCAATTTGCACATCTGAAAAATTTAATTTTGTGTTCGCGCGACTAACATGGTTAACGACATTTCCGCGGCTGTCTGTTGTTAGCATTTGCAGTTGGTAACCTAAATAGGTCCAATTCGTTTTTGCAGCTTTCTGAATCGTTAAGTTAGATGCACTTTTATTCATTTTTTCTAGAGCTTGAGTAAACAGCGCAATTTTTTGATCAACATTGATAGCCTCTTTTTCCGGGGCTGACTTGGCGATTTCAGACGTATTATTAATTGAATAGTGAGAACTCAATTTAGAAGGGTTACATCCCGTTAAAAGTAACGCTGATGTGATGAAGGCTAAGATCTCGATTTGAGTCATTTTCATAAATCCTCCAAGAAACTACTTATTAGAAATGCAAACTTGGAGTTGGATTATGTAAGTTCTTGGTTCATTAAGGGGTCGTCAGTGCTGACAGTGCCGTAATTGGTTAGTCGCACGTATCAAACTGATTAACCCAAAGACAAACCCAAAGACTTATTCGTTGCTTTGCAGGGCTGCTAACTTTCCACCTAAAAGTCAGAAAACACCACCGAACTAAACACCCATGACGACAAAGCTATTTTTCAGCTCTACTAACAACGAATAAGCGGGTTAGTGCTGACTTATATATCAAGATTTTGTTAATTTTCGCTAAAAAAAACACCAGTCCATATTCTTTTCCAAAACGGACGAAAGATTGTCAGAGTGAAATTTTTGGAAAAATCGGCTTCGATTTATTTCTGTCAATAAAATAGACAAGGCCGCGAGTAGTTTCTGCAATCCCTCCGTCTATTTTAGAACTTTGACAAAAATCATTGTTTGTTTTCAGATATTGGAATGGAAAAAATTAAGTTATTAGCTGCGAAATTGGGTCAATTTTTTGGGTCTATCTTTACTGTGCTTTTTGGAGAAGTAAATTATCAAAGTCCAAAATGGTGGAGAAAAATTTCGGAAGGCCTTCGATCGTTTCGACAAAACAAACCGCAAGTTTGGAAGGCTATCTGGCGTTCAGCCTTAGGGATTATTGCCATCGGAGTCGTGTCGGCCGCTTCCTATTTTGGATATAAATATTTTCGTCCACTCCCTGAGTTTGTTACTTTCACGGTCACTAAGCCGGCATTCCCTGATTTAGAAAAACCAAAACCAGAAGCTATGACCTTAGATTTTTCGCACCCAGTTGCGCGCGTTGATATTGTTGGAAAAGAAGAGACCGAATACATTTCTATTTCACCAAAAGTCAGCGGCAAGTGGAGTTGGACGAACGACAAACAATTACAATTTATTCCCGAGGCGAGCGAAAAAAATCCATACGGATGGCCGATAGGTTTTGAGTTTGAAGTTAAAGTCAAAGATCGATTTTTCCCCAAAGGCTTAGAATTAAAAGAAGCCGAAGCTAAATTTAGTACGACCGGTCTTACAGTTAATCAGTATAACAAAGAGCTCTATCGCGATCCCATGGCACCTAAAATTCAAAGAGCCACAGGAACGTTTTCATTTAATTATCCGGTCGACGTGGAAGATATCCGACGTCGAATTTCGGCGAAGCTGAGCGAAAAGCAAGCCAAGCTGCCGCAAAGTCATGGCTTGAAAATAGCGACGACTTTTAATGAGTGGAAGACTGAAGTCTATGTGACGACAGAAAATATCCCAGTCCCTGAGGCGAACTCCGTTGTTGAAATTAAACTTGAAAAAGGTGGCCTTGGACTTTGGGGTGGTGAGGCCGGGGATTTAAGTTTTTCAATCGATATGCCGGGACGAAATAGTTTAAAAGTGTTGAGTTCGCAAATTCAAAACGTTCGCAACGATAACTTTGAACCAGAACAGGCTTTAGTGATTGAAACGTCTTTGCCAATCAGTGGTAAAAAATTGGCCGAGGCCGTCGAAGTTTATTTGTTACCAAAGCGTAAAAAGAACCGTCAGTGGACTTCGGCCACAGAGCTTGATCAAAAAATTATGGCTGATGCTGAGACCATAAAGCCAGAAATTCATCCGACAGAAACCGAAGAGTCCGCGAGCCAGTCTTTTAAAGTTAAACTTCCACAAAATCGCCAATTACTAGTTAAAGTTAAAAAAGGACTTACCAACGCGGCTGAATACTTTATGCCGTTTGAATACCAAGACGTTGTTAATGTTGGAACATCACCTAAAGAAATTTTAATTATGGGTTCTGGGACATTGCTTTCGTTATCAGGCGAAAAGAAAATACCGCTTCTGTCTAGAAACGTTACGGAAATTAAAGCCGAACTTTACAGATTGTTGCCTGAGCAGCTAACGCAAATGTCGCGCACGGCTTTAAATTCGGGAAGTTTCCAAAAACCTTATTTTCCAACCAACGTGTTGTGGGATACCACTCAAAAAGTAGAAAAAGTAATTTCAGTCGGTGGTGATTCTAAAACAGATCAGGCCGCTGCGCTTGATCCCAATGAAACCCATTATTCATCTTTGAATATGGATCAGATATTAAAACCGGGTCGAAAAGGTCTTTATTATATTAAACTCAGCGAAAATAAAAAAAATAAATCGTCTGATTATGAGTACGAAGATGATTATAGCTATGGTATGGACGGCGGCGAAGGCAAAGATCAACGTTTGATTCTAATGACGGATCTAGGCCTGATTGTTAAAAAGAATTTTTCTAAAACGTATACTGTATTTGTTCAAAACTTACGAACTGGATTACCGGTTGGCGGCGCTAAGATTGAGGTTTTGGGACGTAATGGACTGAGTATTTTAGACGTTCGCTCCAGTGAAGATGGCACCGCCGAGGTCCCGAATTTGTCTTCATTTAAAAAAGAACAAACGCCCACATTGTTTATTGCGTCTTTGGGTGAAGATTTTGTTTTTATGCCGGTTGATCTTTATGAACGTCAGCTGGATTACTCAAAATTTGATGTCGGTGGAATTTATGAGAGTACCGATTCAGACCAGCTGATTGGTTATATGTTTTCGGACCGTGGAATTTATCGACCTGGTGAAGAAATTAATATTGGTTACATCATTCGTAATCGATTGATGTCAAAGATTTCGAAAGACGTTCCATTAGAAATGAGTATTTTGGCGCCAGATGGAACCATCGTCGAGAAAAAAATGATTCGCATTAATACCGACGACATCGGTGATTTTAAATGGAAATCACAGGACGAGTCACCAACAGGGGTTTATCGTTTTAGTTTGTCAGTTCCAGATCCTAAAAAAGGCAATATCTTAGTTGGCGAAGTTAATGTGCGTGTTGAAGAGTTTGCTCCGGACGAACTGAGTATTTTTGCACATTATGGTGTTGATTCATCGCAAGGGTGGTTGATGAACCCGAGTGAAGAAATGAAATTAAGTGTTAAAAATTTATTTGGTACACCGGCGAGTGATCGTCAAATCGAAACCAAATTAACAGTCACCACAGCGCAACCTTATTTTAGAAAGTATTCGGCTTATCGCTTTTCATTTAACAACAAAAATAATTACGGGATGGATCAGTCTTTACCTAGCGGTTTGACTGACGTTGCTGGGGAATTTAAACAAGTTGTGGATCTAACGAAACTGAACGAAGGTTTCTACCAAGTTCGACTTGATAGCCAAGCGATGCAAGCAGGCAGTGGCCGTTCCGTTTATTCGCGAGCCATTTCGTATTTTTCGACGGTGCCTTATGTTGTCGGTTTTAAAACCGAAAGTGATATAAGTTATTTAAAAGAAAATGCCGAACATCACTTTGATTTATTGGCTATTGATTCAAAGCTTGAAAAAACTGAACTTAAAAAAGTTAAATTTCAGTTAAGCCAAATTCAATATGTATCAACGTTGCTTAAACAGCCCAATGGACTTTTTAAGTATCAATCGATTAAAAAAGATAAAGTTTTAAAAACTGAAGATATTGATTTAGTCGCCGGCGATAATAAATACAAAATTCCTACGGATTTACGAGGGGACTTTTATTACACTCTAACTGATTCGCAAAACCGCGAGTTAACTCGAATTGATTTCTCGGTCATCGGAGATGGCGAACAGCAACGAGGATTCGATAAGAGTAGTGAGCTCAAACTGACTCTCAATCGAAAAGATTATTCGCCGGAAGCCGAAATCGAAATTGAATTGCGTGCGCCGTTTGCAGGAAGTGGTCTGATTACCATCGAACGAGAAAAAGTTTACGCGTCGAAGTGGTTTAAATCAACGTCGGCGACATCGGTGCAAAAAATCAAAATTCCGGCAGGTGTTGAAGGCTATGCGTACGTCAATGTTTCGTGGTTGCGCTCGGTTGATTCAAAACAAATTTACATGAATCCCCTGAGTTATGCGGTGGAAAGTTTTTCGGTGAGCTTAGACTCAAGAAAAAATAAATTAACCTTGGAAGTCCCTGAGCTTGTGAAGCCCGGCTCAACTCTAAATATTAGTTACTCGGCTAATAGTCCAACGCCGATTATTTTGTATGGTGTCAATGAAGGAATTTTACAGGTTGCGCAATATTCAAACCCGAACGCCGTGGATTTTTTCTTTAAACGTCGAGCCCTGCAGGTGACAACATTTCAATTATTGGATTTATTGCGTCCAGAGTTTTCGATCGTAAAAGCCATGTCTGGCACCGGTGGAGACATGGAAGCTGGCGGTGGTGGAATGAACTTAAATCCATTTAAGCGCAAAACGGATCCTCCAGTGGTGTTTTGGAGCGGCCGTTTACAAGCCGACGTCACGAAAAAAGTTTTTGCGTACAAAGTTCCGGATTATTTTAACGGGAGCATGCGAATCATTGCGATGGCTGCGAATCAAAAAATGTTTGGACAAACGGTCGATCAAGTTACGGTGCGCGGCGATTTAATTTTGACGCCATCGGTTCCGTATTTTGTAGCGCCCGGAGATGAATTTGAATCGGCAGTTATCGTTGCCAATCAAAAACGCGGTAGCGGTGACAAAGCCGAAATTGTAATTAATATTAATAGCGATAAATTTGAATCTAATGGCACGGGTGAGGCTCGCCTGACTATTCCCGAAGGCCAAGAAAAAACTCAGTTTTTTATGTTGAAGTCTAAAGATGTTCTAGGCGCCACGGATATAAAATTTAAGGCTGAACTTTCAGGAACCGTGGTCGAACGCACGATGTCGGTCTCTATTCGACCGCCCCAAGTCTTTCAGACAACATTTTTTACAGAAAGCGTTGGCAAAGAAAGTATTCTGAAAAATGATCGTGATGTTTACTCAGAATATGCGCAAGCTAACGCGGCTTTGTCCGAATTACCGTTCTCGTTTGTTTCAGCGGCTGAAATATTTTTAACAACTTACGAATACTCGTGTTCTGAACAATTATTGAGTCGGGCATTGGGCTACGTGGCCATGGAACAACTTGGGCTAACTCCAGCCAAGAAAACGAAAAAAATCGATTATAAAGCCGAGCTGACTAAAATGATCGATGTCTTGAAGACGCGCCAAAACGGTGACGGCGGGCTCGCGCTTTATCCAAGAAGTTATTCAGAGCCTTCATTAGTGCCGATGGCGTTTTTATTGAATGAACAACTTAAAGCCGTGAATTTAAGTTTACCGGCGATGATTGTGGACGGTTTAACTAAATCGGTTATTGATATTCCAATTAGTGAAACGAGCAGTGAATTTCAATTGCGAAATGCAGCCCGTAGTCTTTACTGGCTGACGAAGCAGGGAAAATTAGTAACTAATAAGGTTGAATACCTTGATAAAATTACCCAGGAATCTAAAGACGTGGTTTTAAAAGCGTACTTAGCCGCCAGTTACGATCAATTAAAAATGCAATCAGAAGCCTCTAAGGTATGGCGTAAAGTTGAACTAAATAAAAAACCATTGTGGTCGCCTGAAGACTTCATGTCGCAAGCCAGTTCAAATTCTGAAATCTTGTTTTTAGCTGCCAAGCATAACAAAGAAAAAGTGGCTGATTGGGTTAAACAACCGGACTTTAAAGACAGTTTTTCAGAATTATATAAAGGCCAAATTCAAACTCAAAGTGCTTCGATGTCGTTAATAGCTGCTGTGAGTGTTTTAACAATGAATGAAAATAAAACTGTATTCTCTGTCGGCGAGGAAACAGCTCCCTTCCAATATAAAAATTTCGATCTAACTGGAAAATTAATTAAACGTGCGATTTTTTCTCCGTTAGCAAAAAGTATTAAAGTAACGACAAATGCAGATATTTATACCACGGTTGCCGTCGGTGGTTTTGATAAAAAAGGAAACCTTAAAGAGCAGATTAATGGTTTGGAAGCGACTCGTGCGTATTTAGTTGGAGACAAAGAAGTTACCAAAGCTAAACTCGGTGAAGAAGTGACTGTTCGTATGCGATTTAAAGCGACTGGGGGAAAAAGCGTTCCTCACGTTGTATGGATCGATTTATTGCCAGGAGGGCTTGAGCCCAAGTTGGAGTCGGTGGTTTTCGGTGACGAAGATATTCGTAGCAATGAAGGAAGCGAAGGCGAGGGCGATTACGAGGAAGAAGCTCCGCCTATAGAAGAAGAAGGTTCGCTAGAGCGTTCAAGGGTCGAGATGTTCGCGCGCCAGTTGATCAGCTTACCAAAAGCGTACGCGCAAACACCGGCCGCGGTCGTTCATTTACCTCGGTATTATCCACGTTATGTTGATCGTCGCGAAGATCGTATCGTGATTTATGGATCAATAGCCGGTGAAACTGTTGAGTACACGTACAAGGCCAAAGCGGCCTCAGTCGGTAAATTCGTGATTCCAGCTTTTTACGGAGAAAACATGTACGACCGACAAGTTTTTTACAAAGGTGTCGAAGGTCAGTTTGAAGTTTATAAATAATTTTCTTAAAAACTTAATTAAGACTGATTATTTTAAGCCGAGTGCAATCGGAGTGATTGCACTCGTATTAGCAATTACGGCAACACGACTGTTTGCCGCGCCCATTCTGGATACTTTTTCGTATTCAAAACTGATTTACTCATCGGATCAGGTCTTACTGCGCATGACTTTGTCGGGTGATCAAAAGTATCGATTGAAAACTTCGTTGCAGGATGTGCCAGCAGAATACATTCAAGAACTCCTTAATAAAGAAGATAAATATTTTTATTCGCATTTGGGGTTTAATCCGATTTCTTTAGTTAAAGCGGCTCATGAAACTTATTTTACTCAATCAAGACGCCGAGGAGCGTCCACAATTTCCATGCAGTTGGCGCGTTTACTTTCGATCAATGGGTCCAACACCATCGGTGGAAAAGTTAAACAGCTTGTCCAAGCGCTGATTTTAGAACTCTGTTTTAGCAAAAACGAAATCCTAGAAGCTTATTTAACTGTTACGCCTTATGGCCGAAACATCGAAAGTTTAGCAGCCGCCAGTTTTATTTATTTTGGAAAAAGTCCAAAAGATTTGTCCGCATCAGAACGTTTGTCATTGCTTGAACTTCCGCAAAATCCGAATGCTAAAAGTCGCAAGCTCGCCGTGCGAAAATTACCATTTAGAGCGCCACATTTTACAGATCGTATTTTAGAATTAAGTGCTACGGTTTTAGAGCCCAAGCAAATTATTCGAACAGCTCTAAATTATAAATTACAATCCAAAATCGAAACATCGGTTCAAGCTTTTTTGCAGAGTAAACGTCGTTATGGTGTTAATAATGCCGCCTTAATCGTGAGTCGAATCTCGACGGGTGAAATTGTTGCCTACGTCGGATCAGGGAATTATTTTAATGCAGCCCTTTCTGGTCAGGTTAACGGTGCAAGCTCGCGGCGGTCGCCGGGATCGTTATTAAAACCCTTTTTGTATGGGTTAGCTATCGAGCAGGGGTTAATTCATCCGCAAACTTTATTAAAAGATTTACCGACCAGTTTTGGTCTTTACGATCCCGAAAATTTTGACCGCAGGTATCAAGGACCGATTTCGGCAACGACCAGTTTAGTAGAAAGTCGCAATGTTCCCGCGGTACAACTTTTAAAAGATACCCAAGGATTTACCGAAATGCTTCGCCAGTTTGGTGTTGATCGAATGCGTACTGAACAGTTTTACGGCCTGGGCGCAGCTATTGGCGGTGTTGAAGTCACCATGGAAGAAATCACAGCCATGTATCAACAGCTTTCGCATTTTAATAAAATACCACGTTTGGTCTATTCGAACTTTCCCCGTACAGAAATCACTTATAAACCGTTTGCACCTCGTTTGTCTTCGGAAGCCCGATATTTAACTGTGAAAATGTTGACCGATAATAAACTCAATCAAAACTTAGATCATTTTCGACGTTTGCAAAAACCGGTCGCTTGGAAGACCGGAACGTCCTACGGTTACCGCGATGCCTGGACCGCAGGACTCTTTGATGATTATGTTGTGAGTGTTTGGCTTGGAAATTTTACCGGTGAATTTAATCCGTATTTTAAGGGTCGGGAATTAGCCGCGCCTTTGTTTTTTGAAATCATTGAGCAAATTAAATGGTCTAAACTAGATCGGGGAATTACGACCGCAGATTGGACCAAACCGGCGCGCCTCAAAGTTTCTGAAGTAGCGGTCTGTTCTTTGTCGGGGGGGCTTGCCACCGAAAATTGTCCGCATCTTCGTAAAACAGGATTTATTCCTGGTAAATCGCCGATCCATGATTGCCGGGTTCACCAAAAAATAATGATCAATGCTAAAACAGGTCTGCGATTGTGTCCTGGTCAAAGTCCGAGCGAAAACGTTTCTGTGATTTCAAAGATTTATGAAGTTTGGCCTTCCGATTTATTTAATTTATTTAAGCGAGCCGGTTTATATTATAAACTGCCGCCAGACTTTGAAAAAAATTGCGATGAGCGGCCCAATATGCTCAGTGATTTGCAAATCGTATTGCCACGACGAGATATCATTCAGACGATTTCAATTAAAAATCCGCTACAAATTTATTTAAAAGCGACGGCCGCATCATCAGTAAAAAAATTGGACTGGTTTATAGATAATGAGTACGTCGGCTCAAACAGACCCGAAGAATCGCTGGAGTGGATTCCTAAATCGGGCCAATACCAAATAAAAGTCGTCGATGACCGTGGTTTTGTCAGCGCCCAGGATTTAGTTGTCGAAACCGTTCGATAACTGATTAGTACTGAGCGAGTTTTTCTGACGGTGGTTCAGGCTTTGTAAATTCTAATGAAATTGCAAAATGGTCTGACGTTTTAAGTGGAATAATTTGGGCTGATTTTAATTTGAGGCCACGATAAAATACATGGTCTAATTTTAGTTTACGTGTGTCGTTCTCTGGTAGCACATGAGCCAACCCTAAATCATCGGCTAAAGAAAATAAGTATTTTCGACGCATAGGCACCCACGTATTAAAATCACCTGCCCAAATGACCGGACCTTCTAATTGGCGGATTTTCAAGTAAAGGTCGTAAATTTGTTCTTTGAATTTTCCACCCGGGTTGAAATTTAAGGCGTGAGTATTTATTAAATGAATTTTAATTCCATTCCACTCAACCAGGGAATAGGCGCTCATTTTACGAATCGTCGAAAACGGTTCGGTGTCGGGCGAAGGCCATCGGACTTCGTCGGCAGAATTTAATTTTGTCGAAATCTGAACACCGTAAACGTAATTGTAATCGTCGCAAAAGCTGGGAAAAAACGCATGTCGGTGAGTCGGTAAATTTTCGATCATAGCCGATTGTAAATCGCGCGAGTGGGCGGCTTCTTGAATGAAAACCACGTCAGAAGTTTCGGCGTGAGTCTTTAAATCTGCAAATGCATTTAGATTTTCGAATTTTTTGGTGTTCCAAACAAACATTTTCAATTCATGATTGTCCGGCGTAAGATTTAATCCATAAAAGTGAACATTCGATAAGTCCGTGCTGCACAAGTCTGAGAAATCGGGTGGAGCATTTAAAACATCACTCGCATCTGACATTTTAGAAGCTGCAAAAACGGGAGTCGTAAAAGCCATAGCTAATGCTACAACAAAAAGTGTGCTGATTGAATTCTCTAATTTTAGGCTGGATTTCATTGCTGCGTTATAGCTGACGTACGACAAAATTGAAATGGTCATAAATTTGCCAGGTAATTATGTGTTTCTGCGCTGTAAAATTTCTATATTGCTAACAAGTTCAACAGTTTAGCTGTTGTATAGAGGCTTCAAAAACCCGAACTTCAACAAAGTGTACACAGCCGCATTCAATACTTGCTTGAACCCTGCCAAGCCGTTTAAAACATGAGGACAAAATCGTCCATTTTACAGTTTAGATAACAGTTCAAATAACAGATCAATTAACAATGAATCTGTGAGAGGTTTACATGAAGTTTTTAGATTCTTCGCAAATTAAACACGCGTCTTTATTGGCTTGGATCAATGAAGTAGCCCTTTTAACTCAACCTGATCAAATTCAACTTTGTGATGGTTCCGAAGAAGAAAATCAAAAGCTCCTAGATCTTATGGTCGCTAGCGGCACTTTAAAAAAGTTAAATGAAACCCGACGTCCGAATTCGTATTTGGCCTTGTCAGATCCATCCGATGTGGCGCGTGTAGAAGATCGCACTTATATTTGTTCAGAAAATAAAATCGATGCAGGGCCGACTAATAACTGGATGGCACCTTCTGAAATGCGTGAAAAATTAAATCCATTGTTTGCGGGCTGTATGAAAGGTCGCACGATGTACGTGATTCCATTTTGCATGGGACCGCTTGGTTCCCCAATATCTAAAATTGGAATTGAAATCTCAGATTCTCCTTACGTTGTTGTTAACATGAAAATGATGACTCGTATGGGAACTCGCGCTTTAGACATTTTAGGTGCAGACGGTGAATTTGTTAAGTGCGTTCATAGTGTCGGCCGCCCATTATTAACTGGCGAAAAAGACGTTACATGGCCGTGCAATCACGATCACAAATATATTGTGCATTTTCCAGAAGAGCGTTCGATCTGGTCTTTTGGCAGCGGTTACGGCGGCAATGCGCTGTTAGGTAAAAAGTGTTTTGCTTTACGAATTGCATCGACTCAGGGTCGAGATGAAGGTTGGTTAGCCGAACATATGTTGATCTTAGGCGTAGAATCACCTCTTAAAGAAAAAAAGTATTTTGCGGCCGCATTCCCGAGTGCTTGTGGCAAAACTAATTTTGCAATGTTAATTCCGCCGCCGTCACTGGATGGATGGAAGGTCACGACCGTTGGTGATGATATTGCGTGGATTAAGCCTGATGTTGACGGAAAACTTCGCGCCATTAATCCCGAAGCTGGTTTTTTTGGTGTGGCACCGGGGACAAGTTATAAAACAAATCCCAATGCCATGAAGACTATCGAGAAAAATACTCTGTTTACAAACGTTGCTTTAACGCCTGACAATGATGTTTGGTGGGAAGGTATGACAGAGACTCAACCAGCTCAGTTAACGGACTGGCAGGGTAAGGCCTGGGTTCCAGGATGCGGACGTTTAGCCGCGCATCCCAATGCACGCTTTACCGTATCGGCGAGTCAGTGTCCATCAGCGGATGTAGCGATGAATAATCCAGAAGGCGTTGCAATCAGTGCCTTCGTATTTGGTGGACGCCGAGCGGATACAATTCCTTTAGTGACTCAAAGCAAAGACTGGGTCAGCGGCGTTTACTTCGCAGCGACGATTGGTTCTGAAACAACAGCGGCAGCAACCGGTGCCGTCGGAGTGGTTCGACGAGACCCTATGGCGATGTTGCCTTTTGCCGGTTACAATATGGCTAAATATTTTAAACATTGGTTAAAGATTCCAAGACATCTATCAAGTAAGCCAGAAATCTTTATTGTGAACTGGTTTAAAAAATCAGATGACGGCAAATTTATCTGGCCAGGGTTTGGCGATAACGCACGTGTTTTAAAATGGATGTTTAATCGTATAGACAACAACGCTAATGCCTATGAGACGCAATTAGGTTGGAGTCCAGACTTTAAAGACTTAGATGTTGATGGTTTAAATTTAACTGAAGTGCAATATGCGACTTTGATGAAACTAGATGAAGATCAATGGATCAAAGAAATTGACTCACACCGCGAATTTTTCCGTACGTTTGGTGAAGAGCTTCCGATGGATTTTATTTCAATGTACGAAAATTTAAAAATTAAGTTTTTATCTGAAGGTGGGAAATCACGCCAGGCTGATTTAAATTAACTTTGAGAGTTTTGGATACAAAGTCTTGTGCTCTCACTTCTCCAGATCGTTCCGATCTGGAGATTAGGTTTTAAGGAAGATCTATTCTTCGTCGCTGCTATCGTCTTCTGTTTCTTCTGAAGCGTCCTCTTCAACTAAATCTTCTTCTGGATGGGCTAGTTTGTAGGCCTTTGTTGATGCGCGACAACCAGCTTTTATCATCGGAATCGCTTTTCCTTCGTTTAATAGCCAATTGAAATGTTCTAGAAATTTATCACCGATGGGTAAGCTGTTGTTTACTCTTGAAATGGCCATCATATTTTCATCGCTGCCGTCGTTTCCACCTTCACTCCAGTTTTGTGAACCGAATAAGAAATGTTCAGCGACTAATTTTCCGTTTGGTTGTTTACGAAGGAGCATTCCGATTTTTTGGTGATTCTGTTTCCAAATTTCGCCGCGTCCTTTGTTATTGAAAGACATGGAAACGTCTTTCATGGCGCCTTTGAATAAATCAGCAAATAGATTGTCTTCGAGTAAACTCGACTGTCCGCCTAAGCCGGCCCACGCGTTAAGGCCGCAAGCGGTTGGAGAGTCAACGATGATTTGTACATCAACACCTCGAGCTGCAGCCCATTGGATCGCGCGAACGTATTCAATTCCCGTCGCACCAAACATGGAGATGATTATTTTGTCTCCTGGTAAAGCGGAGTGAAGCATTGGAAGAACAGCGCGATGTTCGCCGTCATCCGTTGGCGAGAAATAAACGCGGACAAAAGTATTATCTTCAGCAAATTTGAAAAGACGGTGCGTGTTCGGAGTTTTGTCTTTCTTAAATTTTCCGATGGGGAACGTTTTTTTGCCAATACCATCGAATTTAGAATTAACTTTAGGTTCTTCGGTTTTTAAATCATGCATTTCAGTAAACTCATCTTTATAAACTTGCGCGATATTTTTTTCGCGAATAATTACGCTTAAATTTGAATTACGTTCGGTTCCTAAGCAGGTGCGTGCGATATTGGTGGTGCCAGTCCAGACAGCCATTTTTCCATTATTTTGCGTAACGAAAAATTTATTATGCATGATTTTGGCGTCTGGTTTCTCGAAGCGTGCCTTAGTGTCAGAAAATGATTTGGCGCCTGAATTTAATTCGTTCACTAAATTTTGGGTTCCCACGTTGTACATAAAACGCATATTGGTGTGGCCAGCAATTGGCCGTTTAGTATCTTTGTCAATCATCGGATTTTTTAGAGGTGAGAAAATCCAGCGCGCTAGTTCTTCTTTGTCTTTTGGTTTTTGATAAGAAAAAATTAGTTTTATTCCTTTAGGCACGTTTTTATGAATAGCGACCGTGTCAAACACGCCTTGAACTAAGACGTTATTTTTATGCTGGTTCACGATGGCGTCGTAAACGCCCTTCATGCTGGCTTTTTTACTGCCGACTTCGTCTTGAACTACACGGATATCGTCGATGCCATATAAAGACATGAAAATCCCGTTGTCCTTGCCGGGCTTAACTTCGTTGATCAAATCTTCAAGTTTTCTAGCTACACCAGTGGCTGGGGTGTAAAGATCTTCATGCACTAAAAGTTGTTCATTAAAGTGCACTTCCATTTTATCGTTGAAACTATCTGGAACTATTTTTAGTTTTCCTAATTTTAATGTTGGATCTTCAACGCGATGTTTTGCAGTTGGCGTAATGCGTGGAACCTGCTCGATGCATTCAAAGTCGTTTGGGTTTGCGCAAAATAAAAACTCAGTTGAAGACTGGGTTAAGCGTCCTAAAACTCCGCCACTGCCCTTTTCTCCAAAAAGGATTTTTTCTTGTTCAGTAATAGGCTTTTTTGAATTATACATTATAAAAGCCAAGTACTTTGAGATTCGTTTGGTATAAGCATCTAAGTTATCTAGCGGTACTTTGATTGATTTTAAGTAAGCGAAGACGCGGGCATAGTATTTCATTTCGTCGCCAGGTAAGTTTTCGACCCAGTCACCAACGGGCGCTTTTTGAGTCGCTATAGCCGCTTCAACAACGGGTTGTGGAGCAGCACCAAGGGCTGCGGGAGACGCGAGTGGCGCCTCATCACGACTGTCGAACCTTTGCTCAACATCGACATTTTGCGTCGCTATATTACGAGTTAATGCCGGTGCGAAGTTTCCCTGAATGAGCATGACGATCGCGACCATCAGTCGCAGTGTTTTTAATGAATTCATAGGTAAGACATCCTCAGTAAAAATGGTTTTTGTTCTTTAATGCCGGGTTAACTTGCATTATTAAGACCTACGATCATAAGCCCTTATATTGATTAGAAGCCAGCTCCATGGAATGAGCGCGTTTACCGCAGCGGCGATGAGAGATGTTCTTCTTTCAAAACGGATTCATGGCATCCAATCACGGCGGTCTCCATCATAGATTCAAGTTCTTTATAGTTTCCTGGAAATGAATAAGATGCAAAACGATCAAGTAAAGTTTTATCTATTGATTCAATATTTCGATTATATATAGAGGCAAATCGTTTCATCAGCGCATAGGCCAAAATGGGAATATCTTCGATGCGGTTTCGTAATGATGGAATGAATATGACATTCTGGCGAAGTAGGTCATATAAATCGCTTCTTGCATTGATCCAGGATTCGAATTCATTTTGTA
>JAYVHE010000033.1:0-2940 GCA_043771495.1 Bdellovibrio sp. | reverse complement strand
ATTTCTGGATGACTGATCTAGCTTTTTGGTAAGTATTTTCTGTTTCACCATTGGCCAATCATGCCATATTCAAAATTGTACCGCAACCGGATAGGCATGGATTCTTTTTAGAATAAGCCCAGCCCTCGCCCGTCAATTTATATTCAAAACCTTTTTCGTCGCTGGCGCTGAGGAATAAGTTTTCATCTTGAACGCGAAAAGTTCCGGCACTGGCACTATTGGTCATGAGCACAAACAACAAAAAAATCACTTGGCTTTTAGTCCGTCAATTAATTTTTGGTAGATCCCACCAAAGCCACCGTTACTCATAATTAAAATAACATCTGTAGCTTTTGCGGCTTTAACCAAGTGATTTACAATCTGATCCACCTCGGCATAACAGCTGGCCGTGGTTTTTTTATTTTTTAAATCATCAATCAATTCTTGCGAAGAAAAGCGATCACCTTCATTTAATTTAGACTGATCAAAGGCTTCGGCCAGAATCACTTCATTGGCCGCAGAAAAGGCTTCAACGTAATCTTTTTGAAAAACCTTCCGCCTTGAAGTGGCGGAGCGTGGTTCAAAAACTGAAAACACTTTGCGACCATTATACTTATTTTGGATCGCTAAAATGGTTTCTCGAACAGCCGTTGGATGATGGGCAAAGTCTTCGATCAACGTAACGCCGCCAAATTCGCCTAAAATTTCTTGGCGGCGTTTTACGCCAGCAAACGTCGAAAGCCCTTTTTTCACGCCCTCGATAGGCCAGCTTTGAAGGTAACTCATGATGGCCACGCTCGTGGCATTTAAAATATTGTACCGACCAACAACCGGAATCTGAATGTCTAAGAGCACTTCATTTTGATGAGTAATTTTAAATCGACAGTAGTGCTCTTTTTCTTCGGTAATTTGCGTCACAAAGTCATTGCTACTTTCAAAACCATAACTGAATTTTTTTTCGGCCGACGTCGTTGCTGCAACAGCACTAACATTTTTGTCATCGCCCCAGTAAACCAAAGTTCCATCGGCGGGAATGAGTTTCATTAAATGCAAAAACGCCGTCTTAACAGCATCAAAATCTTTGTAAATATCGGCGTGATCAAATTCAACCGACGTTAAAATAACGTGTTTTGGTTTGTAGTGAATAAATTTAGGAACTTTATCAAAATAGGCCGTATCGTACTCGTCACCTTCAATAACGAATAATCCGCCATCTGGATTTCTAAAACTTTGATTAAAGTTTTTTGGAATACCCCCGATTAAGAACCCAGGTTTTAATCCGCAACATTCAGCCACCCAGGACATGATCGACGTGGTTGTCGTCTTACCATGGGTCCCTGCGATAACAAACGAATCTTTGTCCGCAATAATAAATTCGCCCATGGCCTGCGGCAAACTACAAAATGGAATTTTTAACTGCACGAGTTCCCCAGCCTCGACGTTATTTGCAGAAATAACATTTCCCACAACGACAAAATCGGGCCTGGGATGCAAATTTTCTTTTTGGTAGGGTTTTAGGATTTTAATACCCATGGCTTCGATCTGCGTCGACATTGGCGGGTAAGGATTTGAATCACTTCCCGTCATTTTAAATCCGCGATCTTTTAATAGGCCCGCCAGCGAGGCCATGGCTGTTCCACAAATTCCCATCATGTGAATGTGTGCGCCGGGTTTTATATTTTTAATACTGCCTTGCTGCATTTTCGAATCCTTTCAAAAAATGACCAACTGAATCCATTCAGTGGCCTTACCCGCTTCGTAAAACCGGTGGTCCATTCCTTACACAGATAAATTTCTTTCGGTCGCTTCGTAAATCCAAGTATGAATCTGCGGGCGCAATTTTACATAACGTTGATTTTCCCGACCGTAATTTAAACGATTACTTAAAACAATCACCAGCAAATCGCGGCGTTGATCGTACCACATTGAAGTTCCGGTAAATCCCGTATGTCCGATCGAATGAATAGAGAATAAATTCCCGCAGCTTGCTACATCCGGCGACGGCAACATATAGCCAAGAGCCCAGTCACCCTGCTCTGGCAAGATCGCACGTTGTGCAAACATTTGAGCGGTTTTTTGACGAATCTTATACTTTGCAATTCCTAATAATTGCGAGCGCACCAATAGTCCGTAGGTGGCCACATCGTCTGCGGTTCCAAAAAGTCCCGCGTGATTTGAAATTCCACCCAGTGACCACGTGTTTTCATCATGGACCTCGCCGCGGACAGTTTTCTTACGATACGGACAATGTTCCGTTGGCGCGTACAGTTTTGAATCAAGTTCCGATTTATGATTTACATTAAAATGAAACGTCGAGTTCGGATAAAACTCGTCTTTAACGTCATTCCAAATTTGCTGCAAATCTTTACCAAACATTTGCTCCATCACGTAACTTAAAATTAAAACATCAAGATCTGAATAAACTGATTTATTCAATATTGTATTATTAACCGGGTTAGTCACTTTAAGGTCGTTAATGTTTGCAGCCACAGAACTTTGATTGTTGAGCAATTTCCACAATTTTTCGCGCTGAGTTTTCCAGTCCATTCCCACGGAACTTCGTCCATCGGGCCAAAGTTCTTTGAAATAGGGTTTCCACCACTCAAGGCCCGCCGAATGCGTTAACAAATCTTTCAATAAAATTTTATCATCAAAAAAATCGTCTTTAAATTTTCTAACGGTCGATTCAAAATGCCATAACCCTTGATCAAAAGAGTGCATCATTTTTTGTTGGTTAAAAATTATTTTGGTCAGGGATGCTAAATCATACATGGGGTAAGTTTCGCCGACTGTCACATCGCACGCCAGTCGCCCGCCTTGATAAGCTTTAATGTGAACACCCGGAGTCACATCGAAGATGGCCGGTTTAATTTTATCAATGAGTACTTTTTCTAGAGTCGTAAACTTCATAATTAGCCATTGTAGACAGTTAATTTCGGATTAGCACCTGAAAAAAGCACA
>JAYVHE010000032.1:0-4909 GCA_043771495.1 Bdellovibrio sp. | reverse complement strand
ATTTCTGGATGACTGATCTAGCTTTTTGGTAAGTATTTTCTGTTTCACCATTGGCCAATCATGCCATATTCAAAATTGTACCGCAACCGGATAGGCATGTGAAATTTCAACACTGAACAATGCCATTATTGACAGTGTCGATAACGGCGCGCGCGTGATTAGTATCCCCAACGTGAATGTTTTTTCAATTTATTACTCTTTAATTTATGCGGCTGAACACCGTGTGCAAGTCATGGTTCTATAATCAAACTCTAGTATCGCTTTTCGCTCAACAGTGCCTTCGCCGTATCCAATTGTTCGGGAGCCACGTAAACACGATCAATCACGCGAGCGCCTTCGTATTTTTCAAAGATTTGCGTCGCTTGATTAACTGGAGTGGGTTTATCCCACTTGTCGTATTGGTCAATCACGTAGATTCGCGGCGAAGTTTCTGATGTTGTTGCGTGATACTTCGAAAGTCGAGCTTTTGAACTGGACCAAATCGAATCTATGTTTTTATCTTTTAATATTGTGCGAACCGTTTGAATACGATCGCCTTCTTGATTATGTAACTCGATCGCGACTTTGTAGGCTCGTCGTTGAGCAATTCTTTGGGCCCATTCATTTTTGTTAGTACTTAAATGTTCGTAAAGTTTATAATCCGTATAATAAATATATTGATCTAAATCGGCCGGCACTTGAAAGGTACATTCTTTTGAGTTCAAATAGCGACTGAGCATTTCCTCGAAAATAATACTTTTATGATGGAAGTAAACCATCAAATGCATATGATGCCGAGACACCAAAAAATCATCGAAGGCATACAGCGCGCGTCGGTTCAGCGCTAGGTAAGCCGTATAATTTTCTATATGCATCGTAATATTTTGCGTGATCCAGTCGCGATCAATCTTGCCATAGTTGATTCCGCAAAAGTAAGAATCGCGCTCTAAGTAATCCATTCGGTCGGCATCTAATTCTGAACTAACTATTTGGCTGAGCAGGGGCCTAAAATTAATTTTACCATCTGAAAAAATGGCCGGATCACATTCAAGTGACAAATCAATTAAACAGGCGATGTGATAGGGTTCAATATCACGAAAATTTTTTGTGATTATTGAAGACAAATTTGAATTGGTAATAAATTTAATGGTGTAATCTTCGTGAGTGGCTTGCTTTAAATTTTTTTCTTCAGAATAAAATGGAATTTTTAAATCTTTAGTCATCGGCATGACATGTTCGATGGCGTGGCTCAGTGGTCCGTGGCCAATATCATGAAGTAATGCGGCTAATTTTGTTAATTGGCGAAAGCGCAATTTGTTTGTGGGTTTTGCAAATGGAAATGCACTAAAAATTCGGTCAAATAATAATCCGGAAACGTGACTAACACCGATCGAATGTAAAAATCGATTGTGAGTTGCACCTGGAAAACTAAACTCAGAAAAGCCCAATTGCTTAATTTGTCTGAGTCGTTGAAATTCAACGCTTTCGATAACGGCTTCTTCGCCTTCGTTTAAAAAAATTGATCCATGAATCGGGTCGCGTATTTCCATTCGATAATAATGAGCTAGACGTTGGGCCGATGTCCAACAAGATCAACGTCGGGACTATGAGTTTGTGCGGCGTGTTTGTTAATTTTTAACTGCACCTCAATGCGCCTAAATCTGCGATACAATTCGTTAGTCTAGAATTGATTGATTATGAAACGAAGGCCTTAAGTATTCTCAGAATGAACCGAAAAAGTGTTTAACAGTTATACATTTTTGAGAACCCTTTAACAGGATTCTCAGAGTGAGATAACAGTTTTGAGACAAGGATTGTCTCATGGCCTGCAAAGGCAGCGCGATCAAGGAGGATCAAATGGGTTTACGCATAAATAGTAATTTACAGGCTCTGAACGCACAAAGAGCATTAAATGGAACGAGAAAGAACATGGACTCAGTTATGGCAAAATTATCTTCAGGATACCGAATCAATCGCGGCGCAGACGATGCAGCAGGGTTAGCGATCTCTGAAAATATGAAATCACAGATGCGCGGTATGAAACAAGCTAACCGTAATGCGCAAGATGGAATTTCGCTGATTCAAACTGCTGAGGGAGGCCTCGCCGAAGTGGCCAACATCTTAATTCGTTTACGTGAATTAGGCGTGCAAGCCGCTTCAGACACTATTAGTGATCGCGAACGCGGACTATTAGATGTTGAGTACGGGCAACTATTAGATGAAGTCGATCGAATCGCTTTATCAACTGAATTTAATGGCTCACCAATTTTATCAGGTGTAGGCGATACGATTGATTTGCAGATTAATACTCGCAACAACGATTTCGTTGATCGCATTGCTATTGATATTGCGGCCGTTGATACAACTACTGCAGCTTTGGGAATTGATTTAGCGACAGTCTTTAATAAAGCGTCTGCCCAGGGAACTTTAGAAAAAATAGATTTTGCCATAAATCATCTGAACACGATCCGTTCAGACTTTGGTGCGATCCAGAATCGTTTGAACTCGACGGTCGAAAATATTAATTCTTCTGTTGAAAATTTAGCGACAGCGAATTCACGTATTAGAGATACCGACATGGCGGAAGAAACTTCAGAGCTCGCAAAACAAAATGTTTTGATGCAAGCAGGAGTTTCGGTCTTGTCGCAAGCTAACCAAGGAAACGCGTTAGCATTGCAGTTATTAAATAAGAATTAAACTCTGAATTCAGTACGCTGAAGACAGAATTTAGAAAATAAACGGGAACGAATGGATTTGTTCCTCAACCAAGGAAAGGTAGATTCAAGGACGAATATGAAACAGGGAGGATAATATGGGGTTACGTATCGCGACGAACGTTACTGCATTGAATGCATACAAAAATTTGTATTCACTAAGTAACAAACAGGCTACATCCATGGCACGGATGGCGTCTGGATATCGCATCAACAATGCTTCTGATGACGCCGCAGGCTTGGCGATTTCAGAGAATTTAAAGGCGCAGATTCGTGGTTTAAACCAAGCGAATCGAAATGCTAACGATGGTATTTCGTTAGTGCAGGTTGCAGAAGGTGGATTAGCCGAAACGACTAACATGCTCATTCGTTTACGCGAATTAGGTGTTCAGGCCGCTTCAGACACTATCGGCGACCGAGAAAGAGCTCTTCTAGATGTTGAGTATCAACAGCTTAAAGAAGAGATTGACCGTGTTTCTCAGGTTACGCAGTTCAATGGAACGACGTTACTGAACGGACTTGGAGGTATTTTTGATATCCAAGTTGGAACACAAAATGATCCATTCAATGATCGCATCAGTTTTGATTCTCAAATCATGAATGCGACGAATGAAGGATTAGGAATTTTGGAGTTGGGTGTAGCAGATAAGCTATCGGCGCAGGGAAGTTTACAATTTGTAGATGACTCAATTAATGCGGTGAATGCGATGCGTGCGAATCTGGGTGCATTCCAGAATCGTTTACAATCAACATCACAAAACATTTCTAACTCTGTTGAGAACTTTGCAGCTGCTAACTCTCGTATCCGGGACACAGATTTAGCGTCGGAGTCGAGCGAACTTGCTAAGAATAACATTTTGTTAAACGCAGCAACTTCAGTACTTGGCCAAGCCAATCAGCAACAGCAGTTAGCGTTAAAATTATTAGAATAATTTTAATTATAATAACATAGTATTTTAAACATTTTATCCGAAGATTTACAGTGACTCTCAAGGACCGAGAGTCACTCCCTAAATACTGCAGGGATGCCAAATCGACCAACATAAACTGTTGCGTTTTTCTATTTGTACGCACGTCGTACACCACAAACATTTTAAAAAATATTTCGATTGTTTTCCTGTTGTGTAAAAAAAATCGACACTGCAAAGCACACATGTAGAAGTTAACAACAGCGACGATCGTAAATTGATTCTTGTGGATTAAATCGTCAATTCGTGGGTTTTAAGACGTAATATCCGATTTGGCAGAGTTCAATTAGGCACTAAATTTGATAATTTGAATTCGGTGAGGTTCGTGGTGGACAATATACAAAGTCGATTGTTGGTATTTATAATTTTAGTGGTGATGCAATCCTTTAAACAGGTGCAAGCCCAAGTTCTAACTCAAAGTTTGGTCAATCTTAAAGCCGAATATCATTTAGATTTTATTGGCTTAAACAGCCATGCTGACTTTATTTTAATTCACAATCCCGACGGAACTATCCGTGGCGGAGCTTATAATGTATCTGCTTTTGGGGGCGTATTTGTTACTAGTCTACATATAATTAATGGGTCACTGTTTTTTGATTTGCATAAGAGAAACTATTATTTCATCGGATTTAAATCACTAAAGGACTCTGATGGATTAAAGGACGTCCCTGAATTTAATGAGAATGTTGCCAAAAGCTCAGACGACGCCTACCAATGGCTCGACGTCGTATTTATGATCGATAGACACCTTTACCCAATGGGTGTTAGCGACATACACGTCAAAGACATTTTTGTCACATTAGCCACGCGAACAGTTCGACCGAATACCTTTGGTTACGCTTTAAATGGATTCATTCCAAATGCAACGGAGGGGCGCACTTATCACCACATTCGAACCAATCAAGGTACCTTAGATGTGGATTCAGCGAATAAAAAATTGTTTCTAAATGTTGATCGCAGAAAATCTAGCCTTGCACAAGGCAGCTCAGGGACACTTGTTGTTGCCCGTACCTTTAATAAATTTTCAAACACCCACGACTGGGACTTAGATTATTCTGAGATTATCCCGGTTGGAATTCTAAAATGCCGAGTAAAAAAATCTGTTTTAACAATGAATAATCTGCACTTTGAAATTCAGACATTTGATTTTTTCATGCCTATCCGGTTAAAGTACAATGTTAGTTTTTTGATGGATTTCCCTGATAAACCTCTTTGTATGTTCGTCCGGAGTAAAGAATTCCGAACCCC
>JAYVHE010000031.1:0-10414 GCA_043771495.1 Bdellovibrio sp. | reverse complement strand
GGCGTTTGAAGGCGATTCAAAAGTTTACACCTACCCAGGAAATTATTCTGAATACGAAGAAGACCGCAAAAAACGTTTAGGAATTTCTGCTGATGCGGCTCCGAAACGAATAAAATTTAAAATGATCGATTAGTTCGAACGATTCGCAAAACAACCCTAAGTTCTGTCGGTCGACGCCCAAACCTTAGAATATAATTTACCCCTCATTAAACTAGACCTGAACCCTATAGCCTCCGGCTCGTGATCGATTTATAATAAATTATGAGTAATTACATCTTGGAATCGGAACGGCTCGGTTTTAGAAAAATTGTCGAAGAGGACGCCGACGCCCTTTTTCAGATCCTTAACAACAGTGATGTTATGCGCTATTCAATTAATGGTCCTAGTTCAGAAGAAGGCGTCTTTAAATTTATTCACAGCACTCTAGCCCGCTATGATAAAGACGGCGTTGGCCCATGGGCCGTTATCGAAAAATTGACAAACTCATTAATTGGCGATTGCGGATTTAGCGTTAAGGATATTGATCGCATCAAAGAATTTGAACTTTCATTTCGACTCTCGCGTAAATACTGGGGTAAGGGTCTTGGTACGGAAGCCGCCCTTGCTTGTCGCAATTACGGCTTTAAAACATTAAATTTAGATCGAATTATTTCCATTCAAGAGCGTGAAAATAAACAGGCCATTAAAGTGATCCAAAAAATCGGGATGACCTTAGAAAAAGAAACGACTTATCACCATAAAATTGTACTTATTTACAGTATAAATCATTCGTAAATTCTTTTTCGAAACTATTTATAAGGTGAGCCATCCTTTTGTAAGTAGTGTTTACTTTTTGGCGAAAGCATCTTTTAAAAAATCTTCGGCCGTCGCAAATGATCTTTGGTCCGCGACAGCATTGTAAGCCGCTCCTTTAGAAATGTCGGTGCCAGCTGATTTATCTGTAAATGAATGAACCACTCCACCGTACTTAACCAATTGGTAATCGACCTTTGAATCTTGCATTTCTTTTTCAAAAGCGGCTAGGTCTGTTGCTGAAACATGCGGGTCAATAGCGCCGTGAAGAGCTAAGACTTTTGCTGTAATATTTTTTCCATCAGCAGGTGACGGGCTATCTAATCCACCATGAAAACTAATGGCCGCTTTAATTTTGGCACCTGAACGAGCCGCTTCAATTGCACCTGTTCCGCCAAAACAATATCCAGCAACGGCGATTTCATCACCACCTTGCAATTTACGAAGTTCATCCATTGCCAAAGTGATTCGCTCGCGAAAAAGTTTACGATCTGTTTTATAAATTGTTGCCGTTTCTCCAGCTGTTTTTGCTTCAGTCGGGCGAACACCTTTACCGTAAATATCAGCTGCAAAAACGTTGTAGCCTAAGCTTGCAAAGCGATCGGCCTGAGATTTTGTTTCCTCTGAAAGACCCATCCAATTATGGATAAGGACGATTCCTGGTGTATTTTTTTTTGCGGCTTTTGGTCCTACAAAGTAGCCTTCGAGCTTAGTTGCGGTCCCGTACTCGACTGTTTTTTTAGTGAGTGGAATTGCACCAAATCCTGGGATTGCAATAAATAATACAGGAAAAAAACGCGTGATCAGAACTTTTAAAAAACTTTTCATATTGAGAACTCCTTAAAGTGTTTTTATTAATGGCTATGGTTTTGGTAACAAACAGCCCGGAACGTCTAAATTAAAGTTTCCAGTGGTATCTACGCAAGATAAAATTTTATAAATTTGATCGCCGTAACCAGCACCTTTTTCAACAGTGACATTGCCGTGCTCATCAACTTCGCACGGATTATTGTACGTGCAGCGACCACCAGAATCATTTCCTGTGTAATTTACTCCTATGACTAAACCCGAGCGCGCAGAAATAAGCGGTGAACCCGAAGTACCGTGTCTAGATCCGCAATTTCGGTATTTGTATGAATTTTCATTGGTCCAAATGTCTTCAACGATGCGATAAATAATTCCAACCACATCACACTGATGAACATCTTGAAAATAACCACTGGCTAAAAAAATGGATTCTCCGACTGGCGCTGGTGTTGCATCAAGCCCAAAACTATTTACACCTTTTGCGGCTAGTTCTTTATAAGTCATATTCAATTGCAATAGCGCCAAATCATGCGGGGCCATCATTCCGTAAATAATTTCAGTCGTTCGCGCAGAAACAGATTTGTTCATATCAATAAATGCATTGGCTGATGAAGAATAAGGTTTATGTAAATACACAGCGGTCGGTCCGTCATCGAGCATTCCCACGCAGTGTCCGTTTGTTAAAACAACGGCTTTGGCGTTTTCATCAGCGGTGTATTTTACGATTGCGGCAGAGCAACCACGTAAGGCCACGATTCCTGAAAAATCAAAGGTTAGAGTCAGCGCACTTTTCGGCTGAAATGTTAATGGGCTGAAACCCATATTTTTCGGTAACGGACGTGCAAACGCCGCCGTCGAAATAAAAAAAGTCGCGATTAAAATAAATTTAAACATATGATCTCCTGTGTTCGGTTTTTTTAACTGTATTTAATATTAATCCAACGATATCAATTTGCAGCGGCGACTCCGAATTCGAAATTGCTTTTGGGCGGGCATGGTGATTGTTGTGAATTTCTTCACCGAAAAAAATCAAAAACGTCCCATACATATTGACGCTCGAATTTGGCATGTCGTGATGCTGCGTCCCCAGTGTTTTTACATGAGCTAAATAAGTTAATAAACTGGTGGCGATGAGTGCGCCCAAATTCCCAATTAAAAATGCGCACAATCCTTTAATACCAAAAATCAAAAACACCAACGCGTACAAACCCACCGTGTACAAATAAAGATGATCATTCAAACTTTTTAAAAAGCGATCTTTAAAGACGGGTGATTGCGCTTGGGAAAATAAAATTTTAGTAAATTCTTTTTCATCGACTTCAATAAATTGGCCGAGCAAATGATTGAGACCCTTTAACGTTGGCAAAATGGGATCTTTATCAGTGTCTGCGTATTTGTGATGGAGGTTGTGACCTAATAGCCATTTAATGGGAGGACCGGCCTGCGAAACGGAACCTAAAAGTGAAAAAAAATACAGAAGTGGTCTTGGTAGTGTGGCCGCCGAATGTGAAATGACTCGGTGTAAAGTCATTCCTACGCCCAGCGCGAAACTTAGAAAATAAATAAAATAAACGCTCACCCAAAAGCCGGCAGAGTATTTTTGTGAAATAGAAAAAATCAGCGCAAATACGAAAAACGCCGAAAATATAAAATTAAGTTTTGGGTTATAAGAAAAGATTCTACTCACGAGCTCACCATAGTCAGGCTGGGCAGTTAGGGGCAAATTAAAAATAATCAGACCATTAACGCACCGTTAAAACTGGTTGATGAACCCTGCAAGAGCGATCTAACATAGATTTATGTCAGTATTAATCATCAATGGAAGTCTAAGTAGTAAAAATGGCAACTGTAACGTGCTAATTCGAAAAATTTCGTCACTGATTGGCCAGAACTCGAAGTTTTCGAAAGCCGATGTAAAAGTCCTTCATTTAGCCGACCAAAAATGGAGTCCGTCAGAAAAGAAAAAACTGATCTTGCAAATAAATAAAGCGAGTGGCTTTTTCTTTGTGACGGGAACGTATTGGGATTCATGGGGGAGTCCGCTGCAAGTTTTTTTAGAAAATATCACTGAGCTTGAAGGGAAGTCAGAAGTACTCGGAAAACCGGTCGTAGTTTGTGTTTTAAATCATTCGGTCGGTGGCAAGGGAGTTTTATCAAGACTGCAGGGCGTACTTTCTACGTTTGGCTTTTTAATTCCACCCATGTCGGGATTTGTTTATTCATGGGTGAATCAAGAAGCCGCCAGTAATAGTGGGGACGGTCGATTTAAGGATGATTTATGGAGCATAGAGGACTTGGTACCGATCATCGAAAATTTTAAAAGATCCTTAAAACTAAAAACAAAATGGAAAAGCTGGCCGGTCGACCGGAAAAACTTTCGCCAGGTTTGGATGAAGTAATTTTAAAACATTTTATATTTAATTTTCTCGCCATTCTTTTTAAATTGAATTTTTATAACATGACCTTTTTTTATTTTTTGGGTTTTCCAATGTGGACCCAAAAGCGCATTCATAAAATGGCTCATAAAGGGTTCATGGGAAATGGCCACAACTTTTTCGAGCTGACTATTCATAACCCATTTCAAAAATTGCATCGGGGAGTCGTCAGGACGCAGAAACTTAAAAATTTTCGATTTTTTTTTGTGCACTGACTTTAGTTTTAAAATAATATCTAGAGTTTGTTTGGCGCGAATGTAGGGACTTGTCATAAACACATCAGTATTTTTAAAAAGTTTTTTATGCTTTTTGACGTAAGAATCAAATTTTTTAGTACCCTGAGCCGTCAATTCACGATTGGCATCTGGGATTCCTTGTTCGGCGGCAATGTCTTGATCCAAGGCTATGGCATGCCTGGTGAACAATAATGTCTTAGTTTTGGGCTTTATGGGTGTTTTCATAGCCATTCATAATCGACAAATTGTTCAATAATTTCACGTCTTTTTATTGTATTGACCCGACCTTTTAAATGAACTACTTTGCAGACACATTAAGTATCGCGCGGTGGAGCAGCCCGGTAGCTCGTCGGGCTCATAACCCGAAGGTCGTAGGTTCAAATCCTGCCCGCGCAACCAATTTTTTCTGAAGAACCTTTCGTCCTAAGTCCTTAAAAACATTGAAATTAAAAATTTGAAAAAAGCGATTTTTGAGGATCATCCAAACAGGATGCGAACCTAAGCGGTTTTCTTCTTTAAGCGCTGAAATCCTTCAACAATAAACATTCGCATAAGAATTTGATACGGAATACCACGTGCCTGAGCTTCCTTTTTTAAATCTGAAACAAAGCGAGGATCTAAAGCAATAGAGGTCGGAACTTTTTTAGGTTCTCCAATTTCAGCGCGTACTTTTTTAAGACCCTTCTTTACAGCTTTCCAATCAGCATCAAACGACTTTTCATAGCCTTTTTCATTTTTAACGAATCGACTCATAATTTTCCCTTTCTATTTTGCTCATAGGGCGAGCCGAAATGATTCGAACTCGACCCTCACGGATTGTAAAGCAAAGTGATAATTTTCCACCTGAAAAATCAGTTCCCAATATTCCAAAGCGAGGCTCATTCGTTACTGGAGACACCTGAATGCCCAGCGGAACAAGTAAATCTTTATTCAAAAAAACCTGTTCTGCACTTTCAGAACTTATTTTGTGTTTTTGCAGACTTTTAGTGGAATTACCGTGATCCCAATCGAAATCAAAGCTTTCCTGTTCCAAAATCCACTTTACAAGCCATGCGACAAATTCAAACTGTGCCATTCATTAAATAGTGTCTCACACTATTTAATGAAAATCAAGACCGATTCTCCTCTAAAGGTAAGGGGAGTCGAACTTTTGTTGTGTTTAGGCTTCGTAACTTGAATTCAAAAGGACTAGTTACAATTCGATCTGTGGTTGTGAATAGTATTTAAAAACGTTTCATATTGAGACAAGCATAGTGATTGCATCTGAATACAATGAGTATAAAAAATTATTAATCCTGCCCGGCAAAGAATATAGGTTTGATTGATGTTTAAAATTCTAATGTTTGTATTGCAAATTTCGGCCTTCTCTTCAGCATCGGAAACTGACGCTGTTTTACGATCAGATTGTACATTGCGTAACAATTATGTGGAATACCTAAAGCTTCCAGCATTCGTTCGTGAAAAAGCTATACGAATGAGGGATTTGCAATCAACACAATCAGTTTTCGATCCGGCTTATTATCGCAAAATGTGCGATAATGAAATGGAACTAGTGGAAACTATTTTTAAAAAACTGATATCTGCTTCCAATTTAGCCGACTACACTACAGGGACTCAATCACTTTATACAATCGTTAATTGTTCTAAGCATGAAATTGGAGCGAGAACTACATTTGGCGTTGTATCAGTTGATCTCGGAACCATCAGACATGCCAGCAGTGAAGGTGAAATTGCATTTGTGATCGGGCATGAAATCGGACACCATTTGCTTGGTCATGATGTGATACCTCCACCCAACAAAAGAAGCGCAGAAAAAAATGCAGACCAAGTTGCATTGTCGTTGATTTTAGCTGCAGGATATTTTCGGGAAGACGCAATAGCAATCATTCACAAATTTGAAGCCGAAGGTACTGAAATACATGGTAAGCCAGCCGAACGAATTACAAATCTAACAAAAGCTTGTAGATAAACTGGAGCATTTGCACACGCTGATTAAAGTGAAATAATACACATTCGACAACACCTAGAATTTTGCAGAAACAAATACCATTATTCTAAAAAAAAGTAGAGAGCGTCGAGCTAGTTGCAAGTCTCAGTTACCACATCTGTAAACTTAGTTCCACACTACTGCACATTATTTACCGTTCCTCTTTGTCAACTGCTGCGCGAATGGGGCAAGCTCTGGAAGTCCTTTGGCCGATTTCTCTAGCGCTGTTCTGCGTACTGAAACATAGATTTTATCGGCAGCACCAGTGCCTCCGAAAAGTGTGGCAATCAAAATAGCGGTGCTAACCAGATCATTCATTTCATCATCCTTGGTTAAATTTTGTTTTTCCATCTTTCAAAAATGTTTAAAATCGTATTGGTGTTCCATATAGTTCTGCCTTTGCGATTTTTAAAGCCACGCTTTTCAAGCTCTTTAGCAACTTGAGTGGTCGACAATCCCTGACGTCCCCGAAGTTCGACCACTAATCGGCAAATCTTCAGTTCTGATTTATTGGGAACCAAGTGGCCGGTCCGAATCGAATACCCATAGGGTGGTGTTGAGTTTCGGTAATTTTGTGGATTTGTGGATCGACCCACTTTCCCAACCTTAATTTCTGATTTATGCAGGACCGACAAAACAAAGCTCTTTGAAACTCCACACCGTGCAGCAGTCTGAGCTGCGGAGAACCCTTCTTTTAGAAAAAGGGACCGAATTTTTCCCTTACTAATCAGTTTTGGACTCGCTGTAATTTCAATAAAATCAATCAGATAAGGACGGTTCGTACCGATTTCGGGTTGCTCAACCAATTTTTCCGGGAATTATTTCCAAGATCGAAGTCACAAATCTACACTCAAATTTTAAGCACCCCAGTCAGTAACCTGATTTTCAGCCGTTATTTTTTAATAATATTAGTTCATGCCGCGGTTGTGATAATTTAAACGCTTTTTCAAGTTTGCCCTCAATCCCACTCATCATAAAATTCTTTATGTAAATGGTCCCCGAAATGCTCAATGAAATAGTCGCGCCGGTCTTTATGGAGTATCTTAACCAACTTTACCATGGCACCAAACATTTCTGTTAGTTCTAGATTACATATAATGAATCCAGCATTCATTTTTGAAATTAAAATTTTCTTATTTGTGACGTCATGCTGGCTTGTGATCCGTTCGTACCCAATCTCCTTTAAATATTTTTCGAAATTTTTTAGAAATTTAGTGTACAGACCTTTGTTCTGATGCTTGGGTAAAATACCGGTGTTTCGCATGTAAAACGTAACTGCATTTTCTGCTTCGCCCATAAACCAGCCAACTGGTTTCCCTTTTTTATCAAGAAATAAAAACCACTCATGATGCGCTTTTAGATAATCGGCGAGCAATGCATTCACATGTTTTCGTCTATTTTCCGGAAGCCGATACCTGACACTTGATTTTCCGATTCCGAACACCTGACTGAATAGTTCGGTGCATATTTTATAAACATCTTCTTTGTTCGAAATGACAATTTGATATTTATTTTTAAATTTGATTGGGAAGTATTTATTCCTAGTTTTTTCTATATTCATAACGCTTTTTAATAACTCATTTCTATAGATTTTTTTCAATTGATTGTAGTGCTTTTAATATTTCTTTAAAATCTGGCGCATCATCTTGGCTAAATATGAGTGTTGCAAATTGCCCATCGTATGCAGTGCGCAGTCCTTCCAGCGCATCTTTTGAATTTTTATAAATTGGTGCATCCTTAAAGTTTTTCATAATTAGGCTTTTACCTGGATCAAAAAAATTCGAATCATCTTGCTGGACCTGTGTGACCATTTTTTGAAACTGTGAACTAGATATGAAGTTTTTAATTACGTCTTGTCTTAATAACATCGTTAAATCGTAAAGATGACGAATTTTCTTTTTCAATTCGCTTTGGTTGGCGTCGCTTTCAAAGCTCGCGCGCGCGACGGCTGCAACCTTTTCTGTAAGAGTTCTTTTTATATCTAAAACATTTACTTTAAATGATTCTAATTCAAATTCTTTTATTGCATCAAATTGCTTTCGTAGGGATAAAAAATCTGCGATATACGTCTGAATCGGAAGTGCTTGAAAAGGGGAGGGTATTGCAAATGAATTGAGTTCCAATAACAAATCTGGTGAAGCGTCGCCATAATCACCTTTTGACGTTTTTTTATACTCCCAAACCGTTTTACGAAACCGACTTCCTTTTGAAGTAATGCCTTTTTTATCGATCGAAGCCAGTGGAGGTGCAGCAATTGCTTTTTCGATATCTTTCATTTTCTTTTTCAACTGGGCATCTGGAAGTGACGTATTTAATATGGCCAAATCAACGTCTTCAGAAAAACGAAAAATAACCTTATGGGCCTTTGAAAGCGAAGTTCCACCTTTAAATATGACATCGTTAATGTGAGGTGACTGGCTAAGATTTTTTAAAATATAGCAAACCCAATAATCTTTTTCGATAAAAACTTCACGTATACTAAGCGCCTGACCTGCGGCCTGAATTGCCTCTGTGAAATCTTTCGGGTTTTGATGTAACTTCAAGAAATTCCCCAGCTTTCCATGTTTGGGAAAAGATCTTCTTTAAAGCCCATTTTATATTTTGTAATTGGATTCAAACTGGCCCTAAATAATTTTTGTTGCGATTGACCTATATTTTCCATAAGGGCTCCAAGAATTGACCGTACAAAGGGTCTTTCGTTTTTTGATAGTTGCAATAATAGATTAAGATCTTTCTTTGCAAAGCTTTGAATGATTTCTTTAACCCTGGAAATAGTTTTTTGAACATCGCCGTCTGGTGTTTTTTTTATTAATCGGATCGCCTCTATAATATCTGTGATATTTTGTGTTTGGTAATTTGCAGCCGCATTTCCTTGTTTATACAATTTCACTTTTAAATTACCGATTTGTAGTAAGCGGGTCGAGCGGGCTCCGCGGATAGTTATCGTGGACGGAATTTGAGTTGTTACTCCAATTCTGTTCAGCGCTATTGCGCCTGCGAAATACCCACCATTTTCAGTTATTATTTTTTCTAAAATTTCTTTTTCGGACGGGCCAAGGTTTCCAAATCGTGACGCCTTTGGAACAAAGTATTTCCCCTTTGACAGTCTTTGAATTTTTTTACTTTTCGATAAGCGGCTGAGCTCTAGTGCAACGACCTGTGGGTTACCTAGGTTTGTAAAATCCTTTAAGCCAAAAATGACCCCAGGCTTTATTGCGTTTATCTGCTCTCTTAATTGTTTAGATATGCTCATGGCTTTCATATTGGTAAGAATACCATATTTTTTGATAAGTTTTTATATATATTTACTGATCATTAAATAGGCTAATAATTCAATAGTTTAGGGTTGTCTAGACGTGAGATTTTAGAAATATTGCAGACTTCCTAAATCCAAGGTGAGGCCTAGACTCCTTTTAATTTGGCCGTTGATATCGACTTCACCCATCTCACAAAACACACATTAAATCGTATATATTGTATTAGGCATGGATTTTGATTAAAAACTTTACTTTATCATCGGAAATCCGATAATATTAGCATGTGTCTAATATTCGATATACAAATGAACCAATTTGTATATGGCAAGGAGTCGAATGGGACTATTTAATTATCTATTCAAAAATAATGAATCTGCAAAACTTGCCGAACTATTATGGCTAAAAAAAGTAGAAGCTTCTGTGAACGAATTGTCTTTGCTATCTGGATTAAGTTATTCCACAACCCATGAAGAGCTTCAAAGGATGAAATCTTTAAATCTAGTCAAGATGCAAAGAAAAGGAAAAGCAACTTTGTATAGTTCTGCGCTTGTAGAAGCAGAAGCAAATGTTGTTGCGAGTATATTTGAAAAAACTAAAGGACACTCTAAACAGACTTTCTCGTTTGATGATTTCAACATGCCACTTCTTGGCGATTTTAGTGAACTGCAGGGCGAAAAAGTAGAAGCTGAAGAATTATTGGTTAAGGCTGTTAAGTTATCTAAAAAAAATTCTTCTTTGCTCAGAGCGCTACCGCTTCTATTTAAAAAGATGGGAGATGGTCTTGAATCTTATCAATTAGCATATTGGTCTAAAAGGTATGATGCTAATAAAGAGATGGGCTTTGTGTTAGATTTAACTGGTCAGTTAACTAAGAATAAAAAATATTCCGAACTCGCTAAG
>JAYVHE010000030.1:0-6974 GCA_043771495.1 Bdellovibrio sp. | reverse complement strand
GCCTACAAAATTAATATGAACTTTGGCCAGGTTTTGATTAAACGACTTGATCAAGGCGCCAAAAGTATCACTGTGCCAAAAGATTTACGTATTGAGTCTGATTTTTTTCAATGGGATCTGATCGATAAAAAACGCAGCTCTTTAGAACTGATGATTTCGTTAAATCCATCGGTTCCCCAAGTCCGCTTTTGTAATGCGCGACCTGAATACACTGTTAAATTATACGACCATGAAAAGGAAGCAAAACTGAAAGCTTTTGAAGAAATCACCTTTGTTGGCGTTTTAGAAAAAGAACGAGTGGCTTACGATTTATTATTGCAAGGCAAGAAAATCCCTAAAGGAAGCTGGGATAAAGCCAAGGCGTGTTCGTTTTCAGAATTAACCGAAAAGGAAACCGCATTTAGACTCCAACAAGAACAGCGTCGTCGTGAAGAATCAGCCTCTGCAGATAATCGTCGCAAACTCAAAATGGAAAATGACGCCCGCTTTTTATGTCATAAGCCTTACGGTCAATTTAACGATTGCTGGTGGAAAACAGAGTCGCAAATCTGTGTACGTTACCGCTGTAATGCCGATGGAAAATGGTCGGCCCGCACCGAAATGACCCGCAATCAATTTGAAATGTGCGACAGTAAACAACCCGTTTCCAAGTGTAATTATTAAGTGCTCTTTTAGTTTGTCTCACAGTGATACGACTGTGAGGGTCGATCAAAAGTGTTAGCACTAATTGTCTCTAGTGGCCCAGAGCCCACTGAAAGTTTAAAAGCCGATTCACCATGAGACGTTTCAGTCTGGCAAACTCTTTCAAATTCAAATGAATAATCAATCACTTACCTAAAAAAAGTAACTTGGGCACGGCTCTTGATATACCTAGTTATAACAAGAGTACGAAACAATTAACTAACCAGATTTAAGATGGCTCTTTAAGGATGGTTTTATGAAAACAGATACGAAAAGTCTCCAAAGAAAAAGATCTCAGCAAGCACTACGTTCTATGATTAAGTTCATGGCACTCACAGTTATAACTGTAGCGATTGCAACGGGATGTTCTAAATCAACATCAAGCAAAGACGCGGCGGCAAACCCTGCAGCGGTTGTACCTATTATTATTGACCCGAATTTCCCAGCGGGCGGTGATGGTACTGGAGTAACCTATTCAAATGGATCCACCAGCACTTTTAAACCAGTGTCGCTGGCCATGATGAACGAATATGTTTATACGCGTCCATTAAATAATCCGACAAATTATAAAATCAACGTCAATTTAACAACTCCAGGGGCTGGAATCTACGGCGGAGAAGTTTCAATCTCTTATGTTGATAACGGAATCACTTATAATGGATTGTTTAAATCAGGACTTGGTAAAAACGCTTCATACACAGGTATGTACGATAATGGTAAATGGGAATCTGAATACAATTTCTGGTTCCGATTTAATAACAAAACCAATTTCTCTGGATTTTTTGAAGATGAATTTGGTGCTATCGCGATCGTTTTAGAACCACAAGCGGCCACGGGCGGTGGTAACGATGCTGAGCCCGTAACAACCACGAAGTATAAAGGTAAGATTTACTTTAAGAACTTTTTAGACAAAGATGGTAAACCGGTTTTTGGACCCCATTCACCGTACCGTGCTTGTTGGTTTACTTACACAGGCGCTTATGATTGCCGATCGAATGTTGTTCAGACCAAGTGCGGACTAAATCCAGGTGTTGATGCAGGTTACAAATTGTTAGGTTCATTTGAAGACGTCGATGTAAAAACAGCGTTTAATATTAGCGATTAATAGCGCGATTAATTTTAATTATATTATTAAATTTTTAAAGATAGGTTTGAAAAATGAAAACACAATTTGAACGAAGAAAAAAGCTTCCCCAGTTTCCAGCGCAGCCGATAAGTTTGAGTCCTTATAAGAAGTCCCACTTTAAAAAATGGATGATCGCGGTTCTTGCTCCAACAATGGGTTTATTAATCGCTTGCGGTAAAAGTAACACCAACGAAATCGACAAAAATAACGCTTATCAAAATTGTTCGAATTGTTCCAATTTTACTCCTCCGGGAAGTGGCAATGAATTTTTGAAAGCCGCAGCTCAAGACCAATACGGAATCATTCAACTGAATTTAAGTTTAATGTCTCAAGTTTACGGCACATCGGGATTTAATGCCGTCAATGGCAATTACGCAACGTTTGTAACAAGCTATGGTGGAATGGTTGCCGCCGTTGGAAATATTGTTCTTAACCAAAATTTTACAATGAATACATCGAGCGTCGTAAATCAAAGTAATAATACCTGTTTGATGCCGCAAGGGACCTATAATGTACGAACGATTCAAGCGGGCCAGTGGAGCGGCGGACAAAGTCCAAGCCTTTCCAGTATGCGATTAGAATTAATGGGTCCAGCTTATGTGACGTTGTCAATTCCTGTTGGACGACTCTCTTCAGTCGCTGCGGCGAACGCAGTTAATGCTACCGGTCGTCTACAAGGTAATGCAGTTGTTGAGACCATTAACGGCAATCCTTGTCAGATTATTTTCAATATTCAGTAATTGAAAAAATAAAATTCCCCCCTCTGTAATTTCCTTGATGGGAGCTGATTTAAGAGAGCCACTTAAATTAGCTCCCAATTTTTTTGACAAAAAATTGTCACCGATAAAAGTTCACTAAATCGTCATTTTAAATTCACAATCAAAAATTCGTTTGCATCTTAACAAAAAATCAGTTCCACTAAAACTCTATGAAATTAGCACTTTGGAGCGAGTTTTTCGATGATCTTCAGAACGTCCGGGGCCGGTCTTTAAATACGGTTTTGGCCTACAGAAGGGATTTAGAGCTTTACGTAAATTTCAAAGAAAAAAATCGTCGTCTGATTGATTTTTTTGATTTTCTAAAAGGCGAAGGTTTATCAACACGTTCGCAAGCGCGCGTGATTAGTAGTGTACGCACGTATTTAAAATATTGTGAAGCCAATGCTGTGGCGTCTCCGGACCTGCGCGAGTTGCGACCACCAAAAGTAAAAACGACGTTACCAAAACCGCTCACGCAAATTGAATTTGAAAGACTATTAGCTTCATCAAAAATTGACAGCGAGCCTCACACAATTCGTAATCAGCTGACGCTTTTATTTTTGTATGGCCTGGGCTGTCGAGTGAGTGAATTAATTAGTTTAGACCTTAATGATTTTTCACCAACCGAACGTTGGGTCAAGATCGTTGGTAAAGGGCAAAAAGAGAGAATCGTGCCGTTGACCCAAACATTGTACGATGTTTTAGAACTTTATTTAACTCGCTCAAGAAATTATTTAATTAAAAAAGAAAACACAAACGCATTGATCCTGAATGACCGTGGCCATCGGCCGTCGCGGATTGATATTTGGCGTTGGTTAGCCGCGTGGTCAACGAAGACTGGTTTTACAGAGCCTGTGCACCCGCATCGTTTCCGTCATGGTTGTGCGACTTCGCTTTTAGAGGGCGGCGCTGATTTGCGATCGATCCAATTAATTTTAGGTCACTCAAGTATTCAAACCACTCAAATTTATACATCCGTAACGACGGCTTCTTCGACCAAAGCTGTTGATGACTTTCATCCGCTTTCTAAAATTAAAGAAGTCTAGCTGTGAATAGCGATGGAACATCGTGAGAAATTATTTTCTGATTGGCGCTAGCATCGGAATAATGTTTGCAGCCCTTGTGGGTTATTCAGTCATGGGAAATAGTTTTTTTGATTTATTTGCTATTAAGGGAAAGTATTACGGACTTTATCCTATTTTGATTGGCGTCTTTGCAACGCTCGCCGCAGGAGTTTTCTTTGACCGTAAATCCTGGGGGCAGTCATTTGTTTCAGCTGGATTAATAATTCCACCACTTGTTTTTCTTTTTGGTGCGGTGGCTGGGACACTTTCAAATTATGCCTTTAACGGCGAAGCCCGTGACGCTTTTGATTGGCTCGGGAAACCGATGTATTGGTTGTCTTTGGTGGGGCTTCCTTTATCAATTATTATTGGCAGTTTTTATTTTGGTTTCGTCAAAGTTTGGAAAGATCGTCATAACCCAAAACTTCAGTAGCGACTGATTTCCGAATCTCGTCGATCGATTATAGTAATTTCTAATATGAGCTTTATTGTGAGTAAATTTTTCTTGCATGAGTTGTGGTATGAAAATACTAAGTCTGATCGAACACCAACATCGCCTGATCAAAGCTGAAATCGAAATTGAACTGATGGCCGGAATTCCGCAGATCCATTTTTTGGGCCTTGCAGACAAGCAAATCAAGGAAAGTTTTTTTCGGATTAAGTCGGCCTTAAAATCTAGTGGCTACAAATTTCCGATCAATCAACAAGTCATTGTTAATATTAGTCCCACCCATTTAAGAAAATCGTCTAAAGGGTTGGAACTGGCCGTGGCGGTGGGACTTTTACATTTAACGGGGCAAAAAGATTTTGTGGTGGATTATGCAAACACAATTATTTACGGCGAATTGGAATTAAGCGGGCAGATCAAGGCACCGCCGGATCTCATTAAATTTGTGGGCTCGCTACTCCCATCGGATCAAAATTTTATTTTGACGGGGATTGTGCCCAGTAATTCTACGCTGTCTGATAGAAATGTTTTTGCATTGCAAACTTTGGCTAGCGAAAAAACACTTTTTAAAAATGACGGTTTAGAACAGCGTTTAAAAAAAGTCGCTGAAGAGCGCGATCATTTTTTAAAAAATGCGGTGTTCACCAAAGACGAAGCCGAAATTATTTTTTTGGCGGCGACCACGGGAGCCCATATTTTACTTTCAGGCTCTGCGGGGGCTGGTAAAACCTCACTGGCAAAAAGTTTACGTTATTTTTTACCGTCCTCAAAAAACCAACAGCCGAAGACTGTGCTGTCGCCCCATCATTCAATTACGGTGGGCGGTTTTTTGGGTGGCGGCACTACTTTATATGGCGGCGATATCGAGCGCGTTCAAGACGGCTTACTGATCATGGATGAGTTTCTAGAATTCAATTCGCAAATCATTGAACTTTTGCGCGGCCCCATGATGGGGGATTCGTTAGAACTCAGTCGTGCCGGATCACGCCGCGAATTTGAAAATGATTTTCAAGTGGCGGCGACCACCAACTTGTGTCCTTGCGGGAAGTGGATTCCCAAAGACACAACCATCAGCTGTCGGTTTTCCCGAACTAAATGCCAGCGCTATTTGGATCGCTTGTCGGGGCCCATACTTGATCGCTTTGGGATTTTCTATTTTTACCCAACTAAAAAACAAAAACGAGTGGTCTCGGCAGAAATCATTTATCAGCGCATTAAAAAATTTTATCAGAACTCTTGCGATCGCCATTACTCAGAACTGCAATTAAATGATTCTAATGTAGTCATTTTTGAAAAACACTACTCCGATATTCCTAAAAGACGGGAGCTTTGGTTAAAAAAAATGGCCCAAGTCTATGCCTTTGAATCGATGAATTCAGAGGTAGAACTAGACCACCTTAAAAAAGCAGCATTCTTTACTGTGAATTCATTTGAAGCATTAGAGCACGGTCATTGACAATTTTAGGGCGCTCTTCTAATTTGAAAGAACTTCTTCGATGGTGGGTTGGCCGAGGAGTTAGGCAAGGCTCTGCAAAAGCTTGTACGGGGGTGCGAAGCCCTCACCCACCTCCAATTGATTCTTCAATTGGCCTTCAAGATTAGATAACCCATCGAAAATAATAGACAAAGGTTTCAACAACTTAGCTTTATTAGATTTTTGAAAACGTCACAGAAAATCACCGATCATCACAGAGTTTGGCTACTTTTTGGCTACACGTTGGCTACTTTTGAAGGTGAATTTCTGGCTAGTGTAGAGCCGCTTCTTCGTCGCGATTCAAATTAACTTGTCATAGGGCCTTTTTAAAAATGGAGGTTTTATGATGGGTGTTGTTCAATTTATTCGAAGTATTTTTTTACTAGCCATTGCGCTTGGTGTTGCAGGTACTTTGGTTGAAGCAACTGGTTGTGTTGGGCGCGAGGCTGCCATAGCTCATCAGCATGGTGGCGTTTCGTTTAAGTGGTTGAACCAACAACTTGTTGGCAGCGACCGATCAAAATGAATAAAGAACTTTATTACCCTTTGCTGTCCTCTACTTTTTGATTCCAGTATCGCACGTAGGCCTCGTAAGATTTAATCGAAGTTAGAAATTTCTGGTGCTGATCTACCGTTAACCTATAAGCTGAAATTTCTTTAAGCCCATCACGAAATGCTTTTTCTAATCTGTGGTTGCCGTCGATAACGTTATAATTCCCAGGACTAATTTCTGCCAAAATTATTGGTTTTAAAGTTTGTGCCTTTTGAATTGTTTCTTCATCTAGATTCGGTGAAACAAATTTACGATAAGTTTCAATGGCGATATTTTCTACACTGAATTGATCTTGATTCTGAGAAATAAATTCGATCATTTTTGTGATGTTAAACTGGAAGAATCCATTTGGAAAAATTTCATCATTATCATCAGCAAGACAAGCTTGAAATTTCTTGTCGAGTTTTAATTTTTGTACTTTCATCTTGAAGGCCACTTATCCAAGTACTTTTTGATGAAAGGGCTGATTTCTTGAAGGTCTTTAGGAATGGCTGGATTATCATAAATATATTTTAAAAGATTATTCTTCGTCATTTTATCAGTTGGAAATAAGACCAATCCTTTTTCCCAAACTTCTTTTGCCTCCTTATATCGTTTCAGCTTAAAGAAGGCCGTTCCCAAATTATTATAAGTTTCGTTTAAATGAAACTTATCCTCATGAGGATAGCTATAAATGGCCGTTTGATATAATAATATCGCCCTATCGTATTCCTCTGAATTGACAGCTTCGATGCCTAAAATATAGTTGAGACGTGGGTGCTTTGGATTTAGTTCTATGGCCTCTTTTAAAAGCAATCGAAACTTATCCATGTCATAGTAAGACCAGCAAATTGCAGTCCGACAAACGACTTCAGCAGTTCGACCAACTTT
>JAYVHE010000029.1:0-6282 GCA_043771495.1 Bdellovibrio sp. | reverse complement strand
GCATCCGTGTGTCCTGGCGTTTCTAAAGTTTTTATTGTGAATTGTCCGAATCTTAATTCATCGCCGTCGCTCAGATTCAAGTCGGCGCAGGGAACACTTGCTGTTTTAGGTACGGCGGTTTTGACGCCGGTTCTTTTTCTAATTTCGCCAGCGCCAGTCACATGATCTGCATGGATATGCGTATCAAGAACATAAACCAGTTTTAAACCCAGCTCTTCTATAAGTTTTAAATCCCGATCGACTGTCTCGATCACAGTGTCAATCAAAACGGCTTCTTTTGAGGCGGCATCCGCAAGCAGATAGGTATAGGTCGAACTCTGAGCCTCGAACAGTTGTTGAAATATTAGATTCTTTTTCATCACCGACCTCTTGTTTTTTATTTCTTGATTTCTTAACATAAGTATATTATGATATATTAATATGAAAAGTCAAGGGACCATTTCTGCACTTGAGATGAAGAACAAATGCAACAACGTCGCCGCAATTTTGAAAGCCATTTCTCATCCTCAAAGACTCATGCTTTTGTGTCATCTGGCCGACGGAGAAAAAACTGTTGGCGAACTAGAAACTCTTTGCGGTGGTTCGCAATCTTCTATTTCACAATTCTTGAAACTGATGAAACTTGAAGGACTGTTGACCTCTGAAAAGCGGGGTCTGTTTGTGTGCTATCGAATTTATGATCCAAAAATGAAGAAGTTAGTTTTTTCTCTGTATAAAATATTTTGCAGCTGATGGCTGGAACATTGCATGAAAAAGGATTATCTTTGAAACATATTCTATTGATAGGAAATGGCCACAGCCACCTTGAAGTTTTAAAGAAGCTTTCCCAAAAGGAAACAAGTACGAATCAATATACCTTAATCTCGCCGGAGCCGATCAGTTACTACTCGGGCCTTTTACCCCGACTCATCATGGGAGATATTTTGGTCGATTCATTGATTATTCAATCGGCCCAGTACGCAGTCTCTAAAGGAGTAAAATTTATAAACGACCGGCTCGTTTCATTTAATCCAGAAGACAAAGTCGCCAACTTTGCAAGCGGCCTTGCCTTGAACTTTGATATTCTCTCGATTGACGTCGGCGGAAAGCCCAAAAAAATTGACAGCGAAGATCCATTTAACACTGTTTACATAAAACCAATTTCTGAATTTGTACTTCAATGGCACGAAATCCAGCGTCTTTGTAGTCATGGCCAGAACCCAAGTTTTGTAGTTGTTGGCGGAGGACCCGTAGCGGTCGAAGTGGCCACCGCGCTAAAAATAAGACTTAATCGCAACAAAGCACTCAAGGCGCAAGTTCATGTGGTTACAGATGCGGATCGAATTTGCCAACAGTATTCAGAAAAGATTTCGCAGCAAATACTAAAATCGCTACAGAAAATTTCGATTCGCGTGCATTTAAACGAAAAAATATCAAAAGTTTTTCCAAAATATCTTTTATTAAAAACCGCGGAAAAAATTACTTTTGATAAAGTATTTATAGCTCTTCCTAACGATCGACCCGATTTCACAAAAAATCCGGTTAATCGTAAATTATTATTAGAAAAAAATATTTTTGCTGTTGGAGATTGTGCACAAATGAAGGACTACCCAAATCTTCCGAAATCGGGCGTGATCGCTGTCTATCAAGGTCGCCATTTGGCAAAAAACCTCAGAAAACTAATTCAAGATGAAGATCTGATTGATTATCACCCGTCCAAGCACCAAATGAATATTTTGATTTCTAGCCAATACGGCGCCCGACTAGTTCGCGGACCTATAACATTCGAAGGACGATTAGCTCGACAACTGAAAAACTATATTGATTTAAAATACATGCAGCAGTTTACTACCAGTAATTTAAAAAATCATCGATGCGATTAACTTTTAAAAAATAGGCTCGCGCAATACTTAGGGGATGATTCGTTGAAAAATACTCGATCTCGGGCTCGCCCCATGCTTGCCAAAGTGCTTCTTGTGTGAACGAGGGCACGACGTCGTCATTGACTGAATTAAACATCAGAACATGATCGCGAGCTTCAGGAGTCGCCCACTTCAAAGGGTCGTAAAAAATATTTTTTTCAAGCTCGGCTGAATAGTCTTCGATGGATTCAAAATTCAGTTCTTCAAAGCGCAGCTCCCTCTGCTCGACGACTCCTTCTTGTTCAGAATAACTTAAGACGTCTGCCAACGAGCCGCCCGCAACCGTTAAAACCAAACTATCGATCCAATTCAAGGATTCAAATTCGGTTTGTTCCCTTAATGAATAGCCATAGGCCATTGAGGCATAAAGTCCACCAAGGCTTGCGCCAATGATTGAGGTCGGCTTTGGATTTTCAAAAAGGAATCGATTGATTTCACTAAGAACTTCGCGACTGATTCGATCATAAACTCCCTAATCAGATGTCAATCCCGAGGGCTGACCGTAATCTAACAAAGTGACTTCATGGCCGCATTAGCACCACCCGTTGGCGGAAGAATCACAACTTGTCGCACTGCTTCGATTTGCACACAAGTCTCAGCCTGAGAGACTTCCGCACAAACAGTCAAAGACACTATCGCAAAAATAAACACATTAATTGATTTCATGACTCTTGCTACCACTGTTTTTTTCGAAAGTGAAGTGAATGACTTTTTATGATAATTTCAATTGAAATTTTGATAATTTTGGCTCGATTTATGTTAGTGAGTGCTTGAAGTCGGGTCATTGTCTGGGAGCTGGTCTTAGAATTTAATCGATTTTTTCAAATGGTAATTTTGATTCCAAGCTAACACGAGCATCGCCGAAGTAATCTGCATATAGCGGAACTTCCGGAGGATACAAAGTTCCATTAGTTATTGTACTTAGCATAAGGGCTTTTTCTGGATCTTCAACAATTGGAACTAAAACAATATCGTAGCTTCCACTGGGCAGTGAAGTAATGTCGTAAACCATTTTGCGACAGCGGGTTAACCCGCAGCCATTTTCTTCGCCCGTTTGAATCAAAGTAATTTTATGAATATTCATTTTAGAATCAAAAACTGTTAATTTTGGAAACGTGACACTGACTTTTCCAATGGCTGCTTTACTAAGCCATGACCAAACGATTAAATATTTTTGCGATTTATCATTAATAAGTTTTATCGGTGCTGCTGGCGAAGGACCAAAATCTGTTTTAACAACTGGACTTAAGGTAGAGAACTTAAAGTCGACACTTTGTTTGCTAAGAATAAGCTGCTGAGGATTTTTCTCGAGTAACGCTTTCTCAGACGCATGAATTTTATCGGCAGGAACTTGCCGAAGACTATCTAAATTCTTTTGTGGCATGGTGCCACAGGCTGAAACTGCAAATAAAAAAATTGTAAAACAAATTAAGTTATACACTGGTCATCACGCCGGTAACGTCATGATTAATGGCTTACCTTTGGTAATCACCATGGTGTGTTCGTACTGAGCCGTCAAGATTCCGGGCTCAAGCTGTGCGTGCATGTGCTGCAGACAGCGGGCTACGATTTTTCTTAAGGCATCAAGGTCTTTTTGAGAGTTTATTGACATTGGATTAGTCTACCAGGTCGTCATGAAGCCGTCATCAGGACTTAAGGGTATCGTTTAATTTTCGTATTTTATTTTACGCTTTAGTCTTGGATGTATTTCGAGTTAGCCTAAAACAATGAAAACTTTATTAGCCCTGGCACTATTAAGCTTTGTTTGTCGCCCCGCTCAAGCCGCTTTTGCTCCCCCACCAACCCCCACTGGGGTTTGGGACTTTCAAAGTAAGTATTTATTTAATCACCAGATTTCAAGCACCTTATTTTTTTATTCCGGTGATTTTACAATCACAGGTGGGCTCGCAAACTTGGGGATATTCGATCGAAATTATTCTTCAACCAAAAGTTCAATCCGGCGATTGAGCTGACGTCCTTCTTTAGACTTATTTGTCGCAATCGGGTTTTCGATCCCGAATCCTATCGTGATCATTTTATCTTCGGACAACCGACCCTCTTTAACTAAGAAGTCCCTAATGGCGTTAGCGCGTCTCAAACTTAATTTTAAATTGTATTCTTTAGTGCCCGTACTATCCGTATACCCTCTGATCGTGACCGACTTATAAGATGGTTTTAAGCGAACAAATGTTGCAAAAGTTCGTAAGTACGAAGCGTACTCCGAAGAAATTTCTGCCGAATTTGTTTTAAAATTAATAGTGCTAATCACAAAATTTCCAACTTCGGGAGCCCGCACAGGAACTGGAGCAGGTTTTGGTGCCGGTGCTTCCACAACCACAGGCGGAACTGGTGGCAGATCTTTTCTCCAGAGTTCAAATAAATAATTTACACCTAAATAAATTCGATTGTCTGGTGTACTAATACCGCCGCGGGTTCCGTGGGTTAAACCCGCTTGCCATTCTAAAGCTTCGAGCGTTTTGAATTTTGCACCTAATAAAATTTCGGTCGCAGTTAAATCCATTCGCGAATAATTGGCCGTACTTTGAGTGGGTTGAGCTCCCCATAATTCGCCGACGGCCGTCCATTTTGTATCTAAGAATTGGTGAGCCAAGGCCAATGAGCCCATCAAAGTATCGCCGACGGGTTCATAGGCCCCGCCCGGAATTTTTGGCCCGTTAGGACGAACGTTGTAACCTAAGTTTGCACCCCAGGCCCATTGTCCGTCGTGCACTGACGTAATTAATTCCAACGCATAAAGTGGAACATCGCCGCTTCCGTAAAACTGATCGTTTTCAATTTGTGGAAAGTCCGCAATTAAGTTGGCTGCGAAATGCCAGTTTTCTTTCTCGAAAAATTTTAATTTTGTGTTGATGCGAAAATCGGTCAATCCGCGAACTTTGTAATATTCAGCGAAAGGATCTTTATCAACAGAGGCATTTAAAATATAACCCACATTCGCGCCGACTTCTAAGTTCGGAATCACACCGACTGCAAAATGCAGTTCAGAAGATAACATTTCGTTACTCACTTCAAATTTGCTGTCAAAGGCATCCAAAGCTGGTGGAAGTGTGTTTTTGGCTTGGTCTAAAAAACCGCCTATATTGAGTTGACCCGGCTTTAAGACCTGGGCCGATTGCACCGTCACAAAACTTCCGTTACTTGAAGTTGGATTAAAACTTTGTAACGTGGATCCATTGATATTGGCTTGGCCTTTCGTCGTAAACAGGGTCAAAACGAAACACAATAGTGAAACAATTTTTCTTCGCATTTTTTCATTTCTCAGTCATAATTAATGAATGTTGTTCTTCCTATTTTTCGATAGGTCCGGACCGTTGTCAAAAAAGTATTAACAAAGCGAGCATTTAAATGAAGCCAAATGTGACCCTGCCTAAAAAATCTCTTATTTTCACAGCCGTTGTTTTAACAAGTTCTCTGGCACTCTTTCTTTTTCAGAATTGTGCAAAAACTAAAATTGGCGATTTAAAAGATGAAGACAGCGTTAATGCTAACGCAATCGTACTTAATGGCAAACAGTTGATTGCCGTCCTTGAGGCCTCTGGTGAGCAATGTCCTTCAGGTGGAAAACTTTACGCCGTTTACACCGACGACAACAATAACTTTCAGCTCGATGAATCTGAAGAAATTTTATCTTCACAAGCAGTTTGTACTGGAGCAACCGGTGCAACTGGCGCGACCGGAGCCAATGGCGAAAATGGTGCGAACGCAATGATTTCGATGAATCGAATCACGCTTGAATCTGAAGGCTGCGCTAGTAACTCGGGAGTTCAATTAAGTACTGGCGTTGATTTAAATAAAAATAATACATTAGACGCCTCTGAAATTACGCAAACAACTGTTTTATGTGATGGTGGAACTGGCGCAACGGGAGCGACTGGAGCAGGTGGTCCGGCAGGAGCGAACGGGCACAATGCGGTTTTCAGTATAGTTTCTGCGAATACACAAATCTGCCCTAATGGTGGTTCAGTGATCATGATGGCTTTAGATGTTAACGATCAAGGGATCTACACAACGTTGCTTCCCAATCAACAATCAGCAACAATTTGTAATGGTATGAATGGAATGGCGGCACCGGCTAGCCCTTATCAAATTGCAGATGTAATCAGACCCTGCGGAATTACTGTCGCAAACAAAGAAGTTTTATTACGTTTAGAGAACGGCCAAATTTTAGCGTCAGTTTCAGATACGGTCAGCGGAAACAATACGCGACTTGCATTTGTTAATGATGGAAACTACGTGAACACGGATCCAAGTGCTTGTTCGTTTTCTATAACGACACAAGGTAAAACCCGTTCAGTCAGTTGGAGCGGCGCGGTTCAAGTTTCTTGGCAAATGCCTTAGTGATCTAGCAGCTCCACAAACT
>JAYVHE010000028.1:0-8287 GCA_043771495.1 Bdellovibrio sp. | reverse complement strand
CGGAACAACGCCGGCGCATATCGAAAAAATCGCTGAAGTTCTCAGTGGTCAAAAACCTCGACCCAAATCTGAAATTCCAAAAAAAATGCGCTTGTCCGGTTTAGAACCATTAAATCTTTCTTGGGATTTAGTCACAAACTTCACAATAATTGGCGAACGAACTAACGTTACGGGCTCACCAAAATTTGCCAGACTCATTAAAGAAGAAAAATACAGCGAAGCCGTCTCGGTGGCCAAACAACAGGTTGAAAATGGCGCCAATATTTTAGATGTTAATTTTGATGAAGCTTTGATTGATGGGCAAAAAGCGATGACGCACTTTTTGAATTTAATCGCCAGCGAACCCGATATTGCAAAAATTCCGTTTATGATCGACTCGTCTAAATGGGACGTTATTGAAGCCGGACTAAAATGTGTTCAGGGAAAAGCCGTCGTAAATTCCCTCTCGTTAAAAGAAGGCGAAGCCAGCTTTTTAAAGCAGGCCGCACTTTGCCAAAGATACGGCGCCGCTATCGTGATCATGGCATTCGATGAACAAGGTCAAGCCGCTACAAAAGAAGAAAAAGTCCGTATTTGCCAGCGGGCCTATAAATTACTAATAGAAAAACTAAATTTTGATCCTGCCGATATTATTTTTGATAGTAATATATTAACCGTTGGTACAGGAATCGATGAACACAACAGCTACGCCGTAAACTTTATTGAAGCTGTTCGTGAAATTAAAAAAACCTGTCCCTACGCGTTCACTAGTGGCGGAGTGTCGAATCTGTCATTTAGCTTTCGTGGAAACAACATTGTTCGTGAAGCGTTGCACACGATCTTTTTATACCATGCTATTCAAGCCGGATTAGACATGGGCATAGTTAATGCGGGTTTACTTGGAGACTATCAAAATATTGAACCTGCTCTGAAAGAAAAATGCGAAAATGTTGTTTTAAATAAACACTCAAACGCGACTGAAGATCTAATTAAGTTTGCTGAATCGATTAAAAAAATTGATGCCGGCACGATTCAGCAAAAAGTTCTTGATTGGCGACTTCAACCTTTGCAAGAACGTATTACGTTTGCCTTAGTAAAAGGAGTTGATGACTTTATCGAAGTCGATACGGAAGAAGCCAGACACTCTTTAGCTCGTCCATTGGACGTGATCGAAGGCCCATTAATGAACGGCATGAAAGTCGTTGGCGAATTGTTTGGCGCTGGTAAAATGTTTTTGCCTCAAGTTGTTAAAAGTGCGCGCGTGATGAAAAAAGCGGTGGCTTATTTGAATCCATACATGGAGGCCCAAAAAAGCCTATCTGGCGAAACCAAGCAAAAAACGGTGCTAATAGCGACTGTTAAAGGCGATGTTCACGATATCGGTAAAAATATTGTCTCGGTCGTTCTGTCTTGTAACGGTTATAAAGTTATTGATTTAGGGGTTATGGTCTCTTGTCAAAAAATTATGGACGCCGCCGCAGAAATTAAGCCGGACCTAATTGGTTTTAGCGGATTGATCACGCCGTCTTTAGATGAAATGCAGCATAACCTGCAGGAGATGGAACGACGTCAAATGAACACGCCAGTACTTATCGGAGGCGCTACAACATCTCGAGTTCATACGGCTGTTAAATTAGATCCACACTATAGCGCTCCCGTTATTCATGTTGCCGATGCCTCGTTAGTTGCTGAGATTTGTTCGAAAGTATTAAACGCTGAACACTCCGGACAACATAGAGCCGATATTAAAAAAACGTATTCAGTCACGCGACAACATTATTTAGATTCTAAAAATGTGATCGATACGGTCAGTTTAGAAAAAGCCCGAGAACATAAATACACCTGCGACTGGGCTGCTGTTGATATCGCTAAACCAAGCAAAACAGGAGCTTTTGATTTTAACTTCACCATTGACGACATTAAAGACTATATCGACTGGAGTCCTTTCTTTTGGACTTGGGGTATGAAGGGCACATTTCCAAATATATTAAATTCCGAAAAATATGGAACTGAAGCCAAGAAGTTACATATCGACGCTTTAAAAATGATAGAAACTCTTAATCGACTGAATATTCCCCAATTTAAATCGCGTGCTGGCGTGTTTAAAGCCCAGTCCGAGAATGAAAACGTTCACCTATTTAATGACAACTATCAACGTTTAGAGAGTGTTTACTTTGACCGACAGCTCAGATTGAAAACTGTGAACAACAATGTTCACTATTGCTTGGCCGATTTTGTGGCTCCTAAAGCTGTAAATCGCGTTGATTATATGGGAATGTTTGTTGTCACTGCGGGAACTGAAATCGAAGATTATGCAAAAACTTTTGAAAATAATGGTGATGATTATAATTCTATTTTGATCAAATCAATTTCAGATCGCTTTGCAGAAGCTTTGGCAGAAATAACCCATAAAAAAGTTCGGGAAATTTTTGGTTTTGGAAACACTGAAGATTTAAATACGACGGATCTGTTAGGGGAAAAATACCGAGGAATTCGCCCAGCTCCAGGCTACCCGGCTTGCCCGAGGCACGAAGAAAAATCAAAAATCTGGAATCTATTGGACGTCGAAAAACAGATGGGAGTGCGGCTAACGGAAACCTACGCCATGTACCCGGGTTCAAGCGTTTCGGGATTTTACTTTAACCACCCGGAAGCTAAATATTTCAGTGTTTTATAACGTCGGTGCTGGTTCGTTTTTTCATCCGAATTGAACCAATATTGACTACTGTAGTGACTGGCTTAATTCGTTCTATCCGCCGAAGTTTAAGCGCCCAGTCATTGCTGCGCCCGCTCGAGAGCATTGTATTTGCTTGATCGACAAATTGAAATAGGTTTTACTTGCCCGGTATGTCAAACGAGACCTCTAAAACAAAAAAAATTTGGACGGATTCTGAAGTCAAATACCTGATCGGTAACGGAATAGATATCGGTTGTGGAAAAGATCCCGTTTTTGACACTGTTCAGCCCTTTGATCTTGAACATGGGGATGCTAATCGCATTAGTGAATATATTAAAGAGCCAAAAGACTTTGTGTTTTCGTCGCACTGTCTTGAACACATGAAAGATCCCTATTTAGCACTGAAAGAATGGTTTAAAATTTTGAAGCCCGGTGGCTATTTATTCATCCTTGTTCCGGACGAGGATCTTTATGAACAGGGCGTATTTCCAAGTCGATTTAACTCGGATCACAAGTGGACCTTCACCATTTCAAAATCGAAGTCTTGGTCGTCGAAATCAATTAATATTTTAGAACTGATTTCTACTGTTGACGCCAAGCTCATCAGCTTAAAACTGCAAGATCATAATTTTGACTACGCTATTTACTCACATCGCTCGTCCTATTGGAGTCGTAAGATGTGGAAATGGTTCAAACGCACCAGCCGCCTATTTCGTGATACTCAATTTGAGGTTGTATGGTCGCGCTTATTCTATTATTTGGGTGCTTGTTTTGATCAAACCTCCATGGGAGGCAGCCGATTGAGCCAAATCCAATTTATTTTACAAAAACAAAACTGAGACAGACCGATCCGTTTTTTTTTCAGCACACAATGAAATCACTTTTTTAAAATCATGATTAAATTTAATTTAAATTTGTGGTTCATTTTTTTCAACCATTTTTGAAAACGGAGCTAATGGTCTCGGTAAAAGGGGTTCAAACAGTAGCCGCTGTTTGGCCGCCATTAGTCAAAGAATTTGGCTGATGGGAGTGAACGAAGTTGGTCCATTAAGTTCTGAATTGAGCGATGAATTTTCTTTGTTGTGCGACTTAAAAAAGAAGGCAAAGCTAGATGTTGGACTTGAACAATTCGGGCTTTGAAGTTCCTATCCTCAATTATAATTAGCGTAAATGTAAAAACTTTTCTATTCCGAGACTTGTGTACTTATGAGAATCAAGCCGCTTAATTTCACGATCCTCAGGTCGACGATTTTAGAAATAGTTTTTTAAGTAAGTTCGGTTTACATAATCAAAAATAAATTGAAATAAAATGGCCATGATTGCGGCCGGTACGGCTCCCATTAAAACCACTTTCATATCATTCACCGCTAAACCTGCGATGATCATTTTTCCATAGCCACCCGAACCAATCAAAGCCGCCAAGGTGGCTGATGCGACTGTGGATATAGCCGCAGTTTGTAAACCTGTTAGCACTGCTGGCAAAGCCCTGGGCCATTGAATTTTTTTAAATTTGAACCAAGGCTCTAAATTTAATGTATGACACATCAAATGCACCTCTTCGGTATACGCTTGAAACCCCCGATAGGCCCCCAAATAGATCGGCAACAAAGCGTACAAAGTTAAAACCACTAGCGCCGGAGCCCCACCAATTCCTAAAACCGGCACTAATAAGGCCAAAAAAGCTAAAGCCGGTATCGTTTGAAAAACTGAGGCCACAACACCAAGTGGAGAATGAAGCCTTGGCGAGCTAAAAGAGACGAACGCCAAAGGGACCCCAATCAAAAAAGCAAGGCCCAAGGGAATCAAGACCAACCCTAGATGCTCGAAAGTCGCTTTTGTGATTTGTTGCCAAAAAGCTGACGTCTTATTTTGCGCTTTCACCTTTAAAAATTCAGACGCAATTTGATTAAACGTCTTTTTGTCGAAGTCGGCCTGGCTGTTGAGATCGGTCATGATTTCGTCATTGAATTGATCTTCCAGTTGTTGGATGACTTTCCAGGCGTCGAGATTTTTATTTTTCCAATCTAAATGGGTCATCACAATCCCGTCGTAACGGGGAAAATAATTTTGATCATCTTGCAAAACTAAAAGATCATATTGCTTTAATTTAGCATCAGTTGAATAGGCCTCGACGATGTCGACTTTTTCAGACTTTATGGCTTCATAGGCCAGTTGATGATCCATTTCAAAAATTTCAAATTGATTTAAATTGTACTTATTCTTTAAGCCAGCCCAATTTTCTTTTCTTTGGGTGAACTCAGACGTGAACGCGGCTTTAATTGAACTGATTTTATTCAAGTCAGAAATGGTTTTAATATTATTTTTCTCGGCATATTTTTTTGAAACAGCTAAAGCATAGGTGTTGTTAAAACCTAATGGCCGCGAAATATCAAAACCCATTTCATTGAGTTTAACTTTCATTTGGTCATGAGGGATGTTGTCACTAGAATTTAAAAAAGCTTTGGCCACCGAACCAGAATAATCAACAATCAGATCAATGTCTTTTTGCTTCATGGCCGCTTCGGTAATACCCGTAGCGCCTAGCCCACCTAGCCGTTCAACTTTGAAGTTATTTTTTTCAAGTTGCACAGCCAGAATCTCGGCCAGAATATAGCCTTCCGTGAAAATTTTAGAGCCAATACGAGCCGGCTTCTGCGACCAACAATTGAGTGTAAAAAATAGACCAGAAAAAAAGACAGCTAAAATAATTTTTGTTTTCATAATAAGTTTTGTCCGAATTCCTTGGCTTTTATCAGCTTTCGACCGAAATCAGATTGTGGTGATTTGAAAAAATCGTTGCAACTTGAATTTTCTACTAAGTCACCTTTTTCAAGGATTAGAACTTGATCCGCGAACACTCGCGCTTCGATAAGGTCGTGCGTCACCATGATGACCGTCTTTTTTAAAGTTTTGAAAATCACTTTCAGTTCGTTCAACAAATCCACTTTCAAAATTAAATCTAAACCATTAAAAGCCTCGTCCAATAAAATTAAATCGGGGTCCATAAATAGAGCTCGCATGATGGCCGCTCTTTGCTTTTGTCCGCCACTAAGTTCATTGGGATACTGATTCAATAAATCAACGGGAAAACGGGTTAATTCGCACAATTGGTCCAGTCGTGTATTGATTTTTTCTGGCGTCCATTGTTGCTGCCCGGCTTGGATAGAAACGTTGTCACCAACTTTTAAGTGATTAAATAAACTTCCACCCTGAAGAACGAAACCACAGGTTTTTGGGGCCTGCACAAGACCCGTTTGCGGCTGGATATAACCTGCGATCATTTTTAGTAAGGTCGATTTACCTTGGCCACTAGGACCCAGTACACAATAAAATAAATCTTTTTTAAATTCGACGGACAGATTCTGAAAAATAATCTTATTCGCGTATTTAAAATGAACGTCGCTAAGTTTAATCATGGCCCTTATCAAACCAGTAAATGCGTTTGAAATAAAGCCTATTTTTTAAGTCTCAAAATTGCATAAAAATGGCAATAGATCAAAATCGAATTCAAGAGAGGCCTATTTGAACATTAGGTTGAATAAAATTAATTCTATTTCCCTGTATTGTCAGACTGTCTACAAACTGGTCGCAGCCCTTTTCTGTTTAATCCCCCTGATAGGACAGGCTGCTGACACGAACTTTGGCTATGCAATAACAGTTTCAAAGCTAGCCCGTATGGCCGAAGCACAACAAGATGATATTTTACATTCAAACCGAAATCATAAAATTTATTTGCACGGACAAAAGCAAAAATGTGTTGTGCTTCAACTTCACGGTCTTTTTCAATCCCCATTGGATCAACAAGGAGTTTCAGAACACTTTTTTAAACAGGGCTGCAACGTCGTGGCTCCGCTACTCGCCGGCCATTGGCAAAAAAATGAGTCTGCTTTTCACCAAATGAGTTATTCAAATTGGATTCAGCAGACACAGGAGCTTTTCGAATTAGCTCTAAATTTGGGCGAAAGTTTAATTCTAGTCGGACACTCGACGGGTGGTCTATTGGCCTTTAACATAGCTAATCAATATCCCGAAAAAGTGAAGGCTTTAATTTTATTTTCGCCGGCCTTGAAATTAACGCCGAAAACTATTTTGCTGACCCGGCTGGGTCGCTTTTTTAATTTGAGGCAACAAGAAAAGACCGGCATCGACCAGGACTATGATAACTACAAAAAGCCCGCTCGAGCTGGGGTTTTAGTGATGCAATTAAATCGATCCATTTTTGGTCCTAACGACGACAACCGAAAACTGCTGTATCAAAATTTCAAAACTCCGACTTTATTATTTTCAACGGAAGACGACGATGTTATTTCGCATCGGACATTAGTTGATTTTCAAAAAGCTAACCCAAAGATAGTTTCACTTGTTAGCTACTCGCAGGGAGCTGGCGTTTTTCATGACAATATTCAACGTGGTCCCCTAGATGTTGTGCCGTTGGCGCCAGTGACTTGGCAGAATCCTTTTTACGATAAATTACTATTAAAAACGTCCGATTTTTTACACCCTTTAATTCCATAGGTTCCTGTATTCTTATTTTGGTACGAAAAATCCCGGTCTGTTGCTGTCCAATGTATTTTAGTCAGGTGTGCAATTCCCATTAAATGGTAAGGAGTATAGGTGGTTTTTCAAATGGCACAACTTTGGAAGCCTGGCTTCCAGCGAATATGGAGTCGTTGGTTACAAGTATTATATTTTGTACTGGATACCACAAGGAAATGAGGGGCCAAATTCTCCAGCGACGGATGTGTTTGGTATCTGGCCTATCTGATCGCGCTGGACGGGATCACCGAGTCTAAGCGCCATTCCGGACCACAGTAACGACGCTAAAGTCAGTACTAAGTAAATTATTCGAAAGATCCTTGAACACATGGGTCTTGCCACAAAACCGCCACCACTTTATCCAGCCCGCAGACCGCCCAGGCATGAACATCATTTCGAAGATGACTTCGCTCAACAACACTTCGAGATGAGTTTCGACAAATTTGATTAGAATAAAGGCCAAGCTAGATGTTGGACTTGAACAATTCGGGCTTTGAAGTTCCTATCCTGAAACAAGCCGCTCTATTTCAGCGCTTCACTTAATCAGTTCTTGTAACTGATCAATCTTACTGAGCGGATACAATACAACATCGAAACCAGAAATATTTTTAGTTCGAATGTGCTGTATATCAGACGCGATCAAAACATTGACTCCGTCTTTGTGAATTGATCGAAAGGCCTTTAAATTTTTTGTTTGAAATTCATTTTGATTCCATTTGCATTCGATCCCCATTGGAAAACGCCCGCGTTTTTTGATTACAAAATCAATTTCGTGCTTAGCTTTGTCGCGCCAATAGTGAATGTCTTCTTTATCGAAATGGCTTAATAGTTCATTCAGCACGAAATGTTCCCAAAGATGCCCTTTTTGGGTTTCGTTGTTTGATGTTAGACCCATAAAGTAATTAATGAATCCAGTATCAAAAAAATAAACTTTTGCTGCTGTGATTATTTCTTTGGCCTTGTTATTGTGAAAAGGTCTAATCACATAAGCGGTTTGAGTTTGTTCCATCACATTCAAATAATTCGCAATCGTTGTATGACTAACCCCACACGGCGCAGAAAAGTTCTGGGCGACAAATAGACCACCACTTTGCA